>PCSZ01000011.1 GCA_002786495.1 Candidatus Uhrbacteria bacterium CG22_combo_CG10-13_8_21_14_all_47_17 | reverse complement strand
AAAAAGAAGTTCTGGGAACACGCTGGGAAGAATATAAGCGTCGCTCAGGAGAAGAAAGTGCGGATGCCATCACGGAAGATCCTGATGCGCCACATGCCTAATTAAAAAAGAGAAACGCCCGATCCGAGTCCCGGATCGGGCGTTTTTGTAAGGAGCTTTCTAACAGTTCCTTCCAGCAATCGGAACACAGTAGGTTCCTTCATGATCGGGCCGGCATTGCTCGGTCCCCGGAAGCCGGCATGTTCCTTCCGTGTATTCGCAGGGAACCCCGACGGGAAATGGGTCGTCTGTAATGCCATTACAGTCATTGTCATTTCCGTCGCAGATTTCCGGCAATCCCTCTCCGATCAATTCATCACCTTCGTCGCAGTCTCGGAAATCCAGGATTGCGTCCCCATCACGATCGGGTGGGTTCTCGAAGGTTTCTGCAGGACAGAAGGAAAAGGAAGCGGGCGTCAGCATCCCGAAAACGGGATAGTCGGCAAGCCGTTCCTCCGAAACTGTCCGCACATGTTCGAGCGAATAGCCGGCAGCTTCGGCCAGCGTTTCATTTTCGAAGAGAAAGCGCTTCTGATCTTCGAAATAGGAAAGTCCGCGCTCCGTGCGGATCATAAATCCTGGTCTGGGCAATAGGCGATCAACTTCTCGAAGCTGATTCCAATCTTCCAGAGAGCCCTGGAATTCATCCGTCCACGGATAGAATCCCCAGCTGTCTATTACCTCGTAGGAAGCGCGACGCTTGAGACCAAGCTCGAGGCTAATAATCCAGCCGCCCTCCTCAGGGCCAAGACAGCTGTGCCAATCGGCAACGCTCTCCGGCCACCAAGACGTGTCCGTTCTTACGAGCAAGCAGCTCTGTTCTTCCGCGCTCATGGGAATGGCATCCTCGATATGAAGCCCGGCTTCGTAAAGCGCGTCTTCGCTTCGGATGCGCATGCGCTCCAGTGGATTAACCACCATGTAGAGAACGCCCGCAGAGTCTACGAGCAAGGTCCCCGTCGGATGCGTTTGCGGACGCCACGCAGTTCGAGGCGATCTGCTTCTCGGTATTTCTACGCGAAAGTCCGGCAATCCCTGCTTCCTCTGCGGAGTAAGAGACGTGAATGATGCGCTTTCCGCATCCACCTGTGTTTGTCCGGCGTCTTCCGTCACGTATTCCTCTTGCTGCGGAAGACATCCGCAAAAAAGAAGAACGATGACAACGCAAAACAACCGCCCAAACATGAGAGCACTCTTTCCATACTTTTCCATGACACATTCCTTTCTTCTGTTGTAGGCACCTCTCTACCCCGTTCTATACATTGCCAGGTCTGTCAATGGGGATAATTGACTCTCCCCTGGATTCCTTGGCGCGCATGACGAACAATAGAGCTATGCCTGTCTCTCAAAAACCGCGCGCCATTCTCATCGACGTGATTCCATCAACCATGGAGCCGCTTCAAGCAAAACGGCGCCTCATGGAACTTGAGTCGCTTACGCGAACGTATGGCGGAATTGTTGTCGTAAAGCTTTTACAAAAGCGCGCGCTTCCGAATTACCGCACGTATATCGGGAAGGGAAAGCTGGAAGAGATCATTCAAATTGCAAAAGAAGAACATGTCGAATTGCTTATTATAAATAATCTATTAAAAGCAAGCCAAATGTATGCTGTCGGCGAATTGCTCCGCCCGCATCATATGCGCGCCTGGGATCGCATTGATCTTATTTTGAATATCTTTGCCAAAAATGCCAAAACCGCTGAAGCGCAGCTTCAAATTAAACTCGCCGCCATTCACCATATGGGTCCGCGCATTTACGGTATGGGTCAGGAAATGATGCGGCAGGCAGGCGGAACCGGTACGCGTGGCGGACAGGGAGAAACAAATACCGAATTGATGAAGCGCCACTTTGCCCAGCAAGAGCGCCGCTTAAAACGCGAGCTTGAAAGTCTTACAAAATCACGCGCCAATCATCGCAGAAGACGCATGCGTATCGGTCTCAAAACCGTTTCTATTGTCGGCTATACGAATGCCGGAAAGTCTTCGCTTCTTCGCGCGCTCACGCGCAAGAAGGTTCATGTTGCCGATACGCTTTTCGCGACGCTTGATACGCGCGTTGGAAAACTTTGGCTTCCCAATATGCAGACGTCCGTTCTCCTCTCCGATACGATCGGCTTTATTCAAGATCTTCCTCCGCAGCTCATTGATGCGTTTCGATCGACGCTGGATGAAACGGTATCCGCGGATCTTCTCTTACACGTGATTGATGTTTCCGATCCTTTCATGGCCGAAAAAATCCGCGAAGTTGAAGAGGTTCTCGATGTGCTCCAAGTGAGCGACACGCCAAAAATCTATGTCTTTAATAAAATTGATCTTGCACCAAAGTTTAAACGCGGGACGCTTTCCAAGCGCTATGCGCCCTATACGCCCGTCTTCGTTTCCGCTGAGAATAAAGCAGGGCTCGACGAGCTTATCGACCAGATAAGCAAACGCCTCCCCTAGCCCCCCTTGCTAAAATATAGCCTCTCGTGCTTTTTCGGTGATACCATTTTCTTGGTTCTGAGAGAGCTCTTAGAGCCTTCACGTATTCAGTGATTTTTTCTACCGTGCTTGGTCGAAGCATGAGGAAAATTGCATGCTGTGTACGTATTATTCTCTAAACAGTATTTACATTTATGTACTACGATCCAATGGAGGACGGCGACGAAATGCCGGACGACCTCGCTGACGACCTTGCCGACGACCTCGACGAAGAGGAAGACGACGAGTCTGACGACGAAGATACGGATGAAGAAGAGAACGCCTAGTCCCCCTGGTTCTAGTCATCCCTCCCGGCCTCGTGCCGGGAGGGATTTTTATATCCTTCTGCGAACGCGGTAGAATGGTTTTATGAAACTTTTTGCAGATAATCCGTTCCGGCTGAAGTCCGCTCTGCAGGATTCTGTGTTGTATAGCGAAGCTCTACGCGTAGCCAAAGCCATAGCCGAGCTCCCCCTTCGCTATCCCAAACAAAAACCGCGCGCTTGGCTTGTCGGCGGTTTTGCTCGCGATATGCTACTCGGTATTCCCTCCAAAGATATCGATATCGAAGTATTCGGCGTTTCGGCGGAAGACTTGGAAGCATTGCTTGAAACGCTCTATCCAAACAAAGTTCATGTCGTTGGAAAAGCATTTGGAACACTTAAAGTTTTCCTGAGTCCTGCAGGAGACTTGGATATTTCTCTTCCTCGTCGCGAATCAAAAATCGGCAGCGGCCATCGAGGATTTGAAGTCAAAAGCGATCCTCTTTTGACTCCCGAAGAAGCGGCGCGACGGCGCGACTTCACCATCAATGCCATTTCTTTTGATCCCCTCGCGCAAAAGTGGCTTGATCCTTTTAAAGGAAAACAAGATCTTGAAAAGCGCCTCTTACGCATTGTCGATGAAACAACGTTTACGGAAGATCCTCTGCGCGTGTATCGAGGTATTCAGTTTGCTGCGCGCTTTGAGCTAAGCCTTGAGAAAAAAACATTTTCTCTCATGAAAAAGCTGGTTGAAGAACAAGCGCTTCGCGAGCTCTCACCGGAACGCGTAACGGAAGAACTTCGAAAACTTCTTCTTCAAGCGAAACGTCCTTCCATTGGATTTGAGTTGATGCGGGAGCTTGGAATTATTTCAAACACCTATCCTGAACTCGCTCTCCTGCAGAGAACAAAACAAGAACCGGAGTGGCATCCGGAAGGCGATGTTTGGATTCATACCATGATGGTGATTGATGCCGCCGCAAACATTATTCACGATCCTGAACGCGATTTTTCGGAAAAAGAATGTCTGCAAATTATGCTTGGCGCGCTTTGCCATGACTTGGGAAAACCGTCGACAACAAAACCCGGAGAAAAACATGGCGTGCCGCGCATACGTTCACTTGGACATGAAGCTGCCGGAGAAGAACCAACGCGAACTCTGTTGGCAACGTGGCGCTTTGGCGATGACGTGCTTGCCGGCGCGCTTCTTGGAACGCTTCGCCATCTTCAACCGGGAATGATTTGGTTTGCCCTTGAAAGAGGCCAGCTCACAGAAGAACAATATGTGAACGCCGTCCGCAAACTTGTAAAGAATGCTTTTCCGGTTAGCTGGCGCGTCTTGCTGGCGATCGCGGAAGCGGATTTTCGTGGACGACTCCTACCGGAAGCGACGGAGCCATATCTTGCTGGAGAGAAATTTGCGAAAACCGTTGCCCAATATCATTTTGGCGCGGCTCCGAAGAAACCGCTTGTACAAGGCCAAGATCTTTTAGAGCTTGGTTTGAAGCCCGGACCTCATTTCAGTGAACTGATCGCAACTGTGGAAGAGGCCCGTGATCACGGGGAAATCACGACGCGCGCAGAGGGCCTCGCTTTTGTAAAAAAGCACCTGAAAAAGTTCTAAGCCTTTTCTTTTTCAAGAAAATCTGTACAATCCTGCCCATGCGTCTTTTTACGTGGCGACGAAGACTTATCGTTATTGGCACGACCATAGGCATGATTGCGCTCTTTGGCTTGCTTGGGTATGGAGCGGATATGCTCTTTCACTCCCAACCCTTTGGCACAATCATCGGGTTTTTTGTCTCCTTCCCCGTTGCGCAAGTCCTCATGGTTCGACTTCTCAAAACCGACATTAAACAAGACTCCTCTTCTACACCTCATGATTCCGTATGATTGATATTCGCCTTCCCGCCGACGTTCTTCTTACCATCGGACCCGTTAAATTTACGAACGGGCATTTTACCGCGATGACCATTACCGTGCTCTTCACGGTTTTTGCTCTTTGGTTCCGCGGCCACATTAAGCTCATCCCCGGACGTATTCAAACCGCTTTTGAATTCATCACCGAATTCCTCATGGGGCAGCTTGAACCCGCTTTTCAGGATCGTCGTCGTGCAGAGAAATTCTTTCCTCTGCTCATGACTTGTCTTTTGTTTATTCTGATCGCAAACCAATTCTCCTTGATTCCGCTTGTCGGCAATATTCTTGTTGGAGATGTTCATCTGTTCCGTACGCCAACTTCAGATCTTGCCATGACGCTCGCGCTTTCCCTTTTTATTATCGGACTCGCGAATGTACTCGCTCTCGCCATTTCTCCTCTGCATCATATCGGAAACTTTATTCGCATCGTACCGATTTTAAAGGCGCGTAACGTGGGACAATTCGCACAGGCTTCTCTGGATTTCTTGCTCGGACTTCTTGATATCATTAGCGAAGCAGCTAAAGTCCTCTCTCTTTCTGGTCGTTTGTTTGGAAATATTTTTGCCGGAGAAGTGATGGTCGCCGTTATTTCCGGACTGTCCATTTATACACAATTTCTGGCGCCAATTCCTTTTTATTTCCTCTCGATATTCTCCGGATTGATTCAAACTTTCGTTTTTGTCCTGCTTTCAACGCAGTTTATCGGAAGCTCGCTCACCTCGGCTCTTGATTCAAAAGCCGCCAATCCCGCTCCGGAAGTCGCCTAGAGCAAAAAGCTAAAATTGAACATTCCAGTAAGAAAAGCCTCATTCGAGGCTTTTCTTGATTTTTTTTATAAAATCGGCATATAATCTTGTCACTTAATTTCTCACTTACTATTTTTCTTTTCCCTATGGAACTCGAAGCAGCTAAAGTTCTTGCCGCAGGCGTTTGTATGGGTCTCGGTGCTATTGGTCCTGGTATTGGTGAAGGTGTTGCCGCTTCTAAAGGCCTTGAAGCAATGGGTCGCAATCCGGCCGTTGCAAACAAAATTTTTACGAACATGCTTGTTTCCATGGCTATTTGTGAATCAACGGCCATTTACTCGCTTGTTCTCGCCCTTATTATCCTCTTCGTCCTCTAAGAGGATGATTCCCACGTATGAACGCTCTTGAAAATCTTGGAATCGACGCGTGGGGGTTGGTGCTGTATCTCGTGAACTTCGGCATTCTTGCCTTTGTGCTCACGAAACTTCTTTATAAGCCTATTCTCAAAACACTTGATGAGCGCCGGAAAAATATTCAAGAAAATCTTTCCGAAGCGGAGCGTTTGAAGACCGACTTCCAAAAAGAAATGGATCAACGGTCCGCAGAGCACGCAAATCTTGTAAAGCAAATGCAGCTCGAACTCGCAGAAACCCGATCTGCGGCAGAAACGCGCGCCAAAGCCGTCATTGCGGCTGCGGAAGCAAAGCGCGAAACCTTGCTTACAGAAGCAAATGCGCAAATCGAGGATATGAAGCAGCGCCTTGTCGCAGACGTGGAGCAGGAGCTTCTGAAAAAAATTGAGGCCATCGCCCTGCGCGCGATGCGAGACGGTGCCCCGAAAGAATCGGTTAAAAAAAGCGTTACAGATGCTTGGAAAGAGCTTCAAGGCTCAAACACGCTATGACACGCGAACAGCTTCTTTCGGCGCTGCTCGAAGACAGCCTTCTTCACGCAAAAAAGTCTCTTGCATCCGACTATCCCGTTTTTCTTTCAGATTCCTTTGAAGATCCTATTGCTTTCGCCAAACGTATTCGAAAGGAAATCGATCAAGTTTCTTCTGACCTCCCCATCCGTGAAGCGCTCGCACGTTATCTCTCACGAGAGATCGCTCCTGTGCTCGCAAGACTCCCCGCGGATTTTTTCAACCAATCTAAAAAAAAACGCGTAGAGGTTCTCACGGAAGAAATCTCCGCAGCGGACAGCGCCCTTGGACGTCTCATGCTCGAAGAGCTCTCTCGCGGAAGCTACCAGGGTCTTACGTCAGAACTAACGAGCCTGTCACGAACATTTGTTCTTGCACCACTCGTTCTCATCCAGTCCGTCATTCCCCTTGCTACGGAAACCCAAAAGATTGAGGAAACCCTTTCTGAAAAATTTCCGTTCTCCGTTATTACCTTCCAAACCGTTCCGTCTCTCGGCGGAGGACTCCGTATCTTCGCAGATGGTGTACTCATAGACGGGAGCTGGCTCGGACGCTTACGAACTATACTCACGACTATTCATGAACAGAGCTATGTCATCTAATTCCATGCAAGCCTTTTTAGACGCCATTGATACGGCGCTCGCTTCCTCCGAGGGAAAAACGTCCACCACCAGACGCGCGGGAATTATCCGTTCCGCAAAGGACGGCATCATTGACGTTGCCGGTCTCTCCGGACTTCGCTTGGGCGAAATCCTTGAAGTGAAAGAAGCCAAAGCGAAAGCCCTCGTCATGCAAATTGAGCGTGATAGCGCCTTAGCCGTCGTTCTTCAGGGCGATGAGGACATCAAAGAGGGCCAAGCCGCCAGTCCTTCCGGCGAACTTCTTTCTTTTCCAGCAACCAATGATCTTATTGGACGCGTCGTAAATCCTCTCGGAGAACCTCTCGACGAAAAGCCAGCTCTTGTAACGAAAGAATTTCGTCCACTTGAAGCGATCGCACCGGGTGTCATGACGCGTTCTCCGGTAGACGCTCCCGTTCAGACCGGTATCTTGACCATTGATGCCCTTATTCCGGTTGGACGTGGTCAACGCGAGCTCATTATTGGCGACAGACAAACGGGAAAAACAACGATTGCCATTGATACAATTTTGAACCAAAAAGACCAAGACATGGTTTGTGTCTATGTCGCCATCGGTCAGCGCGATGCCAAAACGGCTCAGGTCGTAGAAACCCTGCGCGAATATGGGGCGCTTGATTACACCTTCGTTGTAAATGCGAGCGCAGATACGCCGGCCGTTCTGCAATTCTTGGCGCCTTATGCAGGAATCGCGGCAGCGGAACATTTTCTCCATCAAGGAAAAGATGTGCTTGTTGTTTACGACGATCTTTCAAAGCATGCTGTTGCGTATCGCGAACTTTCGCTTCTTCTGCGAAAACCACCGGGACGCGAAGCCTATCCGGGAGACGTCTTCTATATTCACTCTCGCCTTCTTGAGCGTTCGGTAAGACTCGATAAAGAATTCGGCGGCGGTTCCATTACTGCATTGCCTATTATTGAAACGCAGGCTGGTGATGTTTCCGCGTATATTCCTACAAACGTGATTTCCATCACGGACGGACAAATCTTCCTCGACACGACACTTTTTTATCGAGGCGTTCGCCCAGCTGTGAACGTTGGTATTTCCGTTTCTCGCGTAGGAAGTTCCGCGCAAACGCATCTCATAAAAAAAGTTTCCGGCACCACGAAGCTCGACTTGGCTCAATACGATGAACTACAGGCCTTCTCACAATTTGCGAGCGAACTTGATGAGTCGACCAAAAAATTACTTACCCGCGGAGAACGTACCGTGGAAGCTTTGAAGCAGCGTCCGCATGAACCGCTTGCGCTTTGGAAAGAAGCTACGATTCTCTGGGCCGCGAAGGAAGGCTATCTGGATTCCCTTACAAAAGAGGAGGTTCAACCAGCGCTTCAAAACATGCTCGTCGAATTTGAAACGAAACAAGCTGCCTTGGTCGACAAGATGCAAAATGGAAAAGAGCTTTCCGATGAAGTGAAGAAGGATCTGGATGAAGCTGTGCGTGCGTTTTTCTCTAAATAAGATCTCTCATGTCGTCCCTCATTGAAGTTCGAAAAAAGATCCAGTCCGTTTCAAACACACGGAAGATCACACAAGCCATGGAGCTCGTCGCCGCGAGCCGCATGAAGTCCTTCCAACGGAAGGCTATGAGCATTCGTTCCTATGCGCACGGTCTTCTTGAGCTTCTTCTGCAGAATGATCAGTCTATTCGAGAACTCTCCTATTCCGAAAAACGGACGGAAGGTGCAACCCTGTTCGTGTTGATTACGTCAGACAAAGGACTTTGCGGAGCGATGAATACTCGCCTTGTGCGAGAACTCTTTCAATCCGAGGCCTGGAATGCGCTTGCGGAGAAAGACCGCCTCCTCATTACGGTTGGACGCAAGAGCCATGACGCTGCGCGGAAATTTAATGCGCCCGTTCTGCGCGCCTATCAGGGTGTGAAGGAAGACTTGGACCAGCTCGACGCGCTCGAAATCGTTGATACGATTCTCGGCTACTGGGAACGCAAAGAGTGCCGCGAAGTTCGCCTCATTGCTCCGGAGTACGTAAACCCATTTGTCTTTCATACGCAGATGAAAACGTATTTGCCTCTCGGCACGGCCATGCTCCTTGAACACAACCTTCTTGAAACGGAACCGGAACCAATCCCAGAGCCAGTTCAAGAACCAAGTTCAGAACGTGTTGCAGAGTCCTTGAGCGAACAGCTTGTTCAAATGCTCTTCACACAGGCTTTCTTCGAACTAAAGGCAACGGAATATTCCAGCCGCATGGTCGCCATGAAAAATGCAACGGAAGCCGCCAAGGAGCTTGGACGAAGTCTCGCACTCACCTATAACAAAGCGCGTCAGGCAAAGATCACGCAGGAACTCGCAGAAATTTCCGGTGCGGTTGCCGCCATGGAATAACTACTCGATAATTGAAACCTTATGACTGCTAAAGCACATACCCCCATTGGAAAAGTCGTTCGCGCCGTCGGCGTTGTGATCGACGTTTATTTTCCAGATCATATTCCTGAAAAATATTCGGCGTTGGAAACAACACTCGCAGACAAAACCCTGGTCCTCGAAACGCAGGCCCATGTCGGCAATGGTATTGTACGCACGATCGCCATGTCCTCCACGGAAGGACTGGCGGCGGGACAAGAAGTTCGAGACACGGGTTCTCAAATTCAAACCCCTGTAGGAGAAGCTGTGCTCGGTCGCGTGCTCGATGTCACAGGACACCCGCTTGATAATGGCGCACCTTTTGATGAAACCGTTGAACGCCGTCCGATTCATGCTGCACCTCCGGCCTTTAGTGAACAGGTTGGAACCGTAGAAGTTTTTGAAACAGGCATTAAAGTCGTTGACTTGCTCGTTCCATTTATCAAAGGTGGAAAAACCGCTTTGTTTGGAGGAGCCGGTGTTGGAAAAACGGTTATCATGCAGGAACTCATCCACAATGTCGCCATGGCTCATAGTGGCTACTCCGTATTCGCCGGTGTTGGTGAGCGTTCTCGTGAAGGAAATGACCTTCTCCGTGAAATGAAGGCTTCGGGAGTTATCGACAAAGTTTCCATGGTTTTCGGACAAATGAATGAACCGCCGGGCGCTCGTTTGCGTGTTGGATTCACAGGACTCACCATTGCCGAAAAGTTCCGCGACGAAGGACGCGATATTCTGATGTTTATCGATAATATCTTCCGCTTTACCCAAGCAGGAGCAGAAGTTTCCGCTTTGCTTGGGCGTCTTCCTTCCGCTGTGGGCTATCAGCCGACGCTCGCCACAGAAATGGCCGCTCTTCAAGAGCGCATCACAACAACCCGTAAAGGGTCCATTACGTCCGTTCAGGCCGTTTACGTGCCAGCTGACGACCTTACAGACCCGGCCCCGGCTACGACGTTCTCTCACCTCGACGCCACCATCGTTCTTTCAAGAAAATTAGCCTCTCAAGGATTGTATCCGGCGGTTGATCCGCTCGATTCTTCCTCCACGGCTCTTCGTGAAGACACCGTAGGAAAAGAACACTACGAAGTAGCAACCGGCGTTCAGCGAACTTTGCAGCGCTATAAAGAGCTTCAGGACGTTATCGCCATCCTTGGGATGGACGAACTCTCCGACGAAGACAAAAACGCCGTGGGGCGCGCGCGTAAAATTCAAAAATTCCTTACACAGAACTTCCACGTCGCCGAGCAGTTTACCGGAACGCCGGGGCAGCTTGTTTCACGTGAAGATACGGTGAAAGGTTTTGCAGGAATTCTCGCCGGTGACTATGACGAAATTCCGGAACAACATTTCTACTTGGCCGGTACTATCGAAGAAGTTCTTGAGCGTCACGCACGCGGCTAAGTATGGAAACGATGCACTGTACTTTACGAACGCCGGAACGTACTTGGTACGATGGAGAAGCGAGTCTTGTTTCCGGAGCAAGTGAAACGGGAGACTTACAAGTCTTTCCCGGCCACACGGCTATGACGACGACTGTCGGCTTCTCGGAGTTTGTGATTGAAAACGGTGATCATAAGGAAGTCTTTCTCACCAAACAAGGGTTCATTCATACGGATCCGGAAAAGAACTCCATCGATATTCTCGTTTTCTCTTGCGACAAAAAAGAAGAGGTGAATGTAAAATCCCTAAAGGAATATCGCGAGTTCATTCTCGAAAAACTTCGTGATCATAAAAATCTTAATGCATTCCAAGTGAAATATTTGGAAGAATCTCAGTCCGCGCTTGAAAAACAATTGGAAGTACTCGAATAAAAAAGCCGCCCTTTACCGGGCGGTTTTTTGAAAAGAGAACCCCCTTCAAGAAAAGCTCTTGAAGGGGAAAGTTCATGCGCGCAGAAGAAAAACGACCGTGGGCGCCCAAGGACCATTTCCTTGTGACAAACCTATCATGCGCTTCTCTGGCGTTCCGTGAAGGTAGAAGGCGCCAGAAAACGCCCCTTCTCTCGAAGGCCTCCCGAGGGCGACAAGCGGAACATCGCTTCGGCAAAATTGCGGATATCTCGCTCCGAAGGCGAGACATTCATATACCGAGGCGGATTTTTTCCCGCGCGCGGCTATATGAGAGATTACTTCTTTTTCAAGGACAGGTCCTTTTGAATTGAGTCGCAATATTTCAAAGGCGACATGCTCATTTTTGCGCGGCGGCAAGAGAACATATGCATTTAGATATTGCTCATTCCAATGGAAATATCCTCCTTCCTCTGCGAGTTCCGTTAGGGTTTTACCGCCTGGAAGCATGAGCCAGAGAATCTCTTGCACCTTAGCGACGCCTCGATCTGTTTCTCTCAACTGTTGCATGTGAAAGACCCAAATCATTCTCCCAGCGCGGATAGTATCTGACAAGCGAACGTCAAGTATTTGCTCGGGGCGAGCTCTTCGGTTATAGTCGATTTTGAACCAAATATCCTATGTATCAAGCAAAAACATTTCAAATCGAGGCCCTTGAGGGCTTATCCGAAAAACAGATTGAAGAGCATCTCAAGCTCTATAACGGCTATGTAAAGAACGTAAATACGCTCTTAGAACGCCTCACCGAAGATCAGCAGCAAAGTGATAAGATGGGCGTTGAAATTTCGGAGCTCACGCGCCGCATGGGCTTTGAATTCAATGGCATGCGTCTTCATGAATACTATTTCTCCCAATTCGAAAAAAGCGCGGGTGAAAAAGACGCTTTAAAGAAGAAGCTCGTTGAGCAATTCGGTTCATTTGAAGATTGGCAGGACGCCTTCAATGCCGTTGCTAAAATGCGCGGCATCGGCTGGGTTCTTCTTGTTGAGGATGAAATAAACGGACATTGTTTCAATGTCTGGGTAAGCGATCATGAGCTCGGCCATCTTGCCGGACAAAAAGTCCTTTTTGCGATGGACGTTTGGGAACATGCCTTCACCGTAGACTATGCCCCAACGGAACGCGGAAAATATATTGAAGCCTTCTGGAAAAATATTACCTGGCAAAAAGCGGAAGATCGCTATCAAGCCTAAAACAAAAAATCCCCCGACCTGCTCTTGGGGGATTTTTATTTGTTTATTCGTAATGGTCTTCCGTGTCGGCTTCCGCATCCGCTTTTGTTGCATGCACCGTTCCAACTTTGTGATGCGGCGGTGCATACACAGTAACAATTTTTAAATCTCCTTCTCCCATATTAATAAAGTTATGACGCGTTCCTCTTGGAACAACGGCCATCGTCCCCATTTCAATGAGACCCTCCTCGCCGTTTAACACCGTTTTTCCTGTCCCAGCAACAAAAAGGAGCGTCTGGTCAACGTCATGATGTACTTCTTCGCCCACATCATCGTTCGGAGGAATGGACATCACTACAACTTGAGAGCCGGTGACGGTTGCCACTTCTTTCCGATAATTCGAATTAGCTTTTGCGATTTCAATAATATTTCCCGTAAATGGTTTCATAGAAATGGTTGCAAGAATAAGCCTCTCAAACGTAGCACATCTCGCTCACTCTTTCACCTCCGTCAAAGGGAACCTCTAAAACAAAAAGCAAAACTCTCCGCGATAAACGGAGAGTTGCGTGGTGGGACGGGATGGATTCGAACCATCGACCGCCGAGGTATAAGCTCGGAGCTCTAACCAGCTGAGCTACCGTCCCGCTTCTTTTTAACAGGCATACGATAGGACGCATTCGCACCGCTGTCAAAGAGCTTGACCTCTGTGAAAAAATCTGATTTTATCTTGTCAGGTTCTTAAAAAGGAATGCCATGCATACCACCATGAGTACCCTGGAGGCCTCTTGTCTCACTCGTATTGAACACATTCTCTACGTAGCGCCTTATATTCAAGCAAGTTTTGCTGAGCTTCTCGAGGATTTTGAGGATTCCCCCATTCTTCGCTCGGATGCCGTCGTGGATCTCCTGAGCGCGCTCTATCTTATCGGGAAAGCTCGAAGTACCAATAATAGAATTTGGAGCGAAGCCTTCGTCCCCGATGTTCTCCCCGATAAGGCTGATCGGGTTTGGAAACGCGCGAAGCATATGACAAGGGGCCAGATTTGCAATCGACATATCTGGTGCTATCTGAGGGATGCTTGGGAAGAGGTCTCGGGGCAAAAGCTGCCCGCAAGATCCAGTCGTGAGCCCGTTGTGCTCAAAGCCAATTCTAGGTTCGCAGAACCCTTCAAAATCGCCGTCGCCCGCTGCCTTTTGCGCGTGCCGTGAAGACTTCCTCGCCTCTAGCCCTTTTTGGGTGCTGGAGGCTTTTTTCTTGTTCGAAATGCCAGGATCGGCTATGATCCCGCAATCATGAAACACTCTGAAACGACAACCTCCTGGAAGATACTCTCCGAGGATTCCGGTAAGCGTCTGGACCATTTTTTGACGGAACATATTGAAGGACGTTCGCGAGCCTCCATTCAAAAAGACATTAAAAATGAGCAGGTTTGTGTAAATGGAGAAACGACAAGTGTTCATCATTTTTTGAAAGAAGGCGACACCGTCACGCTCACGGACATGCCTAGCATCGTTCCAACGGATACGGAAATACTTGCCGAACTCCCCGATCTTGCCATTGTGGAAGAGACGAACGATTTTATGCTTATTGATAAGCCTGCAGGACTTCTTGTTCATCCAACGGCAACAACCTTGTATGGCACACTCGTTGACCTTATTTTGGAACATGATCCCGCCATAGCAAAAGTCGGCGAAAATCCTATGCGACCCGGCATCGTTCATCGACTTGACCGTGCTGTATCCGGATTGATGCTTGTCGCAAAAAACCAAGCCGCTTATGATGAGCTGAAGCGGCAATTTGCTCAACGAGAAACAAGAAAAACCTATCTCGCCTTTGTATATGGAGAAGTAAAAGAAAATGAAGGCGATATTAAATTTCGTATTATACGCTCTTCAACGCATGCACGCATGGCCGCTCGCCCTGAGCATGAAACAGAAGGACGCGCCGCCTGGACACACTATCGCGTCGTTGAACGTTTTCATCATGCAACGCTTTTAGCGCTTGAAATCTATTCCGGACGTACGCACCAAATTCGCGCGCATTTGCTCGCACTTGGCCATCCGGTTATTGGCGACCCGCTCTATAAGCCAAAAAATGCTCCAAGAAATATCACCGCATCTCGCATCATGTTGCAGAGCATTGAGCTTCGCTTTAAAGATCCGACCACGGGAAAAGAACGTGAATATCACCTTGAACCCCATAAAGCCTTTGAAGCCATGCGCAAAGTACTAAAAAAACGCGTATGAAGTCTCCCAGTATCATTGTTCTAACCGGTCCTTCCGGTGCCGGAAAATCTACCGTTGCAAAAGCTTTGCTTGAACGTCATCCGGCGGGACTGATTCGCTTTATCACGACCACCACCAGACCTACGCGGCCCGGAGAGAAAAATGGGGAAGCATACCATTTCACTTCTCGAAAATATTTCGAAAAAGGAGTTAAAGCGGAACGATTTTTTGAATGGGCTTCCGCGTACAATGAACTCTATGGCTCGGACAAGCAAGAATTAGAGCGTCTTCGAAAACAAGAAAAACCTATTCTGATTGTTTTGAATACAGAGGGAGCTCAAACAATTAAATCCCTCGTTCCTGAAACGAATATTATCTTTATTGACGCACCCGAAGCCGAACTTGAAAAACGTTTACGCGCCCGAGCCGGCCGAGATAATGAACTTGAACTTCGTATTCAAACCATGACGGAAGAACGCGCGTTTCGAGATCAAGCAGACTTCGTTGTCATCAATCACGCGGATGAGCTTGAACAAACAATTCAGCAAGTAGAAGCCATTATCAAAACACTTGAATAAAAAACAACCTCCGATCGGAGGTTGTTTTTGTTTATTCTTTTACGGCTTCAACTTTTTCTTCTTTAGCCGGCTCTTCTTTTTTTGCCTCTTCTTTTACGACAGGGGCTTTTGCTTTGTGAAGCTTAATTTCTTTTATTTCTTTCATGCGCTTCTTTTTCGCCGTTCGGACGAATCCGATATGTTTGCGGCGCGTTCTTGCCTTTCTCAAAACTTCGATTTTATCGATTGCAGGAAGGTTGAGCGGGAAGATTTTTTCCACGCCGACATTTCCCGAGATTTTTCTCACGGTCATAGTCTTTCCAAGACCAGAGCCTCCCACCGTAAGTACCAGGCCTTCAAAAACCTGAATACGCTCCTTTTCATCTCCGGAAGGAGTGATGTCTTTAATTTTTTGATGCACGCGGATGGTCATTCCGGTCTCCACTTGTTCTGGAGCAATCGTTGCGGGCAATGTAATTTTTTCAGCCATAGGAATGGGAAAATGGTATAGAATTTGGGGAAAATCGTCAAGGGTTAGAGGACTTCTTTCAAATAGCGTCCCGTCCAGCTCTTTTTTACCTTGATAATGTCTTCCGGCTTCCCCTCGGCAACAAGCTCTCCTCCGCGGGCGCCACCTTCCGGGCCCATGTCAATCACCCAGTCAGCCAGCTTGATCACATCAAGATTATGCTCAATCACGAGAACGGTATTGCCCTTGTCGACGAGTGCGTTCAAGACAACTAAGAGACGTTTGATGTCATCGAAATGAAGTCCCGTTGTAGGCTCATCAAGAATATAGAGCGTTTTTCCGGTTGCACGTCGCGATAGTTCTGTTGAGAGTTTTACGCGCTGAGCCTCTCCTCCCGAGAGCGTTGTCGCCGACTGACCAAGGCGGACATAGCCAAGACCCACTTCGTGCAGAACCGAAAGTTTTTCATAAATGGGCGGTTGATCCACAAAGAATCGGCGCGCTTCTTCAACCGTCATATCCAGGACATCCGCGATATTCTTGCCGCGCCAATGAATTTCAAGCGACTCTGCGTTATAACGTGTCCCGCCACATTCATGACATTCCACATAAACGTCCGGCATGAATTGCATGGCGATTTGCCACATTCATGACATTCCACATAAACGTCCGGCATGAATTGCATGGCGATTT
>PCSZ01000028.1:4774-5038 GCA_002786495.1 Candidatus Uhrbacteria bacterium CG22_combo_CG10-13_8_21_14_all_47_17 | reverse complement strand
TTTTTCTCACATGACTTTGGCGCTCTCTGGGAGCCAGTTTATTTTTGGGTGCGGCGAACCGGCGTCGGAGAAGTGACGAGAATGAGCGAAGGTTCGAGTGCTTTTCGCGTTTTCTTTCAATCACATATCTACGAAGTACTCGCTTTTGTCGGCCTTGTTTGGGCTGGTATGGCAGGACGTTTGAAAGCATCTTGGATGAAGGTACTGTTGATGCTTTGTACGGCGGTCATTATCATTTCTTTTTCTCGAAGTTTTTGGCTGGGA
>PCSZ01000028.1:3626-4686 GCA_002786495.1 Candidatus Uhrbacteria bacterium CG22_combo_CG10-13_8_21_14_all_47_17 | reverse complement strand
AAATAAAAAGCTTTATACGAAATACGGGGCTCCCGATTATTTTAGGATTATTTCTTGTAGCTGGCGCGCTTTTCTTTCCTCTTCCTCATTCAACAGGTGGTTCTCTTGCAGACTTGCTGCGTTCTCGCGCTGATCTTGGGGAAGATGCCGCGGTAAGCCGCTGGTCGCTTTTACCGGTTATGTGGGAGCGTGTGAAAGAGGCGCCGATTCTAGGACAAGGATTTGGAGCGACGGTGACCTATAAATCGAGCGATCCTCGCATTGTTACGGCGACAGGCGGAATGTATACGACCTATTCTTTTGAATGGGGCTGGATGGATTTTTGGCTTAAATTTGGCGTTCTCGGTATTCCGGTAATGCTATGGGTTCTGTTCAGCATCGGAGGACGGTTGACGCGTGTAGCGGAACCGTGGATCGGTAGCATGGGCATTGTTCTGCTGATTGCTCTTGCCGTAACACATTTTTTTACACCATATCTCAATCACCCGCTTGGGTTTGGCGTTCTGATTGCCGCGGAAGGATTGATTGAATTTTTTGGAATAAGAAAAGCCGACTCATAGGGAGTCGGCTAAAAAGGAAGGACGTTCAGTTTGTACCGAACGTTTTTGATCCATGCCAGAGCGCGATGGCGGCTTCAAAGAATTTTTCTTGTATGACGGGGGAGGCGACCTCCTGAGCGACGCGGACGATGAGGTTTTCGTTGCACTCTTGTTCGAGTGCATCCACGGCGCAATCGACGAGCATGTCTGCACGCTCCTTGCCTTCCGCCGTTGCCTGGTCATTCTTGTCCGCCGCGGTGAATGCGGCGAGAATGATCTCGGCTCGAGGCATTTCTGCAAGCAGGTCACAAAGAAGGTTCGTCTTCAGATCAATATTTTCGCAGCGATTAATAGCTTTGAGCAGTATTTCAAGATCCGTGTCCGCTCGCGCGATGACAGCCTTCACAATGTGTTCGAGTAGCTTACGAATAAACTCTTCATCATCCATCGTTCCGTAACTATCATGATCCGCTGCGGCGATCGCGGCGAAAATGATATTGAGCTTCGGCACTGTCGTTGCA
>PCSZ01000028.1:0-3604 GCA_002786495.1 Candidatus Uhrbacteria bacterium CG22_combo_CG10-13_8_21_14_all_47_17 | reverse complement strand
AAGAAGGTCGCAGAAGATATCCATCTTCAGGTCAGGATCTGTGCAATGATCGAGAGCGCGGAGTAGTTCTTGGAGATCGGAAGCAAAACCCGTGAGCCGGTAAAGCTTTTCTCTCGTATGAGCTGCGACATTTTCATCAATGTCCGTGCATGCATTTCGTACAGCATCAATGTCGCGTGTCTTATGGGTATCCTCTGCAATAAGGAACAGAAGAAGTGCGCGATCCTCCTCGTTTTCCGAGAGTTCGACGATTTGTCTGGCAAGCGGAAATCGATTTGCTTGAAGGCAGGATTTACACATGAGATCGAGGACCTCATAGGTAAAACCCTCCTCAGCTTCTTCCAGAAGCTTCTGAACAATGACGAGCCGCGGGGGCTCCTCTTGAAGGAGATCTAGAAAGAAGCGTGAAATATAAGAAGGATTCTTCTTCTCCATGAGCGCGAAAAAGCGCTTACGCACATCTCGATCGTTCATAATTCCCTCTGTGAATGAGCATCCCCGAAGGGATGATATATCGTTGTCCAAAATGGAGTAGAAGTCAATAAGTGGCGCAGGGATTTATAAGCTGCTAGGATAATGTCAACCTATGACTATGAATACAAAATGGCTTTACCCCTTCGTTTTACTTGCTCTTATTGGAGCTGGTTGTTCATCGCCAATAACCACGCCGGAAGTTTCCGCGCCCACAGCTGCGCCAGCCGCAGGTACCCCAGCTGCTCCAACAGCTCTTGCCGGATGTTCGCATCCGTATTATCCGCTTCGCGCGGGAAGTTCGATTTCTTATCAAATGCCGACAAAAACCGGAATGCAAATCATGAAAGTGAGCGTAACGGAAAATACAGGCAATCAGGCAAAGCTGAACTATGTATTTCCGGACACGAATGTCGAATTAAAGCAGGCGCTCAAGTGCACATCCAGAGGCGTTTACCCGGAAAGTTATCTTGATTTAGCCTCTCAAATTTCTGGAGTAAGCGTAAACTCAGAAACCAAGAACGTCTCAGGACCACTTCTCCCTGCAGACGTGAAAGTCGGGAGTGAATGGGATACCTCATTTGATGTTGTTATTCATATTGATTCCGCACAGGCCGCCGCCATTGGAATAACCGAAATGAATCAGACGACGGTTATACATAGAAAAGCGGTAGAATTTGAAGATGTTACGGTTCCTGCGGGAACCTTTCATGCGTTGAAAGTTGAATCGCATATGACCAGCACGATTACGGGTATCCCGGGAATGAGTGTGCCTCGCGTTTCCGATACAACCGAATATTGGGTTGAGGGCGTTGGTCTTGTTAAGTCAGAGTCCGCATCAGGCGGAGGTTCTTCCACCATGGAAGCAACGGCAGTCGTCAAATAATAAAAACACCCTCCCATTTGGGAGGGTGTTTTTATTTCCAGTTTTTTGCGCCATTGAGATAAACATCTCCGCGCATGGTACTTTTTCCTTCGGGCTGAATTTCTTTTAGGACAAGTAGGGAATGATCTCCGCAAACAATAGCGGGATATTGATCGACGATTTCATGCGTTCCTGGAACCGCTTCCGATTCAGAGCCAAGGGATGCTGCGAGGATTTTTACGCGTTTTCCACTAAGTTCAAAAAAACATCCGGGCCAAGGTATATAGGCGCGAACGGCTCGTTCAATTTCCTTTGCGGATGTATTCCAATCAATGCGGCCATCTTCACGTGAGAGCATTTTAACAAACGTTGCCCTTGAGTGGTCTTGCTCTTTGGCAGCGATTTCCTTTTTTGCAAAACCAATCATGCTTTCGGGAAGCATTCCTGCACCAAGCTCCGCCAGTCGTTTTGAGAGCGAGGTTGTCGTATCACCGGGCTTTATGGCTTCAACAGCACTCGCTAAAACGGCGCCATGATCCATTTTTGCATCCATAAGCATAATGGAAACGCCGGTTTCTTTTTCTCCTGCTAGAATGGCTGCGGCGATAGGCGAAGCGCCTCGATATTTCGGGAGAAGCGAGGCATGTACATTTATCGCGCCAAGCTTTGAAAGATCGAGAATTCGTTGAGGAATAATTTGACCAAAACTCGCGACGGTGTAGAAATCAGCGGAAAGCTTTTTAAGCCCTTCAAAGGCTTCCTCGCTCTTCATATTTTCATATTGATACACTGGTATACTAAGAGCGACGGCCGCTTCTTTTATCGGCGGTGAAGTCAGAATGGCTTTTCTCCCAACAGGTCGATCGGGCTGCGTAATAACGGCAAGGAGTTCAAAACGATCGTCTTTTGCGAGACGACGGAGAATGGGGACAGCAAAGTCGCTGGTACCAAAAAAAACGATTTTATGCGAAGACATATTAAATATGTTTTCCGGTTTTAATCATACGTTCCGCTTTATCGACAAAAAGGATTCCGTTCACATGATCAATTTCATGCTGCCAAACAATGGCCGGAAAACCTTTTACATCCATTTCTTCCATGCGACCATGGCGGTTCATGGCACGGACGCGAATCTTTTTATGGCGCTTCACGATTCCATAAACGCCGGGAACGCTAAGACAACCCTCTTCGCTTTCCACCATCGTGTCAGAAGCCTTGATAATTTCCGGATTGATCCAGCTCTCTATTGTTCCGGTTGGATTGATAATGATCGCTCGAATATTGCGGCCAATTTGCGGACTCGCAATACCGACGCCATCTTCAACAAGCATGGTGGCGGCGAGCTTATCCAAGTACGCTTGAAACTCCGGTGTTAAAATTTCATCCATGCTTAATACGCGCGAATGTTCGCGTAAGCTCGGTGTTGGATCTTTGACGATAGGAAATGTTTCTTGATTCATGAAGGGGATACACTAGCGAAAAAAGGCGACTGGGTCAAGGTCTATGATGGCGGATGATGCCAGCGGGGTCAATGTGGAAATAAGCTTTGATTCAACCATGTCTTGAGGAGGAAGGATATGACAAATGAAGCGGGGCTTCATGCTCTTGGTCCGAAAAGATACGGGAAAAGGGCCACGCAGTTCGGCTGTATTTCCTAAAAGCGTCTGTGCCTGTTTCATCCATGTATCGGCATCGGATTTATCGCCGGTAATAATCACCTTTACAAGACGATACGCGGGCGGATATTTGAAGGCACAACGCTCTTCAAGTTCATGCGTTCTCCAAACATCATATCCGGACTCCGTAAGCCAGGGCGGCCATTTTTGATAAGAATCTTCCGGTGTTTGAATAATGAGGCTTCCTTGTTTTGCGGCGATTTGATCTGCCAGTCTTCGGAATGCAATTGCATTTCGCTCATCTCTGCGAATATCTTCGCTCGCGGCGGATGCGAGAAAATTCGGATCCGTTACCAAAACAAGGCAATGTTCAGGATAGGGGGCTTCAAGCTCCGCAGAAAGAGTTGTCCGCCACTCCAAAAGAAGATCGGGTAATGCTTCCTTTGCTTTTTTCTGGAGACGCTCAATACCGGGGAGCGCTTTCCCTAAGTCGATGCCTCCGCAGGTTTTACATGTCGCGGGAGCCGGTTCGTGAAATCCACAAAGTCGACACACGGCTTGTATTCCTTGCAGGGAAAGTGGAAAGTCACACTTTGGACATGTGGCGGTCCATCCACAATCTCGGCAGTTGAAACGCGATGCTGTACCGCGT
>PCSZ01000068.1 GCA_002786495.1 Candidatus Uhrbacteria bacterium CG22_combo_CG10-13_8_21_14_all_47_17 | reverse complement strand
TTTTCTTTTTGGGGTTGCCGAGTGAAGCGAGGCGGTGGCGGGGCTTTCGTGGAGCGTACGATTCAATTCAGAGCCACCACGCGCTTCGCGCGTGCGATTAGTCGGGATTGCTTTCAAAATAAGTTCGAATTTTGTACAATAGACACCGCCATAAAAACCCCGTACCGTACTAGTACGGGGTTTTCATGTTTAGTTTGTTAGGAAGCTCTCTAAGAGAATACGAATACAGGGGCATAGCCTGTTACGTCTGAAAATACTCGGTAAAAACAATAAACCCAACTGTTAAAGAGTTGGGTTTATGCATAAAGCAGGGGGTTTTGCTTTATTGCCATTTATTTACGTCTTTTTTGGCTAAGGTTAGCCTAGGCGATTTTTGAGGCACGGTACTAGGGTAGTGTAACACAAATACACAACTTTGTCAAGGGGTTTATTGTCAAAATTATGACAATAAATAAAGGCTATTTTCGTTTTAGAACTTTTTTGACAGCTGTCCTAATATGTTTTACGCCCATGCCGAAATGCTCAATGAGCTCTTTTGGATCTCCGGACTCGCCAAAACGATCTCGAACGCCGATAAATTCCATAGGAACAGGATAGGTTTTTGCGAGACATTCGGCGACAGCTCCGCCAAGGCCACCTGCAATTTGATGTTCTTCAACAGTGACGATGGCTTTACAGTCCTCGGCTGCGGCTATGACGGTTTTTTCATCAAGAGGTTTAATTGTGTGTGAATTTATGACGCGACATTGGATCTTTTGTTTTGCGAGTTCATCTGCGGCCTTGAGCGCATTCCAGAGAAGAGGACCGCAAGCGATAATCGCCACATCTTTTCCTTCTCGCATGACGGTTGCCTTTCCAATGGTGAATGGAGTGCGTTTTGTCGTGAAAACAGGTGTACTCTCTCTTGCATAGCGGACATAGCACGGCCCATCCCATTTTGCGATGGCAACGGTGGCCTTTTGTGCTTCGTGAAAATCACAAGGAGCAATAACCGTCATGTTTGGAATAACACGTGTAATGGCAATGTCTTCGATGGCCTGATGTGTTGCGCCGTCCGGTCCGACGGAAACACCCGCGTGGCTTCCGATAATTTTTACATTTACATCATTCAAACAAATATTCGTTCGGATTTGTTCCCAGGCGCGTCCCGGGCAGAACATGGCATAGGAAGTAATGAATGGGATTTTGCCCCCAAGCGCAAAGCCGGCCGCAGAGGCGGCCAGCAACTGTTCTTGAACGCCAACTTGTACAAAACGTTTGGGGAAGAGCTTTTTGAACTCCGCATTACGCGTGGAGTCGGTTAAGTCTGCGCAAAGAACAACAATGTTTGTGTTTTTCGCGGCCGCCTCAACAATGCCTTCCCCGTATCCATCGCGGGTGGGAATTTGTTCTAAATCTTTGGCGAATAAATTTTCTGCGAGATAGGCTTCTTTTTTTAACATATTATCGTTTCTTGTGATCAGCTTTTAATTCTGCCGCCTCTGCGCGCAACTCTTTCATGGCTTTTCCTGCTTGGTCATCTTTAAAGGGGGCGCTATGCCAATGGAAATCATTTTCCATAAAGCTTACGCCTTCGCCGGGAACCGTGTATGCAATAATCACGATCGGTTTTTGACGGACGACCTTTGCTTCTTCCAGCGCACGCACAATATCGCGGATATCATTTCCATTACATTCAATAACAAACCAATGAAACGATTCGTATTTTTCACGCAGCGGTTCAAGCGGCATGATATTTTCCGTGTCGCCGTCAATTTGAATATTGTTACGATCTACGATAGCGATGAGATTATCTAGCTTGTTTTTTCCTGCGAACATAGCCGCTTCCCAGTGAAGCCCGGCTTCATGTTCGCCATCGGAGGTGACACAGAATGTGTGATAGCTTTTTTTGTCCATTCGAGCGGCGTAGGCGATACCGGCGGCTTGTGCGAGGCCTGCGCCAAGCGGGCCTGAAGTTGATTCAAGTGCAGGCATGAGAACACGTTCCGGATGCCCCTGCAGGCGAGAGCCGAACTTTCGGAGTGTTAAAAGCTCTTTCTTGGGGAAATAGCCTGCCTCCGCCATGGCGGCATAGCGAATGGGACAAACATGTCCATTGGAAAGAATGAGCCGATCTCGGTCTTCCCAAAGAGGTTTTTTCGGTTTTTGGTTGAGAACGTGGAAGTAGAGAACCGCGAATATATCTGCTAAACCAAGCGGCCCGCCCTGGTGACCGGAACCAGCGTGCACCAGCATCTCAATAACATGCTGGCGGAGCTTGTTCGCGATCAGTTCAAGACGCTTTACTTCTTTTTCATGAAGATGCGGTATCATAGGAATTTAGGAACGCCTAATTTTGGAGAAGAATTTTCTTACGAAGAAGAGTACAAGCCAAGTAAGGATTCCAAGAACGATAAAGATGGGAAGCAGGAGCCCAATCAAGAAGACACTTGCTGCGATAAGAGCATCAACGGTTCCTTGAAGCGTAATGACGAGTCCTTGAACAGCGGCACGGAAGGTCTCACCGGGCTTCCAGATGCGTGTAGGAGCTTCTACGCGCGCTTCTTCCGTCATTGTGACCTGAATGGTCGCATAATCCGTACGATCGCTTAGATAACGCATTTGGCCCTGAAGCTGTTCAATTTGGGTTCGAACTTCCGCGAGTCGGCTGGTTACATTTAATGTGTCTTGTACAGTCTTTGCTTGCTTAAGAATCTCCAGATACTGAGCCTCCTCAGCCTTTGCTGCTGTGAGGCGCGCATCCAGATCAATATAGTCCGCGGTTACGTCTACCGCATTTGTGGATTCGGCAAACACCGTTGAGGCAAGCTGTTTGATTTTTTCTCGTGTGGTATCAAATTGCTCCACCGGAACACGAAGCGTGGCTTGAGCTGTTTTTATACCCGCGCGGTCCTGAATGGTTGCATTTTCGACAAAGCCGCTCACTTTATCAGCGATTCCCCGCAAGTCTTCCAAACGTTGTGTGGCATCGTCCACGCGAAGCGTAAGACTCCCATTTTGAATAATTTTTGGTCCAATGAGTGCACGGTCTTCCGGCGTGGCTCCGGTTGGTGTCTCGGGAGGCATGGGAGCGAAGCTTGTTTCTTGCATCATCTCAGGCGCACCAACGACACTAGCAGAATCCATCATCATTTCACCCCCACCAAAGAGGGGAGACGTGTGCCAGTTAATTGCGCGTGAGGACTGATAAATGAGAGCTATGATTGCTAGAATAAAAAAAAGACTCAGAAGAAAAATAGCGGCCCAAAAACGTTTTCTGGTTGTTTCTGTGTATTTGATAGGAGGCATATGCCAACAGCATACCTGAAATGCAGACAGGAGAAAAAGAAAACCGCTCCGACATAAGCCGGAGCGGTTTTGCACTTCTATTCCTAATTAGTTTACGACATTAATCGTCGCTTGCGTTGCCGGGTAGCCTCCATCGTTGTAGTTGAAGGATCCAACCGTTGTAAAGCGGCGCGTGTACTCTTCATTCGGCTGTAAGACAGGCGAGTTGAATGCGTCTGAAGCGACCGAGTGGACATGGTTATCACGGTTTACCCATGTAACTTCTGAACCTACTTTAACGGTAATCGTCTTCGGAACGAATCCGCTCTCCACAGACCCAATAGTTACGGTTACAAGTGCGCCGGCAAGATTTTTATCCTGCGAAATAGTTGGCGACAAGGTCATAACATCGGCCGGATTGTAATCGGCGACCGTTGCGAGCGGTGTACCGATTTGGTAGTTCACGAAGAAGGCGTCAGCGATGTCGTCAATACGGTTGTTCCAGTTAAGGCCGTAAAGCGTTTTCGCGAGCTCTTCTGATGGGACATGGCGCAAGACACCACCTCCGTCAACAACATACGTTCGTGGGTCCGTGTCGACTTTTACCATTTTGTATCCAGGGTGATAGGTGACATTGCCTCCAAGAGGAAGCGCTTGAAGCGAGGTGTCCGGAATAGTTTTGACCGTGTCAAAATTCGGGTACCAGCTGAAGTATGTTTTTTCATTCGGGAAGGTGTAGCGCTTTCCATTTTCAGCGAAGTAATAGACGCTGGACCAGGACTCTCCCTTAATAAGATCACCGGCACTGAAGCTGGTTGTTACGGCAGCTTGTGAAGCAAGTGGCGCTGCGAGCATAGCCACGGAACCTAAGATAGCTAAGCTGCGTTGCAGCAAATTTTTCATAGACATGAAGAAAGAAAAAAAGAAATAAAATGAATAATGGCACTCCCTAGTATGCCGTGAGCTACTTTGCGCGTCAAACGCTATTGGACAAGGAAGCTTTCCGAAGTAACCACGGTTTCGAGTCCGGTCAAATCTTTTGCCTTTCCGACGATGGCATAGAACCCGGGGGTTGTTATGGGACCTACGTTCGCTGTGCAGATAGAACTGAGACACTCCTTTACCAGGGAATTATTAAACCAAATTTGTGTGGATGCGATGCCATCATCATCCGAGGCTTGTACGGTTGCGTCGATTGTTTCTCCTGAATAGATGAGGGTCTTTCCAAGAGCAATCGTTGTGTATGGATGTGGATTGTCTACAACACGAACTTCTTGCGAAGCAGACTGATAGGTATTGCCGAGAATATCGCGCGCAATTGCATAAACTTCATGTATCGTTCCGGTCGGGGAGGAATCTGTGTCTGCGTACTGGCAGATTCTCAGATCGGTGCAGCTTCGAATAAGATTTTCATCAAGATAGATTTCAAGATATTTCGTTGCAATGTTCTGGTCAACTTCGCTTGTTATTTCGAGAATGCCACCGCTTCGGATTTCGGGCCTGGTCACAACAATGCGGACGCCGCTTTGACCCGATGTATCAAGCGTCACGCCTTTTGTTGCACTGGCGGTTGCACCGTTTGTCCAGCTGAATTCAGCGACAGCGGTTGAAACGTCAGGAGAAGAGGGTATGGTTACTGAAACATTACACGGACTACTCGTGCAGGTTTTTTCAAGGATGCCGTTCCAAAGCACTCGGATCTGAGAAAGACCGCTGTTCAAGGTCGCGCTTGCAAACAAATCGATAGAAGCATTCACCGTTGCGCTTGTTTTGGATGCGGTCAATGTACCGCTTGCTACTACCGGTTCAGGCGTAGGTGTGGGCGAGGGTTCCGGAATTCCTGGAACGACGAGCCCCTTGTCTGAAGAAATGGAAGTTATGTTTGTTGTTATGGCCGAAACATCAAACTCGCTTGGAGTTGTGATAGAGCTTCCGAGTGTATAGTTGGTAAAGTAGGCATCCGAAATGTCGTCGATTTTGGTATTCCAATCGCTGCCATAAAGAGATGTGGCCATTTCTTCTGTTTCAACCCAGCGCAACGTTCCACCGGCATCAACAGCATAGACGCGCGGATCCGTCATAATTTTCACCATGCGGACGCCCGGACGATACGTGACATTCCCTCCAATCGGATAGCTTGCGAGCTCAGCATTGGTAACGGTTTTCACGGAAGAAAAGTCTGTGTACCAAGTAAAATAAATTTTTTCTGTTGGGAAAACGTAGCGAGCTCCATCGGCTCCAATATAATAGACGGAAGAAAGGGAGCCTCGAATAAGGTCTCCTGTCTGCACCGTCGCGGCTTGGCTCACAAACGGAGGGAGAATGAGACTGAACGCGAGAGCAGTACTGAGAAGGATGTGTTTCATAGAAAGTATCTTTAGTGTACAGAAAAAAGCGGTTTTTATAAAACGTGGCCAATGCGGTCGAGCTTATCGAGAAAATGTTGAATGGTTATTTTTGGGTCCTTTGTTTTGAAGATGGCGCTCGCGATGCAAAAGGCTGTGACGCCATTCTTTGCGAGTGAATCAATATTTCGCAAGGAAATGCCTCCGTCGAAAGCAATGGGAAGCTTCGGACGAAGTGCACGAAGCTGGCTAACCTTTTTCTTCGTGGAAGGAATAAGTTTTTGTCCGCTTTGCCCGGGATGAACACCGAGAATTAAAGCGCGTGAAAACGCAGGGTGATACAAATAGGGCGTGATAGCTTCGACAGGCGTCTCTGGCTTGAGCGCGAGGCCGCCTTGTATTTTGTGTTGCGCGCACCAGTCAAGAATTTTTGTGGAATCCACATTCGCCTCTACGTGCCAGACGGCGCGTGTAAACTGAGGAATATGTTTCCATGACTTCATGACCTTAAGAGGATCTTGAACCATGAGATGCAATTCAATGCGTAATCGCTTAGACCAGCGTTTTGCTTGCGTTGCGTTATGCCAGGTGGTGTTTTTTACAAAACTTCCATCCATAACATCGAGCTGAACGGTGGAAACATGTCCGGCACAGAGTTCGGCTTTTTGTTGCGCGTCATCGGCGTCATGCGAAAGAATCGCGGGAATGAGTTCAAGTTTCATGTGTCGAGAGCGTGAATCCTTCTTTTGTGTCTTGCCGCGGAAGAGGGCTTCGCCTTTATCCATGTATGCAGGATTTTCTTGGCCGCTGGAGGTTTTGTTACCCATCCGCCAAAGACAAGGACATTTGCATGATTATGTTCCCGGGCGAGCTTTGCATCTTCCTCCGTACGCGCTACGAACGCTCGAATATGCTTAAAGCGATTTGCAGCCATTTCCATACCGTGGCCTGTACCGCAAACAAGAACGCCGAGCGCTTGTGGATCTTTTTGCATCGCCTTTGCAACGCGTTTTGCGGCGCTCGGATAATCATCGCCTTCCTTATAGATTGGAGAAAAGTCTTTTACGCGATACCCCTCTTGTGTGAGAGTATCGAGAATTTGTTGTTTTAGGGCGAATCCTGCATGATCGGCTCCTAGAAAAAAGTGGATTTTGTGTGTCATAGATACTTGACCTACATGCGGAATAAACGCATGCTACTCCTTGTCATTATATGCAAGAAGGACAAAAGGAGAAACAGCCGCGCGAGCCGCTTTTCCCAAAAATGGAAGAAGAGATCAATGCGTACTGGAAAAAGCACAATATTTTCGAGCGTTCCATTGAAGAACGCCCGGAATCAAAAAGCTACGTATTCTACGATGGGCCACCTTTTGCGACCGGCCTTCCGCATTATGGTCACTTGCTACAGTCGGCTATTAAAGATGCCGTTCCGCGCTACTGGACCATGAAAGGCTATCGCATTGCGCGTCGTTGGGGATGGGACTGTCACGGTCTTCCGATTGAGAACTTGATTGAAAAAGAATTACAGCTCGGTTCCAAAAAAGAAATCGAAGAATATGGCATTGCCAAGTTCAACGCGGCTTGTCGGAACGCAGTTTTCACCTATGAAAAAGAGTGGGGAAGATATATCGAGCGCCTTGGACGCTGGGTTGATTTTGAGCATTCCTACAAAACGCTCGACAATACGTATATTGAATCCATTTGGTGGATTTTCTCCGACTTGTATAAAAAAGATTTTGTGTACAAAGGAACGCGTGTTTCATTGTATTGTCCGCGCTGTTCTACGCCGCTATCGAATCAAGAAATTGCCATGGGGAATTCCTATGTTGATCACACGGATCCGGCAATCACCATAAAATTTCCGGTTATTGGAAAAGAAAAAACCTACTTCCTTGCTTGGACCACAACGCCGTGGACGCTTCCGGCAAACGTAGCGCTCGCCGTGAATCCAGACCTAATGTATGTCGCAGCGCGTATTGAGGAGACTGATGAAACGCTCATTTTTGCGGAAGCGCGCCAATCCGATGTTTTGAAACAGTACTATCCACTCAAATCCGGTGGAGTTGAATTTGAAATTACCGGACGATGGAAAGGGAGTGAACTTGTCGACATGCGTTATGAACCGCTCTACACATTTATTCCACCTGAAGGAGATGCGTATCGGGTCGTAACGGGTGATCATGTAAGTGCGGAAAGCGGTACGGGGATCGTACACACGGCTCCAGCGTTTGGAGAAGAAGATTTCCAAATGATGAAAGAGCATGAACTTCCTCTTTTGATGACAGTGAACGAGGAAGGAAGGCTTGTGGATGCCATCACCCCCTTTGCGGGGCTGCGCGTAAAAGAGGCAGACAATCCGATCATTGAAGACTTGAAAGCGCGCGGGCTGCTGTATCGCGAAGAAGAAATCCAACACAATATTCCTGTGTGTTGGCGCTGTAATACGCTACTCATTTACAAAGCGCAACCGGCTTGGTTTGTGAATATTCAGAAACTTAAACCCGGAATGCTGAAAACAGCGGAAAAGGTGAACTGGCATCCCGAATCTTTTAAAGAAGGACGTTTTGGAAAGGGTTTGGAAAGCGCGCCAGATTGGAATTTTTCGCGTACGCGTTTTTGGGGAGCGCCAATTCCGGTTTGGATCGGAGAAGAGTCGGGTGAGATTCTCGTTGTTGGTTCAATAGAAGAACTTCGACGACGCGCGAAACCTGGTACGCTGCCGGAACACATTGATCTGCATCGTCCGATTATTGATGATATTATTTTATTGACGGACTCAGGAGAAGAAGCGAAGCGCATTCCGGAAGTCTTCGATGTTTGGTTTGATTCGGGAAGCATGCCGGTAGCCGCGCAGCATTACCCATTCGAGAACAAAAAATATTTTGAAAAGAATTTCCCCGCCGACTTTATCGGGGAAGCGCAAGATCAAACACGTGGATGGTTTTATCATCTTCATGTATTGTCTACGGCGCTTTTCAAAAAACCAGCATTTAAAAATGTCATCGTGACGGGAATCATTCTCGCTGAAGATGGAAAGAAGATGTCCAAGAGCTTGAAGAATTATCCCGATCCATGGGATGTGCTCACGAAATATGGCGCAGATGCGCTGCGGTATTATCTTTTGTCCTCGCCTGTTGTTGAAGCGGAGGCACTCCATTTCAGTGAACGTGATCTTCAAAATATTCAGCGATCCGTTATTAATATTCTCTGGAACGTGAAAAAGTTCTATGAGACGTATGCAAGTCAAGTCGACGTAAAAATCGATAAACCGCAAAGCGCGCACATTATGGATCGCTGGATTTTTTCCCGCTTCCATAAAGTATTAGAGACGGTTACAACGGGGATGGATACCTATGAAATTGGTTCGGCTTCCAGACCGATCCGGGAGTTTGTCGATGATTTATCAACCTGGTGGCTTCGTCGCTCGCGCGATCGCATGAAATCGGAAAACGAGTTTGAACGTCTTGATGCTTTAAAAACGCTCCTTGAAATTCTGATCGAGACATCAAAACTCATTGCACCGTTCATGCCTTTTATCGCGGAAAAAATCTATTTGGACTTAGGAGGATCAAAAGCCTCCGTTCATATTGAAAAATGGTCTAAAGCAGACAAACGCTTGATAGATGATCGTCTCCTTGAAGACATGATCTGGCTTCGCTCAATCGCATCAAGCGCGCATGAGCTGCGCGCAACGGCAAAAATTCCTGTGCGCCAAGCGCTTGGAACTCTTCGGATAAAACTACGTGACACGGACGTCGCGACAAGATACACGCAACAAGAAGATTTGCTCGCGGTTCTTGCGGAAGAAGTGAATGTCGAAAAAGTGCTCGTCGAAGCTGACGGCGCGCTTGAAGCGGATTGGGAGGTGGACTTGGATACAGCCATCACGCCGGAGCTTAAAAAGAAAGGTCTTCGCCGTGAGTTCGTGAGGAATGTCATGAATCTTCGCAAAGAAAAGAAGCTTACGCCCGCGGACACTATCAGTCTTCTCGTTACGGACGTAGATAAAGAATTGCGTGAAGCGATGGAAGAAGATCTGCCGGCTCTTATTAAAGATTTGCGTGCAAATGAATTGCTCTTCACCGAAGGAGAAGAAGGGGAGTGGAACACGCTCAAAGTTGGAGACAAGCAGATTCGTATTTCGATTCACAAGCTCTAAAAAAACACCTTCGGATTTACCGAAGGTGTTTTTTTGGTGCATCGACTGGGAATCGAACCCAGAACCTTGGGCTTAAGAGGCCCCTGCTCTAACCAATTGAGCTATCGATGCGCGCGGCCCCATTCTAAGCACCTTTAAGGCGTTCGTCAAGCGAGTGACACAATTGCGATGAAAGGCATTTTCACGTAAGCTCTCCTTGTTTTACGGACAGATCTCCTCGTGAGAATAGACCTGTATTTTTTGCTCTCGTATTTCAACGGATAGAATGTAGGCCTCCGAAGCCTGAGATCCAAGTTCGAGTCTTGGCGAGAGCAAAAAGGACGGGTCTTTGGGAGAAAAAAATAGAGGGGAGCATGATTGACAAACCGCGTGTAATCATGACAGGTTTCCTATTGTACCTTTGAAAAATAGAGGCCAGATGCAAAAGCAAAGAAGCCGCAATGCGCATCAATCGGATGATCAGGGGATGACGGAGTTCTCGGCTTATCTTCGTTCCTTTAGGCACTACCCCGTACTAAAGACGACGAAAGAATTTAACGAATTGTATGCTCGTTTTCAGCCGTGGCATGTTCGCGTGCTCAAAACGGAAGAGCAGATTGTTGCCGCTCAGCAGGAATTGGAGAAAACGGATTCTGAAGCCGGTGTCCAAAAGCTGCAAGAGCAACTCTATCGCCTCAATCGCCGCAAGGAGCGCTACGTTCGTGGCCGTGATCATTACGCTGCCCCGCTTATTTGCGGGAATATTCGTTTAACCGCCCTTTTTGCGCGTCGCTATGCGGGACGTGGCATTTCGCTCCCCGATCTGATTCAGGAAGGCTATTTCGGTCTTCGAACCGCGTTGTTCAAGTTTAATCCCGCATTGGGATATAAATTCTCCACGTATGCGGGCAATTGGATCACAAACCAAATGCGACGCTACGTCCAGAAGCATGGGAATCACAGAGCTGTGAGTACCCCAATACACGTTCAGGAGATCTTGTCTCGCTTTTCCCGTCAGATCAGCCAGTTCCAAAACGAACAGGGGAGAGAACCTACGAACGAAGAATTGGCGGAGAGGATAGATCTCAAAAAAGGGGAGACTCGCATACAACTTCTGAAGAAAATCATCCGTTATCGTCCGCAAATCGGTATGGGCGGAAACGTGTCTCTTAATGCGCATCTCGGTGCGCATGTGGAAGAGGGATCGATTTTTCAGGATGTTCTCAAGAGCGAAACGCTCAACCCGGAAAATTTCTGTATTGCGCGCAGCATGCACAAGAAGCACGTTCGAAAAGCTGCGGAGTGGATACAGAATGCGGAGCACTTGAGCGAGCGTGACAGAGCCATTATCTTCCATTCTTTCGGGCTGGGTGGCTATGAAGCCAAGACGCACAGAGAGCTTGGAAGAGAGTACGGCATAACCCGCCAACGCATTGAGCAAATCGAAGAGAGATTTCTTCATGCTGTGAAGGCTTCTCGAAAGGAGCTTTTGTGGCATATACGCTCTTTGCAAGAATTGGATGCCTTCTTTTGAAGAGGCTTCCATCTAACCAACTTCTCGCCCCGCCCGTCATTTGACGGGCGGGGCGTTTTTATTTTCTTGACAAAACACGCATTTTCTTCGACTCTGGGAGAGGTACTTTTTTCGAGGAGGATGTATGGGAGAGCCAGTAGATACAAGGATGTTTTCGTCTACAGGAGGGCTAGCTTCAGTGTTTGACGGGGGAAGAGGAAAGATGCACGACCCCAAGCCACCACCTCAGCGCTGCGAGCATTGCAGAGCCTTTCTCAATTCGCATAGCATCGAAAGGGGCTTCACCCTTTGCAATGCCTGTGTTGGAAAACTATCTATCGAAGAGCGCTATCGCTATACGCGACAGATTCAACCACCGAGCAGGAAACCTAGAACGGTCCCTGTAGCGGAGGAGGCTGAACCCGTCTTCACGGAAGTCGAGCATGAGGAGGAGCCCCCTGATACGTTCGAGGACACCGCGGACGCTCCCGATGAGCTCTAGTACGACTTACTTGCTGAACACCCTGTCTTTCTCGACGGGGTGTTTCTCCATCTGGACGCAAAACGCTTTGAAGGCTAAACTTCGGAACAATATGCGACAGACACGATTATTCTCAAAAACAACAAAACAAACGCCTCATGACGCGGATTCGGTTAATGCGCGATTTTTGACTCAGGCGGGCTTTGTCCATCAGGAAATGGCAGGTGTTTACTCTTGGCTTCCGCTTGGTCTTCGTGTTCTTCGCAAGGTGGAAGCTATTATTCGTGATGAAATGGACGGGCTCGGCGCGCAGGAAATTCTTATGCCGGCACTTCAGCCGAAAGAACCTTGGGAAAAAACAGATCGTTGGGACACGGTTGATATCTTGTTTAAAATTAAAAGCCAAACAGGAAAAGAATATGCGCTCGGGCCGACGCATGAAGAAATTGTAACACCTCTTGTTGGAGATTTTCTTCGTTCTTACAAAGATCTTCCGATTACCGTTTACCAAATCCAAACAAAATACCGTGATGAGCTCCGCGCGAAAAGCGGCGTTCTGCGCGGACGTGAGTTTGGTATGAAAGATTTGTATTCGTTTCACGCCACGCAAGAAGATTTGGAAGATTTTTATCAAAAGGCGCTCAAAGCATATGCGCGCGTGTATGCGCGATGTGGCGTGCAGGCGAAGGTCGTTGAAGCTTCCGGCGGAGACTTTACGGAAAAATTCTCGCATGAATTTCAGGTCATCACACCTGCCGGTGAGGATAAGATCCTTACAACGGAAAATGGAACCTTTGCTCAGAACTGTGAGATAGCCACTTTAAGGGAAGGGGATGCGAGCCCGGAAAATGGCGAGCCTCTTGCCTGTGTCACGGGCGTTGAGGTAGGGAATATCTTTGATCTCGGTTGTCGTTTTAGTGAAGTGTTTGATGTGGCATTCAGCGATGAAAATGGTGAGCGCCACATTGCAAAAATGGGTTGTTACGGAATTGGAATAACGCGCCTTGTCGGAACAATTGTGGAAGCCCTCCACGATGAAAATGGGATGCGCTGGCCAAAATCCGTAGCGCCGTATCACGTCCATCTGATTACGATTAACGCGAAAGACGAAGAAACGCTTTCACGCATTCAATCAGCAGCAGAGGATGTCTACGCTCAGCTAGAGAAAGAAGGTGTTGAAGTTTTATGGGATGATCGCGATGTCTCTCCAGGAGAGAAGTTTGCGGACGCAGATCTCATCGGTTTACCGCTACGCATCGTTATTTCAGAAAAAACATTAAAAGAAGATTCAGTGGAATGGAAATTCCGCGAGTCAAAAGAAAACGAGCTTGTAAAATTGCAAGACATTGTTGAGAATGTAGGGACTTGGCTTGCGGAATAAATCGCGCTTGAAAATATAAATAAAAACCGCGCCCAGGGGCGCGGTTTTTATTTAAACTTATTTTAGAGTGATGGCTCGCTTGGCGACGTCATTTCCGGCGATGCACTTGGAGCTTCTGCGGCTGCGGCGCCCGTACGCTTCAAAGCGTCTTTGAGGCCCTTACCCGCTTTAAACTTCGGAACGGTTACGGCTGGAATATGGATCTTCTCGGTAGGCTTCTGCGGATTTACGCCCATGCGTGCGGCGCGCGTCTTCGCCGTGAAAGCTCCGAATCCAGCAATATTCACCTCGCCACCCTTTTGCAGAGTTTCCGTTACGGTATCAACGAAACCCTCAACCAGGTCTTCAGCCTGTTTTTTTGTGATACCAACGCGTTCTGAGAGCGTGTTGATCAGCTCGGCTTTATTCATAGATGTGTAATAAATGAAGAATTAATGATGAGCCAACCATAACAAAAATGGCTAAAGTCAGCAATAAATATCACGCAGAGGGCGCAAAACTTGTCAAGAAGTTATTCTTTTTTCAGGTAAAACGCGCCTTGGAAGAATTTTACTTCGCGTATTCGATGACGCGCGTTTCGCGAATCAAAGTTACGCGTACTTCGCCGGGATATTTGAGCTCGCTTTCAATTCGGGCTGCAATGGCTCTCGCGAGCTTTGTAGCTTCATAGTCGTCAATTTGCTTTGGGTTTACGAATACGCGAATTTCTCGGCCTGCCTGAATGGCATAGACTTTATCAACGCCTTCAAAAGAAGAGGCGGTTCTTTCAAGCTCTTCCAACCGTTTTACGTAGAGATCAAGAGAGTCTTTTCGCGCGCCGGGCCTTGCGCCTGAAATGGCATCGGCCGCTTTTACAATAATGGCTTCGAGTGTCTTCGGCTTGTCTTCATGATGGCCGATAGACTGATAGCAAATCTCTTCCGGGAAGCCGAACTTCTCCATGATCTTATAGCCAATTTCCGGATGGGAGCCCTGCATGTCGTGATCAACGGCTTTTCCAATATCATGAAACAGTCCGCCTTTTTTACAGACCTGAATATCAGCGCCCAGTTCTTCAGCGATGGCAGTTGAAAGCTTTGCAACTTCCATGGAATGCATAAGCGCATTTTGTCCGTAGCTGGTTCGATACTTGAGACGTCCGAGGATTTGAATGAGTTTCGGATCAATACTGGAAACAGGAATGCCGAGCTCATCAAGAGCACCTTCACCGGCTTTTTTAATATCGAGCGCGAGATCGCGTTTCGCTTCATCAATGGTTTCTTCAATGCGTCCGGGATGAATGCGGCCATCTGCAATAAGCTTCTCTAAACCGCGCTTTGCTACCTGGCGGCGAATCGGAGAAAAGCCTGAAATGGTTACCATGCCCGGCGTATCGTCAACGATTAATTCACAACCGGTAAGTAACTCAATGGCTTTAATATTTCTGCCTTCGCGTCCAATAATGCGTCCTTTCATTTCTTCGCTTGGAAGTTCGACATAGGTCGTGGTTGTTTCCGCGACATGCGAAGATGCTTGACGCTGAATCGCAAGCGACAAAATATTTTTTGCTTTGATATCAATTTCTTCCGCGGATTGTTCATCGAGCTTGCGCATGCGCGTCAGAAGATCTTCTTTATGCTGCGCTTCGACAAGCGTCATGAGGCGTTCAAGAGCTTCATCCTTTGAAAGATTCGCAGCTTTTTGCATTTCTTCAACGGCTTGTTCGCGTGCCTGTTCAACTTGAATCTGTGCTGCTTCAAGCTGTTGTTTTGCCTGCTCGACGGAGGCTTTTTGCTCATCGATTTCAAGGAGCTTTTTTGTAAATGCCCCTTCTCTTTCGAGAAGAGCACGCTGCTGTATCTTAAGATCATCGAGAGCTCTTTTTTCTTCGAGGCGCGCGTCTTCTAAAATCTTAATGGCTTTCTCGCGGGCTTTTTGCAGAGCGTCCACCGTTTTTGCTTCGGCTTCACTTACAATGGTTTGAGCCTTTGCTTCTGCATTGTTAACCGTTTTCTTCGCGCGAGCTTCTCGTACAAAATAACCGCCGGTAAATCCTGCGGCGGCGCCGGCAATAAGCCCGGCGAAAATTTGGAAAAAATAGGGTGACATAGATTTGTCGCCCGGAACGCATCGTTTCCCTTTTAGATTAAGGTCTCACGGTTGGAGTCTTCTGTTTTCACACAGCAGAGAAAAAACCAATAATTCTTCGCAACAGTTTATGTAAGATTCAGCGAAGGGTGAAAAAAATTTTGGAAGATCCGACCAGCGGTTCTGATTGCGTCCGGTGCGTAACTTGAATAAGGTCGGTACTTCGAGCGTATCAGGAAACGGGCGCATTGTCTAGCGTAAAAAGGCCTTGATTTAGCCGGTTTTTATCCAGATCTTTAAGAAGAGTGGCGCCTTCTACGGAATAGGGTCCAATAGCTGTTCTTCGCAAGGTTTTGGCATAGGCGCCCACATGGAGAGCTTCGCCGATATCATACACGAGCGAGCGAATATACGTTCCGCTCGAACAGGTAACATCGAGCGTGAGATTTGGCCACGCATACTCGACGATATGAAGACGTTCGATGCGGACGTCTTTTTCCGGGCGTAGCACTTCCACATTTGTCTTTCCCTCGCGCGCAAGTTCATAGAGCCTTTTCCCTTTTACTTTTTTCGCAGAAAAGGCAGGTGCTTTTTGACGATAGCCTCCGCGAAAGGCTTGAAGCGCGTGTTCAATTTCTTCCGCCTCCGGAATATGCTCAACGTTCTGCGAAACAACGGTTCCTTCCACGTCATAGGTATTTGTTGTCGCGCCAAGCTGAGCGGTGACGAGATACGCTTTATCAAGTCCAACGAGTTGCGTGAGTATTTTTGTTGCTTTACCAATACCGAGAATCAAAAGACCGGTCGCAAACGGATCAAGCGTTCCTGCATGGCCTACGCGCCTCGTTTGCGCGACTTTTCGGACAACGTCCACAACATCATGCGACGTCATGTCCGCGGGTTTATCGATGAGGATTAATCCTTCCATTTCTCTAGTTTGCGGGAGAAAACCAAGAGAGGCAAGATTCCCCAAAATGCTTGACTTTTTGCTCTATTGGGGCTAGACTCAGGCCTATGAATGTAACTGAACTCGCCCGTAGATTGCGCATTACGCCGCAAGAGCTCCTCGCAAAATTGCCGGAGCTCGGTTTTGATATTGGTCAACGCGCCATCAAAGTGGACGATCGAGTTGCGCAACAAATTTATCGCAAGTGGTTGGAATATTCGCGGCGCGAACGTCTTCGCCAGCAGCTGGTAAAGACGCAGGCCAAAGCGGAAGAAGCAGGAGAGGAAGTGAATAAAGAAGTTGAAATTCCGCCCGTAATTACCGTGCGAGAGTTCGCTGGAAAATTAACGCTTCCGGTAACGCGTGTGATTCAGCAATTGATGAAGGCGGGCATTCTCGCTTCGCAAAACGAACGTATTGATTACACAACGGCGGCAATTATTGCCGAAGAACTTGGATACAAACCACAGCAAGAATCGGCGGAAGAAAAAGAACTTCAATCTCTGGAAGAGAGCGAGGACAAACTCAAGAATATCCTTTCAAAGGAAGAGGCTGCTCATTTGAAAACGCGTCCGCCGGTAATCGTTGTCATGGGT
>PCSZ01000063.1:8851-25527 GCA_002786495.1 Candidatus Uhrbacteria bacterium CG22_combo_CG10-13_8_21_14_all_47_17 | reverse complement strand
AAACCGAACCGATCCAGCCTCCCACGATCAGACAAAGCGAAAGAGAGATGGAAATAATCCAATCCCTTTTCCGTCTCGCTTCCGTGAACTCAAAAGACATATTATTCCTTACACCACTGCGTATACCCTCCTTCAAGATTTTTTACATTAGTATATCCGATCCGTTGAAGCGTCTGACCGCAAAGAGCCGAACGCCCTCCTGAAGCGCACTGAACAACAATCAAGTCGTTTTTATCCGGAACGGCTTCACCGATTTTAAATTCGAGAACACCCCGAGGGATATTAAGGGCTCCATCAATGTGACCGGCCTGAAATTCATCATCTTCCCGCACATCGATAAGAACGAGTTTTTCGTTCTCTGTGCGAAGTTTTTTTAATTCTTCGCAGGTGATTGCGGGGACCGCAGACTTGGCTTGAGCAACGAGGTCCTGCGGGGTGCTATTTTCCATAGACTTCAAAATATCATAAAAGGATGCGCCCGTGAATACGAATTTTTAAGATGTCGTTTATAGACCTGTGTCAAGATAGCTTGACAAAACGCCCATTTTCTGGCATACTTGCACAGATATTCGAGCCTTTGAGGCTCCTTTTCATACATGAACAACACGACAACACCACCAAACTCGGGATTTTACGGTCTCGGAATCGCTCCAAAACTCCTTGAGATCTTGGATCGTGCACAATTTACCGTTCCAACTCCCATTCAAGAACAGGCAATTCCTATTGCTATTCAAGGAAAAGACCTTATGGGCATCGCCCAAACCGGTACGGGAAAGACATTAGCTTTTGCTCTCCCGATGATTCAGCTTTTGCAGCAAACTAAAGGCACCGGGCTTATTATTACGCCAACCAGAGAGCTTGCGCTTCAGATTGAAGAAACTTTTCAAAAGATCGGAAGACCGGTAAATGTGAGAACCGCCGTCATTATTGGAGGCGCTTCAAGCTATCACCAGATTCAGAACTTAAAAAAGAATCCGCATGTTATCGTTGCCACGCCGGGGCGTTTAAATGACTTAATCGAACAACGAAAAGTGCGCCTTGAAAACACGCGCGTGCTCGTTCTTGATGAAGCCGATCGTATGCTTGATATGGGTTTTGAACCGCAAATCAAGCGTATCCTTAAACAGCTTCCAAAAGAACGCCAAACCATGTTGTTCTCCGCAACCATGCCTGGAGCGATCTTGAAAATCGCAAATTCCTACATGAAGCTTCCCGTTCGCGTTGAAATCGGGCGAGCCGGTGCCGCAGCGGAAAATGTGACGCAGGAAGTCTTTGTTGTAAAAAAAGAAAACAAACTTCGTTTGCTTGAATCTCTTTTAAAAAAGCATGAAGGGACAGCCCTTATTTTCTCTCGAACAAAACATGGCGCACGCAAAATCGCTCGTGCGGTTCGTGACATGGGACATACGGCAGCGGAAATTCATTCAGACCGCACACTCGCGCAACGCCGAGCAGCATTGGATGGATTTAAGAAAGGAACCTATCGCGTCTTGGTAGCAACGGATATTGCTTCACGTGGCATTGACGTAAAAAATATTGAGCTCGTGCTCAACTACGATCTTCCTGATAATACCGATGATTATGTCCACCGCATCGGACGAACCGGACGCGCGGGACAAAGCGGTCACGCGATTTCTTTCGCCACGCCAGATCAAGGACGTGATGTGCGTGAAATTGAAAAACTGACCCGCACCATGCTCCCCGTCTCTCCTCTGCCCGACCTTCCAGACGGAAGACCGAGCTCATTCCCTTCTGCCAGCGATTCCGGTTTTAACGCTAGAAGTCGTCATCGCAGTACTCCGAGTAACGGCGGGCGAAGAGATCAGAAATATCTTTCCAAACAAGCACGAGAGCGCCGAGGCTCTCATAGCAAACGCCGAGGATAAAAGTCTTCGCAAAAAAACTCTCCCGACATGATATTGGGAGAGTTTTTTTTGCCCTATTTATTTGTTCGCCTCTTTTGTTGTATTTGTTGTATTCGGTTTGTGGAAGCGTTGTCCGCCATGAGGTCCTTGACCCAAACGGGCGTTTGGAAACAGTTCTTTCATGATCGTACGCGCGCCTTTAAGATCGCCGCTTGTTCGTAATTGCTGAGCTTGAACAAGCTTCGCAAATCCAGCTGCATCAATCTTATCTCCAAAGGGAGTTCCGTTTGTCAGTTCCTGAAATTTTGCAAAATCATTATTGACGACGGTTTCGTGAACCGCTTGTCGATTCTGATGAATCGCCGGGTTCATTAGAGAATGTCCACGACCTTTCCCTAAAGAAGGCTTTGGAATTCCTGCTTTCTCAAGAAGCGTTTTTGCTTCATCATTCTTCCCCTGCTCCCGCAAGCCACGTGCTTGTTGAAGCGTTTGCTGTTGCTCCGCCGTAAGTGCCGACGCATGCCCGGCCCACGCAGAAGAAAAGCTCACTGGGGATGCCGCACTGGCTGCCAGCGCAATTGCGAGCGTCGGAAGAGCCAAGGCGGCAGAGGTAATATAAAGTATTTTTCGATTCATAGATGTGTTAAAGAATGAGGAGAAGTAATAGCTTCCCACAAGTCACGCCTCCTTGCACTGGATCATACGCAAGAAAGAACGGAATCTTTTCACAGAAAAATTTTCTTCAGAACTCATAGAGAAATAACGCAGAATACACCAATAAAACTACTGGAGATGATGGTCAACCGCAAATTGTTTGCGATGCGTATAACGAAGCGGCTCCAACCCTCAAAACCATTTCACAGACGCTCGAAGAAGCTCTCTATAATGCGGACGCAATCTTAGGAATCGACGATGTGAATTTAAATGGTGAAATGGTCATCATCCCCATTTCCACCATGCTTATCTTTCTCAGCGGCGGTTCATCCGTTTCGAACTTCGAAAAACGTATTCTATAATACATCAACAGCCATAGGGAAAATGGACTCTGGAACAGCTAATGATCTCACACAAGGACTCAATGTAACTATCATAGGAACGACAAATCAAGATGGGAGTATAACAACAGAATCGATCCAAATTCGTCCTAACTTCCAAGTAACAAGTACAACTCCGATTACTCAATAAAAAAAACGGGCCTAAAAGCCCGTTTTTTTTTGTTATGCTCCAACTTGCTCTTTAAACCAAATACCTTCCACGGTGCCATCGCCCGTATAATCAACGCGAATCTCCTCCCCTTTCTTTATGGGGCGAAGCGCTTCATAAACTAAGCACCGATTATCTTCGTCATGAAAAACTTCCGCATTCGGCTCGAAGGAATGATTGTAGAGACTTCCATAGCCAAAGACGATCGCTGCTCCCCGCGGCCACCCATAGGCATAATTCTCTAATTTCGTTTCTGCAACTTTTTGATATTCCTTTTCCGGCAAAAAGAGTACAGGGGCACGCTCAATGAGCCTCCCTTTCTTAACCGGCTCTAAAGCAAAGACGCCCCAACCATTCATTTCTGGGATCCAGCGAGCTTCAACAAAATCAGGAAGGTGCGTTGCTCTTGGGTATCTCTTTTTAGCTGTAGATTTAACTACACTTGATTTTCGTTTCTTTGTTGGCGAAGTTGTTTTTTTCATCTGAGTAATCAATCATCTATAGTTTTATTCTCTCCCCGCTTTTCTTACACGCACACATATTTACATAAAAAAGGTAAAAGCGAAAGCTTTCTTCAATATGCTTTTGACAAAAAGGGGTGTCCGCTGTTACTTTGATGATAAGCGAACCTCTCGAACACTCCCACAGAGTTAAAGTTCGAGCAACATGAAAAACGAATCCAAGGATAAAAAAACACAAGATCTTCTCAAACAAGCGCGCCAAGGAAGCCAGGAGGCTTTTGCGCAGCTTTATGACCTTCATGCAAAAGGAATTTATAAGCATATTCTTTTCCGAAGCCGCGATCCTAAGATGGCTGAGGACATCACGAGCCAAGTATTCATAAAAATATGGGAAGCGCTCCGCAAGGGAGTCGCAATACACTCCTTTCGAGCCTTTGCCATGCGGTCGGCACAGAACCTTTTTATTGATCAGACGCGAAAAAAGGAATACCAGAACACCTCGCTTGAAAAGCTGACAGAAGCGGGTTTCGAGCCTCGTGGGGAGCTTTCTACCTCTCGCGAGGCAGAAGCCTCCGAAGCCACCAAAGCTTTACAAGGGGCTCTTGAACAAATAAACGCTGAACAAAGGCAAATTTTAACGCTTCGGTATCTCGATGAACTTACAATTCCTGAAATAGCAGAAATAACCGGTAAGAAACCCGGCACTATATACGTCCTTATACACAGAGGGGTTCGCGCCCTTAAACTCATTCTTAAAGGATCGTCCTAAGCTTCAGTTATGACACGCATGTCTCTAAAAGCGTTATTCCGCAAAGCCCAGTCTCTCCCCGTGGAAGAGACCCGCGTTCAGGCTGCGCGACAAAACCTTTTGCAAGCCATGCAAGCACAACCGATGCCCGTCATATCTCAACCCGAAGCAAAGGCTTCCTTTCGCCCATTTCATTCATTTTTTTCTTTTCAACCTTCTATGTTCTACGCCCTTGTTATTGCCGCTCTCCTTCTCGTAGGTGGCGGAGGCACCGTTGTTGCCGCACAAAATGATCTCCCCGGAGACGCTCTCTATAATGTAAAACTTGCAACAGAGCAGGTTCGTGATGCTCTTACACTTAATCAAACGAAGCGTGTCGAACTTGATACGGAACTCGCCGGCAAACGCCTTCAAGAAGCTGAAGCTCTTGTAAATAAAACAGGTGACACGCAGTCGACCGAGCATGTCAAAGAAGCTTTCGCCGGTTTTGATGCGCGCGTAGCAGACCTTCGTAAGCATCTTGATGATTTGAAAAACGAAGATGCCGTTGCTTTAGCTCCCGGACTCGACCAAGCTATTAGTGAGCATGAAGCAATTCTCGTACGCTTAAGCCAGCATGATGGCGAACTCGATAGCGACCTGAATAAAGCAGAGGACGAAGTTGACTCCATTAAAGAATCATTGCTTACAAAGCTCCCGGAAGGCCAGGCCAAGGAACGCGTTCAGAACGCGCTTGACCATGCGAAAAAGAGCTATGCAAATCTTGACAGCACTTCAACTTCTACAAACGTTGAAGCCGCACAAAAGGAACTTAAAGATGCCGAGGAACTCTTTTCAAATGGACAGCTCCAAGACGCCCTGGTGCACGCAAATAATGCAGCTCAGCTTACGGACAAATTTGAGACAACCTCAACAGACGCTTCATCCGACGATGCAGCACAAACCGAAGACCAGGTGACTCCCGAAAGCGAAGGAGCTCATCAGGAAGCGGAACAAGGAGTAAAAGAAGATGCGCATGAAGAGACAACAGTCGAAGCCCCCGAAAACGATACGGAAGCTCCGACGCTTGAGACTCATGCGGAAGACAGCGCAGGAGAATAAAAACTACCAAGCCCCAAAACACGCCAACATGGCGTGTTTTTGGTACAATAGCCTTATCATGAATATCATTCGGACTATTCTCAAGCCACCCGCAAGAGAGGCAATTCTCATTGTTTTTATTGGGGCTTGTTTATTAGCCTCCGTGTTTTCCACAGGTCTAGAACCACTGATTTTTGCAGGTGCCTTTCTTGGATCCCTCCCTACGCTTTGGTCTGGGTTAAAAGGACTTTTGAAGGTAAAAATCACTATCGATGTTTTCAATTCTATTGCATTACTCATTTCGCTCGGAACCGGAGAAATTAGTTCCGCCGCTTTCATCGCACTCATGCTGGCTTTTGCCCGCTTATTGGAATGGAGAACAGCAAATCGCACCACAAGCGCGCTCGAATCGCTCTTGCGTTTAAAACCTGAATCCGCGGTCCGTGAAAAAGACGGAAAACGAGAGGAGGTCCCCATTGAGCAAATCCAAGTTGGAGATACTATCATTATTTCACCGGGAGCTCGTATTCCGGTCGACGGGATCGTGATTCAGGGCGAATCAGAAATTAATGAATCTTCTGTGACAGGGGAGTCTCTCCCCCGCCCCAAACGAGCGGGTGACACTCTTATATCCGGAACGGAGAATCTCACGGGAGGATTTAAAATGCGCGCTTCACGCGTTGGAAAAGACTCAACCATCGAACGCATGGTTGATCTCATGCATGAAGCGGAGAACTCCAAATCAAAAACAGAAAAAATCGCAGACCGATTCGCATCCGGACTTCTTCCCATCGTTGGACTTCTTGGACTTGGTACCTATCTCATTACAAAAGATGCTTCCATGACAGCAGCTCTGTTCCTTGTCGCCTGCGCAGACGATATGGCTGTCGCGATTCCGCTTGCGGTAACCGCAGCGCTTGGGCAAGCGGCAAAGCAGGGCGTCATTATAAAAGGCGGAGAGTGGCTAGAACGATTGGGTCGCGTTCAAACGCTTGTATTCGATAAAACCGGAACGCTTACTTACGGGAATCTCGTTATGGAAGGCCTCAAGCCGCTGAATAATATTTCTGTGGATACGCTCATCCCTTTGATAGGCGCAGCGGAAAAATATTCAGAACACCCTGTCGGTAAAGCGGTTTTTCAATGGGCGAGCGCGCAAACAAAAATCATTCCTGATCCAGATGCTTTTGAAATACGCGCGGGAAGCGGAGTAAAAGCTCGCATCGGAAAAGATGAAATCATCATCGGAAATGAGCGCGCCTTCGAAGCCTTCGCGCTTCCGATAGAAATAAAAGCGCTTGCCGCCTTAAAGCAAGCGCAGGAAGAATATGGCCAGACCGTATTTCTCATCATTCTCAACGGAACGCCTGTAGCCATTGGAAATGTCGCTGACGAACCGCGTGAAGAAGCGAAGCAAAGCATTGCCGAAATACGCGCGCTCGGCCTTCGCAATATCTGGATGTTTACCGGCGACAATGAAAAAATTGCAAGTCGCGTCGCGCATGCATTAGACATTCCCCGCGTACATTCAAGCATGAAGCCGGAAGAAAAGATGGGCGAAATTGAACAACTCCAAAAAGACAAAGTTGTTGCTATGGTGGGTGATGGCATTAACGATGCCCCAGCTCTCGCACGCGCAGATGTTGGGATTGCCATGGGAGCAAATGGAACCGCAACAACTGTCACAGCAGCCAATATCGTTATTCTAACGGATGATCTCTCTCGTCTTCCGTATATGATTCGCCTCAGTCGCCGCATGACATCTGTCATTCAAGGAAATGTATGGATCTGGGGCCTTACGAATCTCATTGGCTTCAGCCTCGTTTTTATGGGTTGGCTCGGTCCTGCATCAGCGGCACTTTATAATTTTGTAACGGATTTTCTTCCTCTCTTTAATTCCTCTCGGCTCTTCACAAAAAGACAGTCGCCTTTAAGCGATGCGAGTGCGCGCAAGAGCTGACCTATGCAAATAAAAATTGAATCCAGTTGGAAAAAAGAGCTTGCTACAGAATTTGATAAGCCTTATTTCAAAGAGCTGACAGCATTCGTACGAAAAGAATATACCTCTGCAAATATTTATCCTCTGCCTAAATATATATTTCGAGCACTGGATGAATGTTCATTTGATAAAGTAAAAGTGGTGATCCTAGGACAAGATCCTTATCATGGTCTCAACCAGGCAAATGGGCTTTGCTTTTCCGTAAATGAAGGCGTACGCACGCCTCCATCGCTTCACAATATTTATAAAGAATTATCAAGCGATCTTAATACACCGGCGCCAACGTCGGGAGATCTTTCTCCCTGGGTAAAGCAAGGCGTCTTACTATTAAATGCAACACTCACTGTTCGCGCGGGAAATGCAGGCTCGCATCAAAATAAAGGATGGGAAGAATTCACTGATGCAGTCATCCGCGCGTTAAATGATAAGCGCGAACATTTGGTATTCATGCTCTGGGGCGCCTATGCGCAGAAAAAGGGCGCGTTCATTGATCGAAAAAAACACCTGGTACTCGAAGCGCCTCACCCGTCTCCTTTTTCCGCCGACAGAGGATTTTTCGGCTGCCGTCATTTCAGCCAAGCGAACACCTATCTTAAAGAACAAGGAATTACACCCATCGTCTGGGTTAAAAAGGACGCTTAGCTCTATGAAAAAGATATATGTTCTCTTGCTAGGCGCGTGCCTTAGCTCGCTCCCCTTCTTTTTTGCAATACCATCAAAAGCCGCTGCGCTTAATGAACGACTCTCAGGCAGAATTCTTTTGAGCGTGGAAGAGCACGGAGAAGCCTGGTATATCGCTCCCGTAACAAAGAGCCGTAGCTATCTCGGACACGCTGAAACAGCTCTTCATTTTCTTCAGTCCAAAGCTCTCGGAATCAAAAATGCGCAGCTATTTGAAATTCCTACTGAGTCGGAAGTTTTGCAGGAAAACACAGCACTGCGTCAGCGACTAAGCGGTGCTGTTCTTCTACAAGTGGAATCTCATGGAGAAGCCTGGTACGTTAATCCAACCGATTTAAAAAGATATCCGCTTAAAACCGCGGAAGATGCGCTTTTCATTATTAAAACATTTGGACTTGGAATTTCTCTATCGAATTTATCAAGTATTCCAATAGAACAAACGATTGCTGGAGCTGTCTCACTCCTCTATCCACCTTTCGTAGCACAAGCGCCTCTCGGTGACTGGTCGGATCCGCGTCAAGCGGATGGATGTGAAGAAGCTTCCACGCTTATGGCGATTGCCTGGGCGCGTGGAGAAGCGCTCTCACCGCAAACAGCTCTAAACAAAATTATCGAGATGAGCGATTGGGAAGAAAGCGTGTATGGCTATTTTCGCGACACATCTGTCCAAGACACGGCCAACCGCCTTCTTCATCAATATGAACATTTTGATACATACTCAATTGAAAATAATGCGAACGCGGAACGAATAAAACAAGTCTTAGCACAAGGCAATGTCGTAATAACCGCAATCAATGGAACGCTTCTCGGGAACCCTTATTACAGAGGGAGTGGGCCGCTACGCCATATGATTCTCATCATCGGATATGATGCTGCGCAAGACGAGTTCATTCTTCATGATCCCGGAACACAATTTGGCGGCTCTATGTGGTTCCCCGTCTCGCGCGTAGAAAATGCCTTGCAAGATTATTATTCAGGTGATCAAGTTCCTGTAGGCCCGCCAAGAACCGCGATGATTGTTATTAGCAAACCCACATAAAGAGCTCCGCCTTCCCTATGAAGACTCCTATGGAAAACTCACAGCAAAAAATCAACTTCAGTAAACGCACGGTTGTCTACGTCACCGTTCCCCTTCTCCTGTTTTTTGGCATAGGGGGCTGGTCGCTTTTAACAAGACATGTAGATAATCCTGAGATAGTTGCTACAGAACCCACTGAAACTCAACAAGCCGTTCCTGAACCCGTGGTCGCCGTGCCTGAACCAGCACGAGTGGCCCACACACCGCTCCCTGAAGAAGTCCGTGGCATTTACTGGACGGTGGCAACGGCAGGGAGCAAGCGTGGCGACGAGCTCCTTCAATACATGAAGACTTCTGGTTTAAACACAGCCGTTATTGACTTAAAGTTAGATAATGGAGCACTCGGTTTTGAACCAATAAATCCGGAATTAAAAGCCTATGCCGCTGAAAACCCTTCGGTGAAAGATTTTCCAGCGAGACTCGAGCAATTGCATGAAGCTGGGATCTATCGCATTGCGCGTATCGCCGTCATGCGCGACAGCGTTTTTACGCGCCTTCACCCCGATCAAGCCATGCAAACCGCTAATGGAACTGTTTGGCATGATAAAACCGGCGCCGGCTGGGTGGATCCCGCCTCCCCTCTTGTCGCGGAATATGCGCTCGCCCTCGCACAAGAAGCCTATGACATGGGATTCGATGAAATCCAATTTGATTATATTCGCTTCGCCAGCGATGGAGCGCTGGGAGCTATTCGATACTCACAATATGACGGAACGCAAACCAAGCACGAAGTCATGAAAACATTTTTCGATAAGATGGCAACTCTGCGTGAAACAGGCATTCCGCTTTCCTTTGATGTTTTTGGCATGACGTTTTGGTCTACTTCTGATTTTGGCATTGGACAAAGACTTGAAGATGTTTTTCCGGATGCGGATTTTATTTCCCCCATGGTCTACCCTTCACATTATCCAAATGGATTTGAGGGATTTTCAAACCCAGCTCTGTATCCATACGAAATTGTAAAACGCTCTCTTGATAAAGGAGCTGAGCTTCTTTCCACAGATCATTTTATTCAAGAAGAAGACAGTCGCGCCAAATTTCGACCCTGGCTTCAAGACTTCGATATCGGCGCTGTATACACAGCCGCGCGCATTAAAGCGGAAATACAAGCCACGCGAGACGCCGATGCAGCCGGATGGATACTCTGGAACGCGCGTAATGTCTATGAACCGGTTCAATACGGAACAAAATCTGCTAGCTCTTCCCCAGAGGAAGCGTCACGGTAAATATCGTTCCCTTATTGAGCTCTGATTCAACCGTAATCTTACCACGCATGCGCTTAATAATCTGTTTTGCAAGATAAAGGCCTGTTCCCGTTCCATTGGGAGTAAATTTTACTGCATTAGGTGCTCGAAAAAATTTATCAAAAATATGAGGTAACCGCGCCGGATTAATACCGATACCATGATCAACGATGCAAATGATCGCAGAGCCATTTTTAACATGAGCCTTAATCTCAATCGAGGAACCCGCCTGAGAATATCTTTTCGCATTTTCCAAAATGAGACAGAGGGCCGTCTCTAGCTTTTGAGGGTCGGTAGATAATGGGATGGGCGTTTTCTTTAAAAAAACTTGCACGTTGTTTTGAGGGGAGAGAGCATCGCAGTCTTGCTTAATTTTCAACAAAACTGTTTTAAGATCAAACTTCTGCCTACGTAATTTCAATGTTTTATTTTCTACACTCAGAATATCAAATATTCGATCAAGCGTTACAGCAAGATAGTGAGCGCGTTCACCGATATCTTTATTTGCATCCAATATTTTTGCGTCAGATGTTAAACCCGTAATAATTTCAGCATTCCACTGAATAGCCGTAAGCGGCGTACGAAACTGATGCGAGACAACATCAATAAAATCATTCTTTGATTTATCAAACTCACGGATCTGCAAGTAGAGTTGTTGCACTTCCTCAAATTTTGCCGCATTTGCGAATGCGGGAGCTGTGGCACCCTGTAAAATACGAATGAGGTCAATATCACGCTTTCGAAGACCCGCTTTATCTTTTTTATCGCTCAAACAAATCAGCCCCACGAATTCATCGCCTACAAGCAATGGAATAATGACCTCGATCCCATGTGTATCCATAAAACGCAGCATACGCTTATTACAAGCAGATTTTTTTGGCGCAATATCATTGTTTAGCGCCCATCGCAGTTCATCCGCTTCCACAACATCTCGATCTACTTCTAAACAGAAACGTAGAGCCTTTGGGATAATTTTTCCCAGCTTTTTATCGAACCCCTCGATATAGGTAAAAATAGTCTGAGACGCATCCGTCTTACCTAGAGTAAGAATCGCAACTTTTTGAAAGCCAAAAAATTTCCGTAATTTTTCTACTACAGCCTTTTGGAGATCTTCAAGCCCGCTGGACGTCTGCGTAAGCTGTAAAACAGCTTGTACCGCCGTATCAAAAAGGTATGTCCCGTGGCTCGCGAGTCTTGCGCTAAAATAAGACATTTTGGCAATAATAGGAGGGAAAAATACCGCGAACAAAAAAGAGGTTACAATCTGAAGATTTGAAACACTAAAACTTCTGTACAATAGAAAATTTGAGCCGATAATAAACAGATACGCAACGAGCCAATACAAAACAATATCAGTAGACTTCTTAATAACCCACCGAATTTCAAGGAAACGATAACGAATAATGGAATAAGCAACCGACACAACGAAGAAAATGGTAAATAAAGGTCCAAGGCCATTCCATCGAAAATCATTCGCAAAGATCGGAAGCAATAAGTTCGTAATTAAAAATGGAACCAAGTAGGCTACAAGTCCCAGGACAACCGGTTTTAATTGGTGATGAACAATTCCCTTTGTTTGTGCAAGACTTCTCCAGAGAAATATCATTCCATAAACAAGAACGGCAATAAAAAAAACAAGCCAAAGCAAATAAACGGGGATGACAAACTCTCCCAAGATATATCCGTCTGCCGGAGAAACGGATTTAATCATGAAAGAAGTAACCGGAAGAATGCCATAAAAAATCATGAGCAAGAACGAGAGAACTTTCCAAGCGAGTGCATGTTTTGAACGCACGGGAAACACATGAATGAACCATAGGAATCCCGTAGCCATAACCGTGCCCATGGAAAAAGCAACTCTTCCCCAGAAAAGAGGCGTTGGGAAATTATTAATCGTTAAAAAAATCGTAAGATTCCACATCGCTACACCAAACGCAAACAAAGCAAAGGCCTGGTTCGCTTCTTTGCGAATATTCTTTAAAAAGACAAGAATGCCAATCGTTAAATTAACGACAAATGTGCAGAAAAGTAAAAACGATATGAGCGACATATAAAATGCAGATATACGTCGCCAATAATACCATAAAAAAATAAAAAAGAGCAGATTCAAGCGAGAATCTGCTCTTTATTTTCACTTTTCTTCAAGTACCGAAGAAAGATAGGCGGAAAGAATTTCCGGATAGCCTGCACAAGGAATTACTTCCGTGTGATGATAAGACTTCCCTGCTCCCAGTACAAGCAATGGGAACCCTTTTTCTTTCAAGCGCTCGAAAAAGGCTTTTTGCCATGCAGCGACACAATAACGATACCCGTGATTCAACGACCATCTACACGCTGCGCGAAGCAAGTACAGTGATTGTCGAAATCGAACAGCGCCTGAATAAGAACCTGAGAGGCCAATAGACGGAGCGACGAGACGTGAAAGTTCACAAGTCGGTTCCCGTGGGAACCATGTTGGAAGAGAGAACGCGTCCGATCCCGTCTCCATAAGGAAACGGTCATCCACTTGAAAACAGACTCGAATAGACCCGACAATCGCTCCGTCAAGAAGACTAATAAAATGTTGTGCAGTTTCATCGTAGCCATCCTTTTCCAAGCCGTCAGGGAAATCCTCTTTCTGAAAAGATCCGATCCGGCAGTACTCACGATAGCGTAGTGCATACATCTCACGCATTTCTTCCTCGCTACGAGGTGAACGAATAATGAATCGCCCTTCAAAACCATTAGACATGTACTTAACTCCCGCTCACGAAATGAGTATTTTCACGTACCAGCCGCAAGAAAGCAGCAGGTTCCAGCATAAGCATCCGAATCCAACGTTTGAGGACACAGACCCACGCGTTCAGCGAGCGCATACAACTCTTCACTCTGCAAGAAGTGAAAGGCTCGCTCCTTTGCAGCTCGCGTAATAAGCACGTTTGTCGCTAGGGCAGCACCGAAAGAAGGGAGACGAAGACTCGTTTGTACCCATTTTTGCAAACTACCAAAAAACAGTAGATCGTTAAAATGGGTTCTCCAAACCCGCGACTGTTCGGCTCGCCAAGGGTTCGCGAGGATCAGCTGGCCTCCGGGAGCAAGAAGGCGGTTGCATTCCTTAAGAAATGCCTCTGGGTCCTCCAATGCATAGAGAACGTTCACGCTCACGATCGCATCGAAAGACGCGTCTTCCCAACCAGGAAGATCCTGGTTCAAATCGAGCTCAAACAACACAGCTTGATACCCAACCCCCTCACGTGCGCGAAGTTCGCTTAGCTTGCGCTTCGCTCTTCGCAACATGGCACCCGACCTGTCTACGCCGGTGATTTCCGCTTGAGGAAAGCGTTCGATCATTTTGAAAAGAAGGTTCCCGGTCCCACAGCCTGCATCAAGGATGCGCGTATGAGCCGGAAGTTCTCCCAAAGATTTGATCACCCGCTTGTGAAGTTGAATATATGGTTCAAGAACAGCAATGCTGTCATACCACCGAGCATACAGATCCCAGAATTGTTCACTCATCTTAGCCTCCAATGTGCGGAGGACATTCTCACATGCGCTAAACTCCTGGTCAAGTCTAATGCTCTTGGAAAACGAAAAATCGCCCGTCTCAGAAGGAGACGGACGATCAGTTGGGTTACGAGAAGTTGTACACGAGGGTTTTCAGAAGTTTCTTCGATTTACGTACGCTCTTACGAGCTTCGTCTGGAGCCAGCGAAGAAAATAGGAGACCTCGCTGAATTTCGGCAAAGACCGACAGAGCTTCTGCACGTAGATCCTTGGAAAGCTCCTCATCGTGAAGCCGCTCGAGATGCTGATGAACTTCCAAGAAATTTCTTCTGAAAAAAAGCGCAACGTCCTCCCGTCGACTCTTATTCCACCGCTTCCAACGCTGTTCGAGAAACGCAAGAGGCAGAATGAGACGCATTTCGACACAACGAATGAAACGCATTGCGCGAATTTTCGATCGTATCGGCCCCGTGAAGGAAGCAAGATGAATGGCGGGCATTGCCTCTGATGGAACAAAGGCATCAATCTCTTTGCGAAGTGTTCGCAGATCCTTGAGAAGACCATCGAGAAGCCCGATGTATGGCCGAACACGAATATGCTCAAGCGCACGTGCAAGGCTACTAATCTTCTCTTGTGCAAGACGCTTTGTCGCCTGTGTCGGCCTCCTTGCGGCGAGTCCGACGGCATTGAAGTTGGATGAGAGTGTCTGGAATACGTCCCAAACATCATCCATTACACGATGCACTTCTTGAATGCGCTCATAGACTTCGATGCGACGAGGCGTAAAGAAGTTGGCGATATCCCGCGCTTCTTTTGAACGCTTATCGAGATGCGAAGCACCGGCTGAAGCTGTAAGAGCTGCCGGCATTGGCGCCGTCTTGCCCCTGGACGTCCTCAGACGAGCTGCTTTCTGATACCGATCGGAAGCCGTACGCTTCTTCAAATTGCGCTTCGGTTCATCCAGCTCTTCGCCCATGAGAGCAAACAGCGAAATAGCCGCTTCCTGCTCGTCCCCCGAAAGGACGCCCCAGGCGCGCATGCTGCCGATGCAGTCGAAAGTAAGCTGACGCATTTTGTGCATATCACCTACTTCCTCTTTCTCGGTACGCGCGACATGTGCCAGCGAACGAAAGAGATCATAAATACCGCCAGTCACAATCTGATGCGTAACGCGCTGTGCCGTCCTACGCGAAAGCTCCTTGTTCTGAACGAGCGCGGCTCCTTCCGGAAGCTGCACGACATTCAGCTTATCGAGAGCCTCCCTCTTGATATTGAACGAGCGTGCAAGGATAAGAATCTGATGCCCCTTGAAAGGAAAGGCTTGAACACGAACGGAACCGTGTTTGGTGCGAACCGTAAACGGCCCCGCCTCACTTCCCCACAAACTTTCTGTAACCATAAAAAGGACCTCCTGTCTGACTGACGCAGGGAGGCTAGCACAAAAAGGCTCTTCTAGCAAGACTAAGCGTCTGGCCAAGGTGTAATCAAATCGTATCCCTCTTCTGTCACGGCAACCGTAACTTCAAAATGCGCAGAGGTACTCCCGTCTGCCGTCGCGATCGTCCAATCATCTTCTTTCAAGCGTACATTCCAACCGCCAAGCGCAATCATGGGTTCGATAGCCAAAACCATTCCCGTTTCCATCATCACGCGCTTTGCATGCGGATCGCGATAATTCGGCACCTGAGGATCTTCGTGGACCGCATGGCCGACGCCGTGGCCTACGAGATCACGAACAATGCCATATCCTTTTGGAGTAATAAAATCTTCAATCGCTTCCCCAATACAATAAATAGACTTTCCCGCACGAATAACTGAAAGACCGCGTACAAGCGCCTCGCGCGTATCTTGAACCAGCTGCGTTGTTTTTGCATCCGTCTTTCCAACAATCACGGTTGTAGCCATGTCCGTTGCAAGCCCTTTAAACCAAAGACCGATATCAAGACCGACGACATCTCCGTCTTTAATTTCTCGCGCGGGAATAGGAAGTCCATGAACAACTTCGTCATTAATGGAAACGCAAAGGGCTCCAGGAAAACCAGGAGTGTCGGGGTCGATTTTATAATCCAAAAATGAGGCCGTCCCACCTACTTCGCGAAAACGTCGCAGAGCGATAGCATCCAACGCTTCCGTTGTGACACCAGCTTGGCAAGCAGATCGGATTTCTCTCAAGACATCAGAAAGAATCTTTCCACCTTCGTGGAGTTTGGCGATTTCTTCCGGCGTTTTAATCAGTGACATATTCGCGTCTGTGTATGAATGAGTTTATTTATGTTTGAGGGATAAAACCAAGTTTTGCGAGTTTTCTGGTGAGCTCATCAAATAACTGTTCAATAGTTTGTTCACCATTTACGGCAAGCAGAACACCTTTTTGGCGATAGTAGCGCGCAAGAGGCTCGGTCATAAAATGATAGGCAGCCAGTCGTTTCCGAATAATATCCTCCGTATCATCGCCTCGACGCACAAGCAAACCTTTACAAACGGTACAGAGCTTCCGCGCCTCAGCCGGTAAAGAGGACTCATGAAATACGCTTCGGCAAGATTGGCATTGCAACCGCCCCGTTAGCCGTTTCACAGCGACGTCATCTTTCAATTTTATTTGAATAGCTAAATTGATTTTGGAAAGTCGATCCAAGGTTCCCGCTTGCTCAACATTTCGCGGATAGCCATCGAGAAGAAATCCTTTTCCCAAATCAAATTCTTTTAATCGTTTTTTTAAAATAGCATCTGCCAATTCATCCGGAGCGAGCATTCCATTCGTCACATATTCTGCGACCATTTTTCCAAGAACGCTTCCCTCGCCCATTTCAGCGCGAAGCAAATCTCCCGCTCCA
>PCSZ01000063.1:0-8839 GCA_002786495.1 Candidatus Uhrbacteria bacterium CG22_combo_CG10-13_8_21_14_all_47_17 | reverse complement strand
AGGGATACCATAACGATCCGCAAGAAGTTGTCCCTGCGTACTTTTTCCGCAGCCCTGGGGGCCAAACAGAACAGCACGAAAGCTTTTACGCTTCATAGAAGGAAGACTACCAATGTATCACGGATGCTTCAAAACGATAAAAGAAAAAGCGCCCCAAGGGCGTTTTTCTTAATACGCATCGTATTCTCTCATGGTTAGTTGTGATTCGATTTGTTTTATCGACTCAATCACAACGGAAACCACAATGAGGAGAGATGTTCCACCGAGAGCGAAGGTCGTAGAACCGGTAATCCCCTGTGCAATATTCGGCATCACAGCGATCAAACCAAGGAAGATGGCTCCTCCAAGAGTAATACGGTTGATAACAGCTTGAAGATAATCCGATGTAGGCTTTCCAGGACGAATGCCCGGAATAAAGCCGCCGCTCTTCTGAAGATTTTCTGCAATGCGATCTGGATGGAAGATGACGCCTGTGTAGAAGTACGTGAAGAGGACAACTAAGAAGAAATAAAGCATTCCGTAAATCCATTGATCCTGCAAAACCGTTAAGACCCAGCGAGCCGCATCCGCTACAGCAGGAGTACGTGCCTGACTAAAGAATTGTGCAAGAACAGATGGAAAGATCAAAAGCGAAATGGCGAAAATGATTGGAATAACACCCGCCGTAAGAACGCGAAGCGGAAGCGAAGACGCGACGCCACCAACCGAGCTGCTTGAACCAGCAGATTGACGCGCGTATTGAATAGGAATGTTTCGCTGTCCTTCATTCACAAAAACAACTCCGGCGATCATCACAACCGCTACAAGAACATAGAGCACAAGTGTGAACATTTGCGATGAATCATATGTCGCTCCAAGCTGACGAACCAAGCTCGGAAGACCTGCCACGATACCAGCAAAAATGAGAAGAGAGATACCGTTTCCAACTTTACGCTCGGAAATAAGTTCTCCAATCCACGTAAGCAGCATCGTGCCGGCTGTAACCGAACAGATAAGCACAACCAAGTGCAGAAAATCCGTATTCGTAAGAATTGTCACCTGTGACTGTTTCAAAAGCGCGAGCAAACTAAACGACTGAATAATCGCAAGTGGAACGGTAAGCAAACGCGTCCATTGGTTGATTCTCTTTTGTCCTGCTTCACCTTCTTTTTGAATCTCTTCGATGCTCGGAACAATCATGCCAAGAAGCTGGAAGATAATCGAAGCGGTGATATAAGGCGCGACACCGAGAGCGACGATGCTAAATCGTGAGAGCGTTCCACCAGAGAAAATATTAAGCAAGCCAAGCACTTGGTTCGATTCAAAGAATCTACGAAGAGCGATGAGATCAACTCCAGGAAGAGGAATATTCGCCATCACACGGAATATCACCATCATGGCGAGGACGAACAGAATACTGTTACGGACCTCTTTTACTTTCCAAGCTCGCTTGAGTGTTTCCCACATATAGTTTTATTTCTTACCTTTCTTCAAAGCCTTCCCCTTTTCCTCTCTTTTGCCCTTCTTTCCTTTTGTTGAAGGATGAAGTTCAAGCGTTCCGCCGGCCTTTTCAATAGCCGCTTTCGCAGAAGCGCTGGTTTGAATCCCGATAAGCGTAAGTTTTTTTGTTAGTTCGCCTCCCAAAACAACTTTTACCCGACGATCACTCCGCTTAACTAAGCCACGCTTTTTAAGCAAGTCCAGATCAATTTTTTCTCCAGCACCAAAAACCTCAAGACGTGAAAGCGGCACCGTTGCTGCTTCCGCGAAACGGCTTCGAAAGCCACGATTCTTCGGAAAACCAAGAATCATCTGCTTCATTCCTTTCAGTTTCAGCTTCTTTTTTCCACCCGTACGTGCACGCTGACCTTTGGTACCACGTCCGGCTGTTTTTCCACGGCCGGAGCTTTGGCCACGGCCAACGCGTTTTGTTTTCGTTTTCGATCCCTTACTCGAAGAGAGCGTGTGTAAAGTAAGTGCCATAAGAAAATTCAATTAAGCAGCTTTCTCTTCAACCTTCTTTTCTTCCGGCTTAGAGGAAGAGGTTGCCTTTGGAGCGCGAAGCTGACGAAGAGCTTCAAAGGTTGCCTTCACGTTATTAGTCTTGTTATTGGATCCCATGATTTTCGAAACAATATTCGGAACTCCCGCAAGTTCGAGAACCGTACGAACAGCACCACCAGCTTTGATTCCCGTTCCTTTTGGAGCCGGCTTCAAAAGCACGATAGCTGCACCGAACTTTGCGCGGACTACATGCGGAATAGTCTCATCCACAATAGGAACCGTCAAAAGAGCTTTACGTGCTTGCGCCATGGCTTTTGTAGTCGCACCTGCGACATCCGTTCCTTTTGCCAAACCAAATCCGACGCGGCCTTTACGATTACCGATAACGGAAAGGGCGCGAAAGCGCATGCGCTTTCCACCCTTCGTTACACGAGTAACGCGAGCGATTTCGAGGTTCTTTTCCTCATAATCGGATTCAGCCGGAACATTGGTTCGGGGTCTGCGGGGACGTCCACCACGACCAGGACCAGAACCTCCTCGGCCGGGGCCTCGACCACCAGGACCGCTACTGCGAGCACCACCGGCGCGTCCGCGATCTTGTGATGGCTGTCCTGCTGACGGCTTAGGGGTCGCCGGAGTGGCTGCACCATCGGAAGGCTTTTTTGTTTCGAGAGTATTTTCGTTGGACATAAAAGTAGGTCTAAAAAATCAAGCCGCCTTCACGCGCACCGTCAGCGACGGCTTTCACGCGACCGTGATAGCGCTTATCACGTCGATCAAACACAGCGTGGTCAACTCCCTGAGTTTTTCCACGTTCTGCAATAAGTTTTCCCATTTGAAGCGCAATTTCTGTTTTTGTCTTTCCCTTACGATCCTTTTCCGCAATGTCAAGATCTTTTACCGCTGCGATGGTTCGCCCGGCTGCATCATCAATTAACTGAGCGGAGATATGCTTCAAACTCCGTACCACGGAAAGGCGCGGACGGTCAGCTGTGCCGATTACGATGGCGCGAACGCGAGCAATGCGGCGATCTTTCTGAGTTTTCTGTTTAAGCGTAGACATAGAATTGAGCTTTAAGAAGCCTTAGCAGCCTTACCTGCTTTACGGCGAATAACTTCATCGACATATTTAATACCCTTTCCTTTATAAGGTTCCGGGGGTCGAATACGGCGGATTTGAGCAGCGATTTCTCCAATAAGCTGTTTATCAATACTTGAAAGCGTGAGAATTTGCTTTTCAGCGACTGCATCAACGCCATCAGGAAGAGGGAATTCGACATCGTGAGAGAATCCGACTTCCATCATAACGGTGCGGCCGGAAACGGAAACACGATAGCCAACCCCGACAAACTCAAGGGCTTTTTGATACGGCTTTTGGACACCTTCTACGGCGTTCGAAACGAGCTGACGGGTCAGCCCCCAAATCGCGCGCTGGTGTACATCTGTTTGATCTTCTACGGATATCGTCGCCGCTCTTGGTTCAGACTCCAAGGTGACGGTAGCATGTGGAGGAAGAATAACCGTCAGAGTTCCTTTTGGGCCTTTGACGATCACCTTCCCGGCATCAACGGTGAGGTCGACGCCCGAGGGCAGATTGATCGGTTGTTTACCAATACGGGACATATACGTTAAGAGAAAATTTCGTTAGTAGATTTCGCAAAGAACTTCTCCGCCAAGTTTTCGGCGACGAGCTTCATTGTTCGTCATGATGCCGGCGCTTGTCGAAAGGATGGCGACACCCTGTCCTGACAAGACACGCTTAAGCTCACTCGATTTCCGATAGACGCGACATCCCGGTTTGGAAATACGCTTTACGGAACGAATGGAAGGGATCTTCCCCTCATATTTCAAGCCCACTTCAAGGGTCTTTTTCTGACCATTGATTGTTTCTTTCACGCCACTCAAATAGCCTTCTTTTTGCAAAACTTTTGCAATGGCGAATTTGATACGTGAACCCGGCAGAGTCACGGTTTCGTGGCCTGCTGATTGCGCATTGCGAATGCGTGTGAGGAAATCGCTGATTGGATCGGTATACATACATGTAAGAATTACCAACTCGACTTGGTTACGCCGGGGAGATCCCCGCGGTTTGCTAATTCGCGGAAACAAATGCGACAAAGATCGAAGTCACGGAGAAAGCCGTGTTTGCGCCCACAGCGCCAGCAGCGGCGAACTTCGCGTGTGGAGAACTTCGGTTTGCGATTAGATTTGGCGATTTGTGCTTTCGTTGCCATAGAGTTTACTGAGTAAAGGGAAAACTAAGGGCTTTAAAGAGGGCGAGACCACGCTCTCGAGTCCCGGCGTTTGAAGTAACGGTAACTTGAAGGCCGTGGACATGCTCAACTTCATCTGGATTAATTTCCGGAAAAGCGAGGTTCTCCTGAAAGCCGATGGAAATATTTCCGCGTGCATCTATATGCTTCGTGGAAATGCCTCGAAAGTCTCGGATACGTGGGAAGGTTGCCTGGGTAAGTCGGGAAAGGAAGTCCCACATACGATCACCGCGCAACGTAACCATCATACCGACAGTCATACCTTCGCGAATCTTGAATCCAGCGACGGATTTCTTCGCTTTGGTCTTCACGGGTTTCTGACCCGTAATGCGTTCAAGCGTCTGTTCTGCCGTTTCTGCAAACTTTGCGTCCTTGTTCGATGCAGGAATACCGATGGAAACGGTAATTTTTTTTACGGTTGGGATTGCCATGACATTCTTTATGCCAAGCTCTTCCTGAAGCTTCGGAGCAATCTCTTTCTTGTAGCGTTCTTTAATATTCATAGGCTATTTGTCCTCCTTACGCACCTTTCTGTGACGAACGGGTTTCCCGCTCGCCCCAATGGGCATGACATTGGAAGCATTAATCGGCATCGGAAATTCGACTACCTGACCGGCTTCTTCCTGGTTGCGAGAGCGAAGGTGGCGTTTTGTCACGCGAACACCTTCCACAACAACACGGCCAAGCTTAGGAAAAGTTTGGACAACCTTCCCGCGCTTACCTTTGTCTTTACCGGCGGTTACGACAACTTCGTCGCCCGTTTTAATTCGGAGCTTTGTCATAGGGATTCTTAGAGGACTTCTGGAGCGAGGGAAACGATTTTTGAAAATCCGCGACTGCGCAGTTCGCGCGCGACCGGACCAAAAATACGCGTTCCTTTCGGCTCTTTAGATTTCTTATCAATAATGACACCGGCATTCTCGTCAAAACGGATATAGGTTCCGTCTGTACGCCGTGTCTCTTTCCTTGTGCGCACAAGAACAACGTGAACGACATCCGACTTTTTAACGACTCCTCGTGGTGCCGCTTTTTTCACGACACATGTCACGATATCGCCAAGCCTTCCGTAACGCTTTTTATAGCCGCCAGTCACATTAATCACCTGGAGTATTTTTGCTCCGGTGTTATCTGCGACGGCAATCATGGATCGATGCTGGACCATAGGATTATGCGTTTACGGGAGTAACCGTCGAGACATAGCGCCATCGCTTGTCTTTCGACAACGGGCGGCATTCTTCGATCTCGATCATATCCCCTGTTTTAGCCACTCCCTCGGGATCATGAACTTTGTACTTCTTGGATACCGTGAAGTATTTGCCGTATTTGGGATGCGGCATGCGACGGTCGACGCGGACGACAACCGTCTTCTGCATCGCTGTTGAGACAACGATACCATTGAGACGGCGACGTGATTTGCGTTTTATTTCTTCAGTCATAGAGAGAGTGGATTAGATAGTTTTGGTCTTGCTCATCGAGGCAAGGATCGTCTCGATGCGAGCCACATTTTTCTTCAACGTACGAAGCGTGCGTACTTTTGTGTGCTGACGCGTCGCTACTTTGAAGCGGAGGTCCCGAAGCTGACTGCGAAGATCCGTCATCGTGCGACGAAGCTCCTCGGGGGACTTTTGGCGTAGTTCGTTAGGTTTCATAGAGTTACTCCTTGCTGATAAATTTACAGATGGCTGGCATCTTGTGTGAGGCGAGAATCAATGCGCCCTTCGCAACCTCTTCTGGAACGCCATCCATTTCATAAATGATCGTGCCCGGGCGAACGACGGCGACATAATGATCAACCGCACCTTTTCCGGATCCCATCGGAACCTCATTTCCCTTCTTGGTGATAGGTCGATCTGGGAAAATACGGATCCAGATTTTTCCGCCCTTACGTACGTATCGAGTTAATACGCGACGACCAGCTTCAATCTGTCGGCTGGAAATATAGGCGGGTGTCATCACCTTCAGCCCATAGGAGCCGAAAGCGAGATTTATTTTCGTGGAGGCGATACGGACATTACGGCCGCGACCTTTTTGCCACTTACGGTGTTTTACTTTCTTCGGAATCAACATAAATCGTATGGTTAGGCCTCTTTTCTGGCACCAGATTCAGAGGGATTGTCCATGCGCGGAGAAGATGGTCCTCTGCGGCCAAGACCTCCCGGTGCACGTCCAGAACGACCATCGCGCGGGCCTCGACTTGGCGCGCTCGGCTGATATTGAGAAAGACGATCTTGTTCAAAAACGTCTCCTCGGTAGATCCAGACTTTTACTCCAATCGTACCGGCGATTGTCTGAGCGAAGCTCTGACAATAATCGATATCCGCACGAAGATTCGTAAGCGGAATTTTTCCCCAGGTAAGGCGCTCAGATCGTGCAATTTCTGCACCATTCAAACGTCCGGAAACGACAATCTTTACACCAAGGGCACCAGCTTTCTGCACGCGTTCAATAGCCATCTTCATGACGCGGCGGAACGGCATACGTCGTTCGAGATCCGCGATGACACCTTGGCAAACAAGAGAAGCCTCTAAAGAAGGGCGTCCAACCTCTTGAACAGACAAATTTAATTGAATGCTCTTCGAAGTCATCGGGAAGAAGTTTTTAAGAAGACGCTTGCGCAAATCTTCAATACCGCTTCCGGAACGACCGATAACGAGACCCGGCTTTGCTGTGAAAAGAGTGATATTCAAAGCTCCGCGGGAACGTTCGATTTGAATCTGTGCAACAGCGGCATTTTTCAACGCTTTCTCAAGCCACGTACGAAGCTCGAGATCCTGTCTAAGTGAAGCGCGATATGCATCATTGCGGGCAAACCAACGCGATGGCCATGTGGTGGTCGTTCCGATACGGAAGACTTTTGGATGAACTTTGTGTCCCATAGGCTATGCAATCGTGTTGGTAGATGATTCGGAAGCAGATTCGGCTGGAGCAGGTTTTGCGGCGACAGATGTCGCGGTTTTCTTCGCAGGAGCCTTCGGCGCGACCGGTTTTTTTGCAATGCGATTCTTTTTTCCAGGACGCTCAGATGGCTTTAGTTTATTTTTCGTGTTTTTCTGACGCTCTGACTTAGGCGCGAGTACGAGCATGATATGCGTCGTACGTTTGCGAATCGGAGCGGCTCGACCAAACGCGCGAGCTCTCCAACGCTTCATTGTTGGACCCCCGTCTGCGGTCACGGTCTTCACAAAAAGATCTTCTTTATTTTGCTGAAAATTATGTTCCGCATTCGCAATAGCACTGCGAAGCAACTTCAAGACAGGTCCAGAAGCCATCTTCGGAATGAATTGGAGACGCGTTTCAGCCTCCGTCACATTTAAACCGCGGATCGCATCAATAACGAGGCGAACCTTTCGCGGAGACATGTGGAGATTTCGTAGTTTTGCATGTACTTCCATACGCTATTGGTTACTTGGCGCCTTGCTCAAGCGCTTTAGTGAGCTTACCGCCATGACGAGTGAATTTACGCGTTGGCGAAAATTCACCCAATTTGTGACCGACCATGTTTTCAATCACAACGACATTGATGAACGCTTTGCCATTATGAACGGCAAACGTAACTCCCACCATTTCCGGTGTGATCGTAGAGGCGCGCGACCAGGTCTTGATCGGCGTCTTATTCCCCTGTCCTGTTTTTTGAACTTTCTCAAGCAGTTTCGGGTCGACGAATGGTCCTTTCTTTAAGCTTCGTGACATAGGCGTAAGTAATAATTAGCGGTTCTTGCTCTTGCTCTTTCGACGATTGATGATCAACTTATTGCTTGACTTTTTGCTTTTGCGCGTCTTCACACCAAGAGCATGTTTTCCCCACGGAGTCTTCGGATATTTGAGACCGATCGGGTTACGGGCTTCACCACCACCGTGTGGGTGATCAACCGGGTTCATGGCCTTACCACGCACCGTCGGACGAATACCGCGGTGACGCGTACGACCCGCTTTTCCCCAGCGAATAAGATGCCAGTCCGGGTTGGACACGGTACCGATCGTGGCCATACAGCCCTTAGGTACGCGTCGCATTTCTCCCGAAGGAAGTTTTAGTACCGCCCATTTGCCTTCAACGGCAAGAAGCTCGATATGTGTTCCGGCACCGCGGCCAAGTTGGCCTCCCTTGCCCGGAACCATTTCCACTACATGAACCTGCGTTCCTGTAGGGATCTTTTCCAAAGGAAGTCGGTTTCCAACGGAAATCTCAGCTTCTTTTTGAGAAGACACGACGACATCACCGACCTTGAGACCGTCAGGAAGAATAATGTAGCTCTTCACACCATCTCGGTAGGCAATGAGTCCTATGCGTGAACTTCGGTTCGGATCATATTCCACGGACTTTACGGTCGCAGGAATGTCAAAGCGGTTACGAATGAAATCCACTTCTCGAATGAAGCGTTTTTCTCCTCCGCCTTTGTGACGAACAGCGATTTTACCACCCGAGCGACCAGCGCGCTTTTTTCGAATTGTGACAAGTGATTTTTCTGGTTTCTTTTTTGTAATGTCAGAAAAATCCTGCACCGAGGAAAGGCGGCGGCCGGGAGTAGTTGGACGATATTTCTTAATCGGCATATGCGTATAGTTTAGACACCCTCGTAAAGGTC
>PCSZ01000046.1:6565-7097 GCA_002786495.1 Candidatus Uhrbacteria bacterium CG22_combo_CG10-13_8_21_14_all_47_17 | reverse complement strand
TGATGCGGCCGATGATTGTAGGCAAATCTGTTGAACCGGAAGCAATACCGGCAGCGTTTCCGACGGCGCTCAGTCCGTTGGTTACAGGTGACTGCGCGTGGACGAAAGCCGTTGGAGGAGCGGCTAAAACGAGCAACATAAATACAAAAACAGCTGTCGATAAGATCCGGCGCACAGAGGTGCGCCTTACCTTTACAGCTGTTTTTGATGAGCCCCTCTCAAGCATGGGAAAGAAAGATCTTCGCCTTATTGGCGATTGATTGTAGTTTACCTTGAAAGCATCCTCTGCACAATCGTTCGGACGGCGTTTCCATCCGCACGACCGTCAACGGCTTTCATGGCGGCTCCCATCACTTTCCCAAAGTCCGTCGTCCCTGATGCATCAACGGCATCGCGTACAATGCGCTCTAACTCTTCCTCAGGTAATGCCGGCGGAAGATACGTAGCAATGATGTCGATTTCTTTTTGTTGACGCTCGACAAGGTCTTGGCGTCCCGCGTTTGAAAAATCGGAAAGCGCGTCTTGATACTGC
>PCSZ01000046.1:3786-6438 GCA_002786495.1 Candidatus Uhrbacteria bacterium CG22_combo_CG10-13_8_21_14_all_47_17 | reverse complement strand
GATTACCGACGACGGTAACGACGTCGCGGCTCTTCTTTTAATTGTCCTGTTTTGAGCAAGTAGTCGTACTGCTCTCCTTTTGTGACACGACGTAAAGCAGATTCGCGTCGTTTGTTTTTACTGGCTTCTGGTTCTCGAAAACGACGGCGTTTGCTCTCAATCTGTTTTCCGGAAGACTGAAACCGTCGGCTGAACCGACGTAACAGAGAGTCAAAAGATTCATTTTTCTTGCGCTTTACTTCAATCATGTTACACGCTCCTTTCTGTATAGATAGTCATCAAGAGTTAATCTCTTGATGCGAACGCATATTAAACGATCGACGGGGATCCGTCAATCGTTTAAAACTGCTCTTTTTCCTTATTTTTGCAAAGAAGCGAGCTTCTTTTTGATTTCATTCACCACCTTCTTTACATCGACGATTTCCTGTGTTCCCGCGTCCATATCGCGAATGATGGCCGTTCCGTCCAAGACCTCTTTTTGGCCAATGACCACCGCCCACTTTGCGCCGCGGCGATTTGCGATTTCCATCTGGCTCTTGATATTCGCTTTTGAAAACGCTTCCGCAAGCGGGATGCCTGCGGTATAAAACTCTTCAAAGAGTGCAAGCGCTTTTTTTCTTCCCATGTCTCCAAGTTGTGCAAGAAAGACATCACATTGGCTTAGGTCGAGCAGGGCTTGATGTGGATCCTGGTCTTTATCCATATCCTTTAAACGAGAAACAATGCGATCGAGTCCAAGACTCATACCGGCTGCCGGTGAATCTTCGCGTCCGCCAAGCTGTTCAATGAGCTGGTCATAGCGACCGCCGCCACCAAGCGCTGCTTGCGCGAGTTCTTGATCATCTTCCGCAGCATAGAATTCAAAAACGGTGCGCTCATAATAATCGAGACCGCGTACAAGATACGGATCCAATTGATACGGAACGCCAACTTCATCTAGATACTCCAGCACGCGCATGAAACGGGATTTTGAATCTTCATCAAGCCAGTCAACAATTTGCGGCGCTTCCGCTTTCAGTTCTTGAATAGCCTCGTCCTTTGAATCAAGAAGGCGAAGCGGATTTTTCAAAAGACGCTTCTTATCCTCATCGGACAGTTTTGCTTTCTTGCTTCGAAAATAAGCAACGAGCGCATTTTTATAATTGAGACGCGAGTCCGTGGTTCCGAGCGAGTTCACCTTTACAATAGACTCGATGCCAAGCTTTCGGAGCAAATTCCATCCCGCGATAATAAGCTGCGCATCCACGATCGGGTCGTCATCGCCCAATGCTTCAAATCCGGCCTGCATAAACTGTCGATAGCGTCCGGATTGTGGGCGGTCATATCGAAACATCGGTCCCATGTACCAAAGCTTCACCGGCTGCGGCAGGTTCAACATGCCATGTTGTACATACGCACGCACGACAGAAGCGGTACCTTCCGGCCTTAAGCTTACTTGTTCTCCGCCTTTTGTTTCAAAACTGTAGAGTTCTTTTTCTACGATATCAGTTGCCTTCCCCACTCCACGAATGAAGAGAGCTGTTTCTTCCACGAGCGGCGTATCAATGCGGTCGAATCCATATACACCAGCCGTTTCTTCAACAGCGGTCTTTACGCGCAGCCAGTGAGGCTGATCTACTGGAAGCGTATCGCGCATACCCCGAACGGACTGTATGGGGTGCGCGGGTTTTTTCGGAGTCGCCTCCTGAGATTTAGCGGTTGTCTTTTTCGGCTTCGTTGCACTTTTCGCGGCTGTCTTTTTTGTTTTCGGCATAGTTCAGTATCAGAAATTATAATTATAGGGCGTAAAGTGCTTCCAGCGATCAATAGGATATCCGCGAACCCAAACGTGTCCGACAACAGCGGCACGCGTGACCGGGCCAAAAAAACGAGAGTCAAGACTTGAAGAGCGATTGTCTCCAAGGAGGAAGAGCTCGTCCGGTTTTAAAGTGACGGTTTGCGTTGCGGCGGTGAAATCTTGATCAAGATAGCCCGTTTCATCCAAGACTTTTCCATTTGGATATTGGTCATTGTATATTTTTACATTTCCACCGGCGATTTCAACCGTCTCCCCCGGAAGTCCAATGACGCGTTTAATGAAATACTGAGAAGGATCATTCGGGTAATGGAACACGACAACTTCTCCCCGCTCCGGCGCACGCAAGCGATAGGAGAGCTCATCAATAATCAAATATTCATGATTAAAGAAATTCGGCTCCATGCTCGCGCCTTGCACGTAAAACGGCTGGATCAAGAATACGCGTACAGGAATAATGATCGCTAAAGAAATCGCAACAACCTGAACGATTTCCAGGGCGATGGATATCAGTTTTCGTTTTTGATTTTGCGCATCGCCTTCCGCGATGTCTGGTCGGCGTGAAAACAAGAATTGCATAGCAGTCAATTTACATGAAATGGAGCGTCTTGTCGAGCCTGCCCAAAAGCGGGATTTTGCCTCCGAAAGCTCTTAAACCGGCTCGGCCCACTCTTCGATGGCGCGCTGCCATCGTTCCATGGTTCCGCAGTCATACCAAGCCCCTTCAAGCTTGCATCCCCCAAGCCTGCCGGCGGCGGCCAGGGGTGGAAAAAGATCCTTCTCAAACATAAGAAATGTCTTTTCCCATTTCTGCTGTTTCAAGGCATGTGGATTTAGAAGATAGAGTCCTGAGCTTA
>PCSZ01000046.1:0-3741 GCA_002786495.1 Candidatus Uhrbacteria bacterium CG22_combo_CG10-13_8_21_14_all_47_17 | reverse complement strand
ATTTCCGCAACACCATAATCCGATGGGTTCGGCACTTCTAAAAGCGCAACGGTTGCCGCATAGCCCGCATCGTCCTCTGTCTGTTGTTTGTGAAATTTTTCGAATACATTCAAATCCAGCGCTTTTAATTCATCTCCATTCGTTACAAGGATGGGATCCTTATTCAGTTCTTCGGCAAAGTGATGCGCGAGCGCGCCCAATGTTCCCATCGGCTCAGGCTCAACCCAAAGTCGAATCTGCGGAAGCGCTTCTCCAAGATTTTCTTCCTTCAGTTTCTCGCGCCATGCAATGAATTGCGTTTCCCATTTTTGAGGAATGATGACGGTTACTCGATGAATATCGTGACGAGAAAACCAACGGACTTGCCATGTTAGAATGGAACGTCCTTGAACAGGAACAAGCGGCTTTGGCATTTCAAATGTAACCGGACGAAGCCGCGTCCCCTCTCCTCCCGCAAGAATAAACGCTTCGTGAATTGCCATAAAAAGATATCCCTTCCTAGAAATCGTGCAGAACAAAACGTGGAACGTCAATTGCTTGTTAAAAGCCACTTTCTCACAAGCTCTTCTGCGGCGTTTTCATCTTCAACCCAGTGAATGCGCTTGTCGCGATTAAACCAAGTGAGTTGGCGTTTTGCATATTGCCATGTGGCATCTTTTGTTTTTTGAATCGCTTCTTCGAGTGTCGTTTCCCCTCTGATGTACGCGCCAAGCTCGCGGTATCCGATCGAAGTCATAGCGGGAACATCCCAAGCGATTCCGGATTTTTTTACACGGCGGATTTCATCAAGCCAACCGGCTTCAATATACATTTCTACCGCTTGATCAATACGTTCTCGCAAATCCTCTTTACTGCGCTTTATGGCAATCAAAAGCGGTTCAACCAGCGGCTTCGCTTTTTTTCGCAAACTCGTATAGGGCTTTCCGGTAAATGTGATGACTTCCAATGCGCGTAAAACACGGCGCGGGTTTTTCAAATCAACCACCTTTTCCGCTTCCGGATCAAGGTGAATAAGCCTGCTCACCAATTCTTCCAACGGTTCAGTTGACATCGCTTCTCGAAACGCAGGCTGTGGAGGAACTTCTGGAATCTGATAATTATCAACCAGAGATTGGATATACAGACCTGTTCCGCCGACGACGATTGGTAAATGCTTACGCCTTCGAATATAGCGAATGGCCGTAATAGCCACTTTTCTCCATTCCGCGACAGTAAATAGCTGATCGGGCGGTAAAAAATCCATCAAATAATGCGGAATATCTTGAAAGAGAAAATAATTGCGTCCGCGCTTACATTCGCGCTTACCACCAATAGGTTTTCCTGTGCCGATGTCGAATTCTTGATAGACCTGGCGCGCATCCGCATTAATAATTTCTCCGCTAAAGGCTTTTGCAAGGCGAACGCCCAGTAAGGTCTTCCCTGAAGAGGTTGGCCCGACAATACATAAAACGCGCGGAAGAGCGCGTTTCGTACCCCTCGGGTTTGTCGTCCGAGGTTTCTTTGGCTTTTCGGTTGATCTAGGCCCTGTACTCATTCAAAGCGAATAGTACGTATTATTTTACAAATCCGCAAGTTCCCCATCTAAAACCCAGAGACTTGGCTTTGTAATTTTCACGTTCACAAGCTTGCCAATCAAAGATTCATCCGAAGAGCGGATACGCGCGATTTTCAGCTCCGGCGTCGTCCCCTGCAGAAAACCTTGTTCCTTTTTTTCAAAGAGGACCGGCAGAACGCTCCCCTGATAAGCCTGATTTTTTTCGAGCGTGCGCTCTTCCATAATGCCTTGCAATTCATCCCAACGATCACGCTTCTCTTCTTTCGAAATATCATCCGGATAGAGCTTCACGCCCAGCGTGCCGGAGCGCGGCGAATATTGCGCGTGATAAGAAACATCATAATCAACTTCTTTGTATAAAGAGACTGTGTCATTAAATTGCTCGCGTGTTTCTCCTGGAAATCCGACAATGATATCTGTTCCCAAAGCGATACCCGGCCTTGCTTGTTTCACTCTTTGGATAACATCCAGATATTGCTCCCGCGTATACTTACGATTCATGCGCCGTAGAACTTCGTTATTTCCCGACTGTACCGGCAAATGAAGATAATTTACCTGTTTTGGAAGCGTCAGCGCTTCGATGACTTCATCCGTCATGGAAATCGGGTGTGTCGCCGTCCAATGAATGCGATGAATACCTTCAAGTTGATTCACTTCCCATAAGAGCGCGGCAAAATGATCTTGAAACGGATTTTCTTTTGAAAAGTTTTCCGGATCCGATGCGCGATAAGAGTTCACCGTTTGTCCCAAGAGCGTGAGATCAAATACGCCATGCGTGGCGAGCTCACGGCATTCGTCGAGAATATCTTTTACACTGCGATTTTTTTCCAATCCACGCGCATATGGAACAACGCAATAGGTACAAAACTTATTACAGCCCGTTTGAATTGTGACATAGGCTTGGACACTTGGAGCACGCACGGGACGAATACGAAGATAATCTTCCAGTCCTGATCCGGTATTTACAAGCTCCGGTCGAAGTTCCGCAATCCATTTTGGAAGATGCACCATGTCCGGAGTTGGGAAATATAAATCCGTTGCCGGAAGCCGTTTTTTGAATGCGCGCGCTTTATCGCGTCCGGCCATGCAACCGGTCACAGCCACGATCATATTCGGCTTGGTTTTTTTATAGATTAAATATTTTTTTTGCGCGCCATAGACGCGCTCTTCCGCCGACTGACGAACACTACATGTATTAATAATATTCAGATCTGCCGTACTTTCATCCTCCGTAAACACAAACCCAAGAGACGACAAAAGACCCGCGATGCGTTCGCTGTCATTCTTATTCATCTGACACCCATAGGTTGTAATATGAAATGTGGGCTTCTCCTGCTGCATAGACGGGCGAACCCTAACATAGCTCACCAGGCTCGAAAAGGGCATGGACGGAGCTTCTAAGAGCACGTATGATGCCTTTATATGGCGCAAGACATGACCCAAAAAAATAGCGAAGATGCAAAATCCGCCACAAAAGCCTATCGAGACTTTAAACGTTCTGCTCGCTCAATCGCGCATGCGTTTCAAGCAAAAGCGGAAACGCTTATCTCAAAAATAGATGAGAAACACGCGGAAGAAATAAAAAAGCGGATCGCTTCTTCTTGAGATCCGCTTTTTTTCTTCGCCCCTTATCGATCACTTATTTCCAATTCGATTTCCATTAAACGATTATATTTTGAGACACGTTCGGAACGGGACAAGGATCCCGTTTTTATATACTCCGATCCGCAGGCAACCGCGAGATCCGCGATAAATGTATCGATTGTTTCTCCGGAGCGATGCGAAATAGCCGTCTTAAACTTTGCTCGATGCGCCATAAGAATCGCATCCACCGTTTCGGACAAGGTACCGATTTGATTCAATTTGATCAGAATAGCGTTTGCGGATTTCTCTTTAATCCCTCGCTCTAAACGAGCAACATTCGTTACAAAGAAATCATCTCCAACGACGGACGTTTTCCTTCCGAGCTTTGGAAGCGCTCGGTCCCAAGCTTCCCAGTCATCCTCAGCAAAAGGATCCTCGAGAAAATCGAGTGGAAATTTTTCCAACCAATGTTTGTAACGCGTAAGCAACTCATCCGCTGTATAGTCATGCCCTTCCGATTTCATGCGATAGAGCTTTGCTTTTTTGTCATAAAATTCCGAGCTTGCTACATCTGTTCCGAGCGCGATGTCTTTTCCCGGTTT
>PCSZ01000071.1:3021-6669 GCA_002786495.1 Candidatus Uhrbacteria bacterium CG22_combo_CG10-13_8_21_14_all_47_17 | reverse complement strand
CAGAACATGAGCTACAAAACGCCACTTTCAACAAAAAGGTTTTTCTTTTAAAGAACGCCTCTTTATGGAATGTTTTCGTAAAAAAGTCAAACCGTCTCCTTAACTGAAAAAGCTACATCCTCTTATGTAAAACGGTTAGGAGCGCTCGATAAAATGTAGGTTTTTGCTGCCAATGCTTTTGATCGGAGTTTTTCAGATATTCAATAATTTCTTCATTGGTATATTCTTCCACGAGCTTAATATTCTCTGCCAATGTCTTTGGTGAAAATTTCCCTTGCGTTGCTCTCTCAATTTTTTTCATGAGTAGAGGCATGCCGAGTTCCAATTGAAGACCCGCTTTCACCCACCAATTTTTTGTCTCACCCGTCCCTATATAGCGTGAAAAATAAGAAAATTCTGACTCTGCTGTCGCCGAAGCTTTTTTACCAATCGGCGTTATTTTCGCAAATGGATTTTCGCTTTTTGCTATATCTGTTTCCGGCCTTTGATCCGCTGCTTTACTCTCAAGCCCCTTCTTTTTACGATAAGCTCCAAAGTCGACAATATTTGATTTGTTCTTTTCCATATATACCGCAATTTTATCATAAAAATAGGAGCTATGCGAAAATCCCTGCTATGCAAAATCCGCAACCTATAGCCCTACCGAGCTCAGGCTTGTATACTTTTTTTTATGGATTTACGAACACTCACCATAATCATCGGTGCCCGTTATCTCATTTACTTTATGCTCCTTATCGGGGGCATTTACTTCGTAAGCTTGCAACGGGAGCAACGGCGACAGCTCGCTATTTTTGGTATAACGGCTTTTCTTATTACCTATATCGTCGCGTGGATAGCGGGGCTTCTTTATTACGATCCGAGACCTTTTGTGAGCGGTCATTTCATACCATTACTCCCCCACGCACCTGACAATGGTTTTCCTTCTGACCACACGCTTCTCGCATCAGCTATTGCAGCCGTTATCTATCCCACGAATCGGCCATTAGGTCTCATCTTCTGGGGGCTTGCGATACTCGTTGGCATCTCTCGCATCGCTGCAGGCGTTCATTCTCCGATTGATATCATCGGCAGCATGGTTATAGCGTTCCTTGTTTGCACGGGCGTACATGCGGCCCTAGAAGCTCGCCGGAAACAGAAACGTAATACCGTATGAGCAAAAAGCGTTTTGTTATTGTCACGGTCATTACTTCGCTCTTCATTTTCGGCATCGGGTTTGGCCTTGGCTATTACACCAGAAATGAGACCATCAACCCTCAAGCAAAACTGCCAACCGCCCTCGACCGAATTTTCACGTTCTTCGTCCAACGCGGAGAACAAGTTGAGGATGACATTCTCTATCACGATACTAATATCACCGATTTTATTGTAAATGGAAGTACGAATACAAAAGTTGCGATCGAAGGAACCGTTCAACAGGTCATCAAGGAACCGGACGGCGATTATCACGTGAGTGTCGGCGACCTTGTCGGGCTACCACTCGTAACGGAGTTTATTCCTGAAATCAGTCTCCCTCTTCCCAAGGTCGGAGATCATATTCGCCTTTGGGGTATTACGAGATTCGATGCGCCACATAATTGGTGGGAGCTTCATCCGGTCACGGGCTGGAGTATAAAATAATATGACTTCCATCGAATATCTACGACAGTTTCGCCTAGGTGGTTACGCACTATTTGATTTTACGCTTGCCTTTTTAGGAGCGATCCTCGTCGCGCCCATTCTTTCATGGCTATTCAAAAAAATCGGCATCCTGATCCCGAAAAAGAACTGGGTTATTTTAATGCTTCCGATAAGTGTTCTCGTCCATATACTCGTCGGAAAAATAACCCCACTTACCGAATATTTTCTCGATCCAAACGGCCATTATCTCGTAAAACTGATTGTTCTCATTTGTTGTGTATTGGGCGGAATGAATATCAAACGCATCACGCCAACAAAACGTTTATCACATGGATAATCAGACTATTCGATGTTTACGTTTACCACCCTCTTCAGCCTGCTTCTCACGCACAACTCAATAATAAAAATTTCTGATCGACAATAGAAAACAAAAAAGCCACATCTACGAGAGACACAGCTTTGTTTATAAAGCTGTGTTGTAGATACGGCCGGAGAACCCGAGGGAATCAAGGTTGGAACCAAAATTCCCTCAGGTTCTGAAGACATGACCGTTGAATGGCTAGGGATCCAGCAAGAGGGGCATTGCTTTACCCGAAGAACTCTTGCCGTCGTGGCGCAGAATGCATATGAAACGACTTGATCGATCGAAGGTCACGAGCAAGGTCTCCAGATCCGGTATACCGCGTCCAGAGGTGTTCGTGACGAACTCGTAGCCGGCAGCAAACAGGCCCGGAGCGTTCACACCATCGATGTTGCGAATCATGTCGGGGAACATCCATGCGAGAACGAGAAGCTCATCAGCAAGCGATCTCGAGCTACGATCCACGAGTGCTCTCTCGAATTCATGATGAACGTTGAGATCAATCGTTACCCACTCGATGGTGGGCTTATGCGTATGATCGCCATTCAGAAGTCGCAGTTCCTCCCTGTATTCCATCCTCCGCCGGAAGGAACCGGGGAGCCGTCCCGTATCATGGAAGAAGTGACTCTCCCCAAACACATGTCGGAGACGAACGCAATGCGTTCTAAAAGTACTAAAGACGCCTTCTCCGCCTTCGCCAAACCGAATGCGAAATGAACGGTAGGCATACTCGCCCTTTGGCCACGCCGGAGCGGACGAGGCGAGATACGTGAAGTCGTTTTCGGTTATCCCCCACTTCTCCTCGTCATTTGTACGATGGAGAGCAGTGAGCTGTTGGTCGACGGTTATCTCGTAGGGATTCTTCTCCGTCTGCTTGATGTCCGTGATGGGATTAGCCATGAGCGTCACCCTTTCCCTGTGCGAACCGCCGACGATCCAAGTTTGAGACCATTCTCAAAACCTCGAAGTCGTCCTTGTTAAAAGCGGCCTACTGAAGCCCGTAAGAAGAGCTTCAAAACGCCACTTTCAACGCAAGGTTTTCTTTTTCAAAGAACACTTATTTCTGACATGTTTTAGGAAAACAGTCAAGCATTCTCTTTCTTTTTTACATAAAGTTCGAAGTCAGTGAATAAAAGAAAACCCATACAAAAATCCCCGCTATTTCTGCGGGGATTTTTCATGGGGTGGCCGACGAGGATTGAACTCGTGATAACAGGACCACAACCTGCTGTGTTGCCACTACACCACGGCCACCATATTCAATTTTGCCGGCTGATCGTATCGCGTTTCTTTGTTTTTGGCAAGATAACGCGCGATAACAAAAGTCCCCGCGAACAGGGACTTTTGTTTGAAACAAAGCTTATTTTCTCGACCAGTTTTCAAAGGCGCGGAGGATTTCGAGCGGTACCGCAAAGACAACGGTGTTTGATTGGTCGCTTGAAATGTCATTAATCGAGTTAAGCGTGCGCAGATGAAGCGCCCCGGACGAGCTCGCAAGAATATCCGCAGCTTCTTTCAAGTTCTTTGCCGCGGAAACTTCTCCTTCCGAATTAATAATCACAGCACGACGTTCACGCTCGGCTTCCGCCTGCTTTGCAATCGTACGCTTCATATCTTCCGGAAGCTGAATGTCCTTCAACTCAACATTTGAAATATCCAAACCCCAGGCG
>PCSZ01000071.1:2536-2980 GCA_002786495.1 Candidatus Uhrbacteria bacterium CG22_combo_CG10-13_8_21_14_all_47_17 | reverse complement strand
CAAACCCCAGGCGGTTGCATCACGCTCAATAATCTCCTTGATGCGCGTGGATGCCTGATCGCGCTGCGAAAGAAGTTCATCTAAAGAAAGCTGTCCGACAACATTACGCATTGTGGTTTGTGCGAGCTGTGAAACGGCGAGCCAAAAATTCTCAACTTCGAGAATGGCCTTCCCGGAATCAACAACGCGATAATAAATAACCGCGTTAATGCGACAAGAAACATTATCTTTCGTAATTGCTTCTTGATCCGGTACGTCCACAGCCTTGGTACGAATATCAACTTTCGTCATGGACTGAAAAATAGGAAACACGAGCCGCCAGCCCGGTTCAACAAGACCGGTAAAACGACCAAGCGTAAATTTCACGCCGCGCTCATACTGGTTTACCTGACGAATTGAAGAAAAAACGATCGCGATAACACCCCAAAAGACAATAGAAAAGAA
>PCSZ01000071.1:0-2500 GCA_002786495.1 Candidatus Uhrbacteria bacterium CG22_combo_CG10-13_8_21_14_all_47_17 | reverse complement strand
TTTCATGGTGTCCCCGATTGGATTCGAACCAATGACCTGCTGCTTAGAAGGCAGCTGCTCTATCCAGCTGAGCTACAGGGACCTGTTTTCGTCGGTGACGACGAAGTAACCTAAGTCTTTTTAGGCGGTTCGTCAACCGCCTTTTCTTTTTGCCACTCGCGCAGAACCGTGAGTTCTTGTTCAATCTCTCTCGAGAATTTTTTCAATTCTCTCCCCTGACGAAAAAGAAAATACCCCGAATAAGCGCGCCAGGCAATCAGAAAAACAAGAACGAGAAGCGAAACAATGGCCGACTCAACAACACCATAAGCAGGAAAACGAGCCGCTAAGTCAACGATAGCAGACTGCGGAATAAATTCATTCACGCTAAGAAGCAAGCCCTGCCCGATCGGCGCGGGAATATGAACCGAATAGGCACGAAGATCCTGGACCCACTTTGCAAGACCGATAAGTTCGCCAAACGCTGCCAGTAAAATAAAGGTTGCAATCGCGATCACGACGCCCCGCCGTAAACTGGACCAAGCCTGCACATTCATCAGTTGGCGAATCGCTCGGCATTGAAGATTCTCGCGCGCACGCGTGCGAATTTCATGCGTTAAAATACGCTCGTGCTCCGAAGGGAGGCGCGTCATAAGATCTTGCACGTACAGAAGTTCGGTAGGGAGTTTAGAAGTCATATATTAAGAAGAAATATCCTCGCGGTCCTCATCCAACATTTTTCCGTGGAATGCTTTATGAACATCGCGAAGCTGTTGATTGGTGACATGCGTATAAATTTGCGTCGTCGTAATGGATGAATGCCCGAGCATCGTTTGCACGCTCCGAAGGTCTGCGCCATTCATTAATAAATCCGTCGCAAAACTATGTCGAAGCGTATGCGGAGAAACTTTTTTCGGAATACCCGCCGCAACCGCATAGCGGCCGACAAGCCGCTCGATGGAACGCGGCGTCAGCGGGCCGGGCGTTGTTCCCTCCTTTGCGCGATCATGCCGAATAAAGAGAAAAGGAATTTCATCTTCACGAAGTTTAAGATGCTCTTGAAGCGCATGCCTCGCTTGATGAGAAAGAAAAACAACGCGCGTCTTATCTCCCTTCCCGCGAACCGTAAATTCATCCCGATCAAGATGAATTTGATCGCGACGAAGGCGTGCAAGTTCTGAAACGCGCATTCCAGTCGAAAAGAACAATTCAAGAATCGCCTTATCTCTCGATTTAATAATGAGCTGTGCATCCGTTTTATAGGGAGCGTCCAACAAGCGTTCAAGATCTATTGATTCAAGAAATGTGACATCGCGCGAACCTTGTTTTGCTAATTCAATTTTCTCAGGCGCCATGGTCACCACGTCTCGCTTTGCTAAAAATTTTAAAAAAGATCTCAGCGCGATTAAATGGTAATTCTGCGTCGACTTTTTTAACGTTCCCTCCCCTCGGCTTTCGAGGCGATTCAAATAAAGCCGATAATCATGAATAAGGTCTACATTAATATCCGCACATTGCGGATCCTGCGCCCATTCAAGAAAACGCTGAAGGTAAAACTCGTAATTGCGAATCGTGAGCACGGATCGACCTTTCTCAACTTCAAGATGCTCAAGAAAGGTTCGTAAATAATCTGACATTTTTCCCATAACAACAGTATAATCCATGCGTCGTAAAAAAACACCCTTCTCCTAAAATAGATTGACAAAACATGCGTTTTATGAAAAGAAAGAGGCGAGGATGTCCATGAAAGAAATCGACGACAAGACGCTCACAACGTTCCTTCTCAGCTCTTTTCTCAAAGTTCTAAGCGGCGAGCTCGAAGCTCTGCCAAACAAAGGCCGTGCAAAGAATCTTCGTCAATTCAGACATGACGAAGGTGATCTCACCTATCTCGAGACAATGGCGCTCAGCTTGGACCGCGGCCAATCGGACATACGCGTCCTATTTGGTGAGAGTGGCGACCGTAATCAGATCTGGGGCATGCATATGCTCACACAGGTCAACTTCACGGAGCTACTCTCCACGGGTCTCCAAAGGGTGGACCTTCAACAATTCCTCAAAGAAGCTCGAAAGGTTGCCTGCACAATAGCGCTTCAACAAGTGGAAGGCGCTAAGCGAGCGAAGTTTTCGCTCTTCAGCGCGATTTCCTATGAAGAGCCCGCACCCGTTGGCAAAAACGGAACGCCCGGTAACTTGGTCTATAACCAAAGCGCCGACAAAGATCTTTCCTTTTTTGAGGGACAAGCGGAGATCTGCTTTGACCCAGAAAACAAGAACCGAAAGCATCTGGTTTCCCTTCAAGACATCGCCTTCCAAGGCGGTCGCTTGTGACTCTATCCCCGGTCTTCGGACCGGTTTTTTTTTATTAAAGAGCCGCCACACCTTTTCTCTAGAAGAAAAAAATGCGTTTCTGTGCCTAGACATGCTACAATTCCATTATCTATGCGCCGTCTTGACTTGACCTTTAGCGCCCTGTTGCCTCCGCTCGACTTTTTTTCGCTCATGCTTGCGGCTGTAACGG
>PCSZ01000024.1:1602-1894 GCA_002786495.1 Candidatus Uhrbacteria bacterium CG22_combo_CG10-13_8_21_14_all_47_17 | reverse complement strand
AGCGCTATGATAGCGCTCCTCCTCGTTCGGAGAGACCCAGGACACACTGTAGTCAAGACGCGTCATAGCTCCTGCGTACGTAGACTGATGGTTACGGAACTGCTTTGAATACTGATGCACAGCGCTTGTCCCGCCAATACCAGTACCAAGAAAACCACTGTCACCGGTGTAGTCCGAGAGAGGCTTAGGATCTTGATTTGTCCCGGGATCTGGATCCGTTCCATCATACGGAGCAGCGGGACTAGAGCCGCTATATCGCTTGAAGTTGTCTTGCGTTAAATTGAGTACGGTC
>PCSZ01000024.1:1236-1547 GCA_002786495.1 Candidatus Uhrbacteria bacterium CG22_combo_CG10-13_8_21_14_all_47_17 | reverse complement strand
ATTGAGTACGGTCGGCTCTTTCGCTGCCGATGTACAGTAATATTGTCCGGAATTTTGTGGCGGCAAATAACCCGATGTCGGCTGATAGTGGAATGGGTCCTTATTCCCAAAGAGAATCGGCGTTGGATTCCAAGTTAAACAAGGCTGTATGCTTTGGTCGTTGCCAAGAAAACGCGTTTGATCACGCTCAAGACATTGCCCAAAAATACCTCGAACGACCTCTACTTTATTAAATGCAATACAAACTCCCCCGCCTTCCGGTGGGCCGCAAGTTTGCGAGGCATTCGCTGCGATGGCACCCGCATCCAAAG
>PCSZ01000024.1:826-1111 GCA_002786495.1 Candidatus Uhrbacteria bacterium CG22_combo_CG10-13_8_21_14_all_47_17 | reverse complement strand
ATCTTGTCCGAACTCACACGTATTTGCGCTTAAAAATCCCGAAAGCTTCTCCACTGCTTTTGGCGGATTCGTTGCAAAGTCCCAATTTGTCACATAGCTTGCCGGATAAGGAGAATCCGCTTCAGGCTGTGCTCTGCACTCTGGAGGAGGAAAGGCACTCGTGAGCACCGAATCCGTTCGCGGATCATCCAAACCAAATTTATTGGCAAGATTTTGGAAGTTTGAGCCGTCATTTTGTGCCGATACCGGTACATAGCAAAAAACAGTATTTCTCCTGGGTATGCC
>PCSZ01000024.1:0-790 GCA_002786495.1 Candidatus Uhrbacteria bacterium CG22_combo_CG10-13_8_21_14_all_47_17 | reverse complement strand
GCTGTTCCGATCGGATCGCTATCAAGAATAGCCGCTTCCTGAGGGCCCGGTACGCCAAGCGCTAGGCCGGGACCGCTGTGGACAACCGGAATTCTGACCGCGGCCGCCAGTCGATAATCTTGCGCGAAGCGATATTGATTATTCGTTACCGTATGTGCCCCTTCTGCGCCCACGCGAACACTTACAAGATCCGGCACCAAGAAGGAGTTTGGAATTGTATAACCATCATAGTCTACCGCTCCAAGTCCGACTTTTCTCGCTGTGTACACATCCGCATTAAAGAATGCTCCCTTCGTTAAAATCGGTTCGGTTGAGCTGACAGAACGATCAATATAATTTGCACAGAACACATCCCCCGCTATGCCGGTTGATTTGTCGCAAATCGCAAGATTCGTACAAATATCTTTATAGTGATTCGTGGCGGGATCAAAAACCGTTTCCGAGCTCTTACACCCGAGCCACTGCGCACAGTCACGATCAACGTTTACTTTTAAGATAACATTCGCATCCGTTGAAGTACTGTTTACAGCAAGACAAGCGGGATCGCTTGGTGACAAAGCACAGTTCACCGGTGTTGTTGGCTGAAAATCATTTGTCTCATACTTCTTATAGCTCGCATTAACAGAATAGGTGAGCTGCGTGTCGCTCATATTGCGCAGCAGAATACATCCGCGCGAAGCATCAATATTGCCCGAACAGCTGGTTGAATCAAGCTTGTCATTATTTATGAAGTAATACGGACGTCCTGATGCTTTAAATACCGGATCCGAAGCGTCATTCGGGTCTCTGA
>PCSZ01000048.1 GCA_002786495.1 Candidatus Uhrbacteria bacterium CG22_combo_CG10-13_8_21_14_all_47_17 | reverse complement strand
GTAGGCTTTTTTGCTGGACGATCTTCAAATCACAGCGTATTTTATATTCAGATATGATTCCAAAACGGATGAAAGCGGTACATCTTATCGGTATCGGCGGCGTGAATATGTCCGGTGTAGCAAAACTACTTCGGCGTGCCGGAGTGTCCGTAAGCGGTTCCGATACAACAGCGTCTGAGCTCACACATGAACTTGAAGAGCTCGGTATTCAGGTATTTATCGGCCATGATGCGGACAATGTTCCTCCTGATTGTGATTTAATTATTTATTCATCCGCTGTTCCCGAGCTGAATCCTGAGCGCGCAGAAGGTCGCCGCCGCAACCTTCCTCAAATGACGAATTTTGCGTTTCTTGGTGAATGGACCAAAGACAAACGCGTGCTTCTTGTGAGCGGGACGCATGGGAAGAGCACGACAACCGCGATGCTTGGGTTCATGTTGGAACTTTCTCATTATGATCCTACGGTGATTGTCGGAAGCCGCCTTTCCAGTTTTCCCGATGGAAATGTGCGTTTTGGAGAAAGTGATTTAGATGTCATTGAGGGCGACGAATATGCGCGGCATTTTTTGGAGTTTCAACCTTATGGATTGATTATCAATAATATTGAACCGGATCACTTTGATATTTTTCCGGATCTTGATGCGGTTATGAACGCATTTCGTACGCTTCTTTCTCAGATTCAATCGAAGGGAATTGTGATCGCGAATGCGGATGATCAAAATGTGCAGACGCTCATCGGCCAAGAACGCGCGGCGCTCGAAGCACGCGGTATCAGTATTCAGACCTTTGGTTTCGGTTCGCATGCGGATCAGCAGGTTGCGGAGTATGCCATTCGAGGCGGGGAGCAAGTGTTTACGCTGCGAAATACGCGCGGCCTCATGACGCGTTTTCGTCTGCAAGTTCCCGGGAAGATGAATATCATGAATGCAACGGGTGCGCTCACGCTTTGCCAAGCACTTGGCGTCCCGTCAACGGTTTTACAAGATGCCGTTGAAGCCTTTCCTGGTATTTGGCGTCGCTTTGAAACAGTGGCCGAACAGGATGACATTATGGTGATCTCAGACTATGGCCATCATCCAACGGCTATTGCGGCTACGCTTGAGGCGGCGAAAGATTTTTATCCGGGAAAACGTCTCATTCTTGCGTTTCAGCCGCATCACCGCAATCGAACAAAACATCTTTTTGAAAAATTTGTGGAAAGTTTTGATAAAGCGGATGCGCTTATTCTTGTAGAGATTTATGATGTGGCCGGCCGTGACAATAAAGATGATGAGAAGATTTCTTCGCGCGACTTACAAGACGCTGTGCTAAAGCGCGATTTGGAACGCACAATTTCGCGTCCCATCGAATACGCCGCAGATCCAGACGCGGCACTGGAAATTTTGCGGCGCTGGAAACGGCGAGGAGATGTGATTCTTGTTATGGGCGCCGGAGATATCTATAAAATTGCAAACAGTGTTCTGAAATAGGAGTGTTTTTATTCTGACTCCTTTTTTTCTATGACTCCACTTACGCAGGAACAAATTACTGCCTACAAAGCAAAAATGCCGGCTACGGTTGAACAGGAACCGATGGCAAAGCATACAAGTTTTCGCGTTGGAGGTTCGGCGCGTCTCTATGTCGTTGTGCATTCTTCCTCAACGCTTCTTGAAGCCGTTGAAGCGGCTTTGGCGGTCGGTATCCCTTTTTATCTCTATGGCGGCGGTTCAAATTTGCTGGTATCTGACGATGGTTTTGAAGGCGTCATTATTCAAACAGCGCATCGTGGTATAGAGGTAAAAGATACGAACGTATCCGCGGAAGCCGGAGCTATTACCGCCATGGTTGCGCGAACATCCGTTGAAGCCGGTTTAACGGGTTTTGAGTGGGCGATTGGTGTACCGGGAACCATCGGAGGCGCTCTTTATGGAAACGCCGGCTGCTACGGGGGAGAAATGAAAGATGCCGTGGAAAGTGTAGACGCATTCAATCTTGAGACAAAAGAACATGTGCGGCTTACAAATGCAGACTGTCAGTTTGGATATCGTAATAGCTTATTCAAAAACAAACCGTATCTTATTCTTGGATGCCAATTGGCGCTCAAAGTCTCGCCTGACGCCGCCGCATCAAAGGCTCGGCTTGAAGAGATTATGGGAAAACGAAAAGACAGTCAGCCGCTTGGGCAATCAAGCGCCGGTTGTGTTTTTAAAAACGTGGAATTTTCTGATCCGAAAGAACTTGAAATTCTTTCGCGCTCCGTTGAAGTCCCCGAGGCAATGAAAGCAAGCGGAAAAATCTCTGCGGGATGGCTGATTGATCAAGCTGGTCTGCTTGGAAAAACCATTGGGGAGGTGAGTGTGAGCAAAAAGCATGGGAATTTTTTTGTGAATGCCGGACAGGCGCGCGCACAGGATATTCTTGCTTTGATTTCTTTGGTTAAAATGAAAGTGCGTGATGATCTTGGGATTGAATTGCAAGAAGAAGTGCAATACGTAGGATTCTAAATAATGATATTTAGAATAGTTGACTTCTTCAGCCTTTCATTGGTAGATGAGAGCGTTCGCATATAAACGATTCGTTTCTCTGCGGACTGCGAAAGGAGAATAGTCATGGGTGCTCATCATACGGCTCGCACTCGGCTCGCCCCGTCGGTTGGCTCGGCTTGGCTCGATCCAGGCGTTGCGCAACTTTTTTGGCAACGGATCTATAACGATCTTGCTCTCAAGACTGTCGTCCCCGTTTTGCCCAAGCTTGCTGAGAAGCAGATGGAGCTCATCAGACAATACAACTTTTTGCTTCTGTACCTTCCGGCCCTCGATGAGGAGCAATATCCCAAGAGCTTTACCAAGCTCAATTGGAGACGCTCTTTGTCTGGGGAGATCGAACGGCTTTTGCTTGTCGGACGATGGGTTGCCGTCGAGACGATCACTAAGCCCAGCTATGACGACTCGAAGGGCTACAGCATTGATCCTCTTATGGCTGCGGTGGATTGCGCGAAGCGTTTTTCCACGAGCCATACCGATCTCACAAATAATTTGCTCGGCAAGATTGCCAAGGTCACAGCATTCCCCGAAAAGAGCGTACGACTTCCAAGCGCGGAAGAGTGGAATCTTATCGGGAACTTGTTTCATTGGCTGCGCGTGTATCATCAGATGAATCTACCCAATCTTGGTTCCACCGATTCTTGGGAGTGGTGCGCAAACAATCACGCCGTCAACAACCGGCTGATTGCTGGCTATGCCCATGAAGGGGGTCTCGCCGGCGTAGGCAGTTATGAACCAAGGCATCATTGCGGAGATATCGCTTTCCGCGTTTTGCTCATTTTGTAAGGGCTTTGCCTCGTATTCTAAGAGCTGCAACGATTTCATTCGTGGCAGCTCTTTTCATTTGTCCGAGTGGAAATAGGCTGTGTATTTTTAGAGCTTGCCCGTCTTCTGCGTGAAGACTATTCTTAAAGGGTATGACATTGAATATTCGCCATCATGGCATGGAGCTTACGCCGGTTATACGGCTATACGTGGAAGAAAAGATGACTTCCTTAGAGAAGTACTTTGATTCAATTCGCCACATGGATGTAGAAGTGGGGCTTGCGAATCATCATCATCAAAAGGGGAATATTTTTGAATGTAAAGCCGTTGTTCAGATCGGCGGAGATGTTCTCAAAGTTGAAAAGGAAGCGGAAGATCTTTATAAGACGATTGATAAAGTGCGAGATCATCTTCGCGTTGTTCTTACGGATTATAAAGATAAATTGCAGGATCGATCTTCCGGAAAAACTGCTCTTCCTGAAAATAATCCTAAAAACTAGACGCTTTGGTCAAAATC
>PCSZ01000023.1 GCA_002786495.1 Candidatus Uhrbacteria bacterium CG22_combo_CG10-13_8_21_14_all_47_17 | reverse complement strand
ACTTGGACTTGAAACCCGCGTTGTTTTTGCCGGTTCTCGACCGCATCGTGAGCTTGTCTCTTTTTATCAGGCTTCCGATATTTTTGTACGCGCATCCCGTTCGGAAGGTCTGGGAAATGCTTTTCTTGAAGCGATGGCAACAGGTCTCCCAATTATTGGTACGCGCGTTGGTGGCATTCCAGATTTTCTTCTTGATGGAGAGACGGGCATGTTTTGCAAAACGGAGAATCCTGTATCGCTCGCGCAAGCTGTCCAGCATATCTGGGATGATGCCGCATTACGTGCAAAGCTTATTGAGCAAGGGCGAGCGCTTGTGCGTCAGAAATACAATTGGAATACTATTGCTGGCCTTTTTCATGATGTGTTGAAACAACTCGTCTCAAATACTTGAAATATGAAACCGCTTTACACAAAAGGAAATGCTGCGAAACAATGGATCTTTGAGGAGCTTCATGAGCAGTTCGGAGACCGAGAAGGCTCCGTGCTGGATTTGTGTTGCGGGTGTGGAGAAATCTGGCAAGGCTTTCTTGAAGCACACCCGCGTCTTACGTATCACGGAATTGATTTTGATCGTTCAGCGATTGTGAAAGCGAAAAAAATATTCGAACGATTTGGAAAACGCGTAACATTTTCTTTTGAAGACGCACAGAAAACCGGTCAGGAACGCGCAGACGTTGTTACGGCATTTAGTGCGATTGAACATGTATATGATCGAGAAGCGTTTTTAAAAACGGTTCATACTTCTCTCGTTTCAGGCGGAAAGGCCTATTTGAATTACGATGTTGGGCATTTTCGTTCGCATAATCTTAAAGAGCGTCTTATGGTTCCGGTAAGTCAGTTTCTTGCTTTCATCGGTATTCAAGGTCCCTATATGAAGCGAGTAGACGATGAACGCTTTCAACGACAAGCAGAACAGGTCGGCTTTAAGGTGATTGAGCTACGTAAGCACAATATGGGAGCGCTTAAAGGTTTTATGCGCGGTGCAAGCGATGAAGCGGTTCAGGTTTGGTATGATTTTGAGCAGCAGATGGGAAAGCTCTACACGCCCAAGGAACTTGACCCCCTCTTTTTGTCGACCACAATAGTGCTCGAAAAGCTATGAGAATTCTTATTGCAACAGGTATTTATCCGCCCGAATCCGGGGGGCCGGCGACGTATTCGCGTGCGCTTGCGGCTTCGCTTGTTGAACGCGGAAATCAGATTACGGTTGTTACGTATGGTGATGCTAAAGCAGAAAGTGCTGAAGCATGGACGGTTCGTGTTATTTCTCGATCAGGCGGTCCACTGTGGCGTTATTTGAAATATGCTTGGCGTGTTTTTTTTGAAGCACGCACAGCGGATATTGTGTATTTGCAGGGTACCGTTTCGGAAGGATTACCTGCTACGATTGGGGCAATTTTAGCAGGGCGTCCGACGGCTATGCGCGTGCCTGGTGATTATGCTTGGGAAATTTATCAGCAGCGAGTGAAGAATCCCGAACTTTTAGATGCGTTTTTACAAAAGCGCCACTCAGGTCGTATCCGATGGCTCGAGCACATTGAGCGATGGACGGCGAAACATGCGAGCTCGGTTATTACGCCGAGCGAGTATTTGAAGCGCGTCGCAATGTCTTGGGGTGTGCCGGAATCTAAAATTCACGTGGTATTAAATACGGTTAATCCGCTACCACCCTGTGAAGATCCAGCGGCAATCAGAGACTCATATCATTTGGAACACGCTAGCATTCTGCTCTCGGTTGCGCGGGCTGTCCCTTGGAAGGGTGGAAAATTTCTTCTTCGTGTTTTGAAACAGTTACCGGACAGCTATCACCTCGTGTGGTCGGGCGATGGACCTGCCCGTTTGGAATGGGAGGCGTATGCAAAAGAACTTGGTATTGAGTCTCGTGTTTTTTTTCTTGGTCGCGTTTCTCGTAATGATCTCGCTTCTTGGTATCACGCGGCGGATATTTTTCTTCTTGCAAGCGGCTATGAAGGATATCCTTTTGTCGTACCGGAAGCGGCGAGTGCCGGGCTTCCATGTCTCGTGAGTGATAAGGGCGGGAATCCGGAAACAAAAAATGATTTTCCAGAATATGTCGAAGTGCTTCCTTATGAAAATGAAGAGGCCTGGCTTCAAGCTCTGCAAACGCTTCCAATAAAAAAGAATCCGGCTAAGCTTCGTCCATGGAGCCGGGTTGTGGATGAAACATTTAATACTCTTCAAAGTGTATGCGAATCTTAATGCTCTCCCGCGATGCGAGCGGACTGGACGCTTCCTCCTCAACAGCAGACCGCTGGCGCCTTCTACGAAATGCCGGAGCGGAACTTGTTGTGATAGCCGCTTCTTATAAGAGCGGCGGCTGGAATGAAAAAGGGTTGCGTGTTGTAGGCTCGGAAGGTGGAAAAATCACGCGCTTCTTTCGCATGTATTCTCTCGCAAAAAAAGAGATGCAAAATATTGATTTAATTACTGCGCAGGATCCCTTTGAACTTGGTTTTATTGCGTGGATGCTAGCCCGTCTTTTTCACAAGCCATTTGAAATTCAAGATCATGGCGGATTCTTTGATGGAGAAAAACCAGATGAACCACTTTGGGCTTTAAGAAAACGGCTTGCCTTTTTTCTTGTGAAGCGCGCCAATCTCGTTCGAACGGTGAGTCCGTTTAGCCTTGCTCGATTAGAAGCGATGCATATTTCGGCGAAGTATTATCATCTTCCTATTGCCGCGAACGATTCTTACGCTCAAGTCGAACGAGAGCCTGAAGCGGGTCTCATCGTTTCCGTTGGAAGACTTATTCCCGTAAAACGTCATGATCTTACGATACGAGCCTTTGCTCTTCTTCACACTGCCATTCCAGATACCAAGTTGGTTCTTGTGGGAGATGGACCCTTGCGCTCAAAGTTAGAAGCTTTCGCAAAGCAATTACGTGTTGCTAATGCCATTGAATTCACCGGCCACACAGATCCTTTACCCTTTCTTTCGCGAGCAGCTCTTTTTGTTATGCTCTCATCACATGAAGGTTGGGGCGTTGCGGCGGTGGAAGCGGCGCTTGCAGGCGTTCCCGTGCTTATGACAAGAACCGGCTGTGCAAAGTGGTTGGAGGACCATGAGGCTGCCAAAACAGTTTCTGTACGTATTACGGCTGAAAAAGTGAGCCAAGAGATGAAAAAAGCTCTTTTTTCTCCTGATCACTTTAAACGACTTACAAAGGCATTATCGCTAGATGAAGCAGCAAGAGAGCAGGTAAATGCATGGAAAAGCCCTTGAGCTTTTCCGTTTTCGTGTTAGATTAGGCTTAGCATGAAGCAATTTGTTGTTTTGGCCGGGGCGAGGCCTAATTTTATGAAAATCGCTCCGCTCATCGAGGCGCTGACTTCTCGGGGAGCGGATGTTTTTCTTGTACATTCAGGGCAGCATTATGACCCGGCTTTATCGGATATTTTCTTTGAAGAACTTCATATTCCAAAACCAGATATTCATTTAGGCATTGGATCAGGAAGCCGCATGGAACAAACGGAAAAAATCGTGAGGCTCCTTTCTCCCGTGCTTCACGAACGTAAACCGGATGCACTTCTTGTGGTTGGAGATGTGACGTCTACGGCGGTTGGTGCGATGGTCGGCCTCTCAACGGGAACGCCTGTGGTACATATTGAAGCCGGCCTTCGAAGTTATAATTGGCGGATGCCGGAAGAGCTCAATCGGATGATTGCAGATCATCATTCTGCCTTACTATTCCCTCCGGATGAGAGTGCGGCACAGCATCTTCTTGAAGAAGGTATTTCGAATGACCGTATTCATGTTGTTGGGAATATTATGATCGACACCTTGCGTAAAACGGAGGGGCGAGCTGATCAGTCTGATATTCTTTCACGTTATA
>PCSZ01000021.1 GCA_002786495.1 Candidatus Uhrbacteria bacterium CG22_combo_CG10-13_8_21_14_all_47_17 | reverse complement strand
CGTGATCTTACTCAGACCGTCACAACCGGTTATCTCGCTTCTGATGCAATCAGCAGCTTGACTGGCCCGAACATCGACACGAGCACTGCTCCTGATGATGCTTCAGACCTCGTCGGTTACTTTGTCTGGTCTGACAACAGCGAACGCCCACACAGCTCGACTGTGGGTACCGCAAGCTCACGCGACTGGACGAACGACGTATACATTGAGGACTTGACGCAGACACAGACGTTGGTACATTAGTACTCTCTCGTACGTTCTCGAATCCGCTTCGCGGATGAGACAAAACCCCTCCAGTGTATGCCGGAGGGGTTTTGTGGTTTGGCTGAAGAGCGGGCTTCGTGTTACGCTTTCTCGCAATATGACACGAACAAAAGCTATAAAGACCTTGAAGGCGATAAGCTATGTGGGCATTTACGGAGGGCTACTGCTCCCACTCATGTTTATTCCCGTCGTGATCTTCCCATTCGTTTTTTCAAAATTAATTTACTTTCAGGTTATCATTGGGCTCACATTCCCCGCCTATCTCGTCTTAGCTTGGATGGATCCGCGATATCGTCCGCCGAAACATCTTTTGTATTTTGCGATTGGTGGATATTTTGTAGCTTTGGCTCTTTCCGTTATTTTTGCTGTAGATCCCGCGCGCGCTTGGTGGGGAAACCAAGAGCGCATGAATGGTTTGTTTACGCTTCTGCATTTTCTTGCCTGGATGACGATGACTGTTGGTTTGCTTAAAACCTGGGAACATTGGAAGAAGATTTTGAATTATGAAATCGCTTTATCTGGACTCATGGCAGTTGTCGCGATGATTCAGAGGTTCAAGCCAGACCTTCTTCTTTTTCCGGCCGGGCCGCGCGTCGGCGGTTTGCTCGACAATCCGATTTACATGGCGGCCTATCAGATCTTTAATTTATTTTTTATTGGATTGCTTTTTCTTAAAGAAAAAAATAAAAAATGGCGCATTTTTTATGGAGTGATCGTAGCTCTAGATATCGTAGCCTTTGTGTTTGCGGAATCTCGTGGCGCGCTTGTCGGATTAGCGGCAGGATTTCTTGTATTCGCCGTTTTTATCGGTTTATTTAGCAAGGAGCGTAAAATCAGAAAATATGTTCTCACGACAATCGCCGCTCTTTTTGTCGTCTATGGCGTTCTATTCGCATTTCGTCACGAGCCGATTGTTATGAAATTGCCGATCGGGCGGTTGTTGGATTTCTCCGGCTCTGTGGAAACGCGCTTGATTGCTTGGAATATCGCTTGGGAGGGTTTTCTTGAGCGTCCGCTTACCGGCTGGGGACTTGATAACTTCCATCTTCTCTTCAATGAGAAATATAACCCGCAGTCTTTGCGTTTTGGATTATATGAAACGTGGTTTGATCGAGCTCATAATACTGTGCTGGATGTTCTGTCAATGACTGGTCTTGTCGGATTTCTCGCCTATGCCTTTATTTATATCGCGCTCTTCTATTCCATTTGGCGCGCGTATAAAAAAGGCTGGATAGATGTTTGGTTTGGAGCCTTTCTCACGGCTCTCCCGGTAGCCTATTTCGTTCAAAACCTTTTCGTCTTTGATCATCCTGCGGGATTTATCATGAGCTATCTTCTGTTTGCGCTTGTCATTTCCGCGAGCCGAGGCCGATTTGTCGGAGAGCCTGAGGAAATAACGGAAGAAAAGAAGACGCATTCTGCGCCTTGGGTCGCGTTTGGTGTTTTACAAGTCCTTATGCTGCTCTTTGTCTGGCGAACGTCCATTCTTCCATTTAAAGCGTCAGAGCTTTCTATTAAAGCGAATAACACTATTGTGTCTAATCCGGCACGCGCTTTTGACTATATGAAGCAGGCGCACGACACTTGGACGCCGTATCTTGATGAACAGAGTTTCTTGCTTGCAAGAAATCTTATTGGCCTTTTGGGACAGGGCCGACTTCAGCAAATGCCAAATTGGGAAGATATGTATGCGTTCGCAAAACAGCTTTCTGAAGAAGAGATTGCTCGACATCCAAGAAATACGCATCCGCGTTTTATCTATGCACGTCTTGCGCATGCTATTTCTTCCATAAAACCTGAGGAAGCAAAGGTTGCAGAAGAACAGTATCTTGACGCTATTAAAACAAGCCCGGAGAGACAGCAGCTCTATGACGGGCTCGCACAGTTATATTTGCAAATGGGTCGCGTGGACGATGCGCTTGCGCTTCTACAGAAGTCTCAAGGATTTGACTTGGAATCCGGCCACGGATATTGGACCTATGGCCTCGTCTTGTTTTACAACAAGAAAGATTACGCGAATGGTGCTGAGCAGATTATAAAATCCCAAACAGTGACTTACCCCTATGCTTTAAGTAGCTCCCAAGAGCTCATTCCTTTGTTTGATGCCTATATGGTTCATGGGGACAAAGATGCGCTTTCGAGCTTAATTGACCGCTTGTCAAGCTTTCCAAAGGCTTCGCCTCAAGTATATGGGCAAATCGCCATGCAGCTCCAGTTGATCGACCAGCCTGATTTAAGTGCCCATTTTCTTGAGCTTGCAAATCAAATTGATCCAGGTACACAACAAGCTTTTGAGCAGTTAGCCCAAGATGGGGCCGGAGCGGCTACAGGTTCGGCGGAAATACCGAAAGCAAACTAGCCGACGAGGCTTCGTTCGGACAATTCAAGTGTTTTTGAAAGAGGAAAGCGCATTTCGATAATAACTCTTGCTCGCTTTCCTTTTTCGTTTTCCGGAAGAGAGGCGTACGCTGCAAGCATCGCATCGGCAACTTCATTCATATCCTGCGGAGAAGCGAGCCAGCCTCCTTTGTCATCCTCAAACATCCAGCTCGCCGCACCGACGTTTGTGGCAACGCAAGGGAGTGCAGCAGCCATGGCTTCGAGGAGCGCCCAGGACATCCCTTCCTTCGCGGAAGGAAGAACAAATACATCGAAGGCTTTAAGAAGTTCGGAAGCATTGGAACATTCTCCTGCTAAAATTACCGCATCTTCGAGACCGAGCGATTTTCTCCTTTCTTCAATATTTGCATATTCACGACCATCGCCAAGGAGCACGAATTTTGCGCCGGGGAGTTCATTGGCAACGCGCCTACAGGCGTTCATGTAGCGATCAAGCTGCTTTGCGGGAAAAAAGTTTGCCACGGTGCCAAATATCGGCGCATTGTTTGGAAGATGTAGGAGAGTGCGCGCTTCTTGCCAAGGCTTTAAGTTTTGATCAAATTTCGCAAGTTGAACGCCATTGGGAATTGCGATTACTTCTTTCTTTGGTTTAATACCGACACGTTTCGCAACTTCAACGTCGCCGGGATGAACACAGACAATAACGTCTTTATTTTTTGCGGTCCAAATTTCTAGCCATTTATAGATATTTTTTTTCAAGGGAGAAAGACGTTCGAGAAAAACCCAGCCGCCTATGCGATAAACGATGCGAGGTGTTTTCGCGAGACGTCCGGCAATGGATCCGACGATACTCATTTTTGTACTATTGAGATGAAGCGCATCAACCCTTTGTTGCTTCAATTCTTTTCTTAGCCAGAGAATTACGCGGATGTCGTCAAAAATACGAATATCGCGCGAGAGATGCGGGATCCTTTTAAAAGGGATATGCCTGCGTTCGAGCGCGTCTGCGAGCCAGGTTCCGCTACCGGCATAGACGGTTACTTCGTGTCCGGATGCAATGAGCTTCTCGGCAAACAGGGTGACAAAATGTTGCGCGCCGCCCTGCTCGGCGAGCGTAATCATAATGGCAATGCGTTTTTTTGCTTGATTCATGAAGCTAGGATAGGCTTGACGGGGCAAATACGTCCAGCCTTATGTGTGGAATTGCAGGTATTATTACTCATGAAGGAAAACCAGCCGAAAGAAGCCGGTTGGTTGAAATGTCTGGGAAAATCGCTCACCGCGGACCGGATGGCGATGGA
>PCSZ01000062.1:40113-40556 GCA_002786495.1 Candidatus Uhrbacteria bacterium CG22_combo_CG10-13_8_21_14_all_47_17 | reverse complement strand
AAGGCTACGATCACGATCGCTTTCCTGCCCAAGATTTGAGAGAACAACGATAGGAATCTTTTTCCACTCAGATTTTTTTTGCATCTCCTCCAAAAAATCAAACCCGTCCATGCGGGGCATAACGAGATCTAAGAGAATGATATCCGGCCTGGTCTTCTTTAAATATTCGATGGCTTCCATTCCATTCGAGGTGCCTTCTACATGAAATCCAAAGTTCGTTAAAAGCGCCTCATAGGCTTTTATAAGAAAAACGTCATCTTCAATAACGAGCACTTTCTCCACTTCTTTCGTGACCATATATAAACAATAATAATGAATCAACAAGCACCTGACAATGGACTTCTCTTTTAAAACTTCTTCTTGCACACAAAAAGACACAGCGACCATACAGAGAAAAAAATGCCAGAAGAAGACGTAAGGCCCGCTTCCAGTTATAAAAACAT
>PCSZ01000062.1:22110-40025 GCA_002786495.1 Candidatus Uhrbacteria bacterium CG22_combo_CG10-13_8_21_14_all_47_17 | reverse complement strand
TCTTTTTCCACTCAGATTTTTTTTGCATCTCCTCCAAAACATCAAACCCGTCCATGCGGGGCATAACGAGATCTAAAAGGACAATATCGGGAAGATCTTTTTTTAAAGATTTGATCGCCTCAATTCCGTCATGAGCGATCTCTACAGAAAATCCGGCGCCGGAAAGACTCGTTTCATATGCCTTTACCAAAAAACTGTCGTCCTCAGCGACAAGTACTTTTTTTCCCCTCTTCGTAGCCATGCATACGCAATACTAATGAATAAACGCGTACCTGACAATGAACCCTCTTGAAGCTTTCTTCATAGCCACAATTTAAAGAAACAGAATCCTCAATATTGAAAAAAGATCATACTTCTTTTAACAAAAACTTTTATAAAAAAAACTATCCATGTATAGTGGCTCGCATATGGCTAAAAAAGAGCTTCTCGAAAAGACGACACGCCCATTCAGCAAATACACAAACTTTCCAGTTATTATCGGGCTGTCTCTCTTTGCTCTTGCGCTGATTGAACTGGTTACGGATAGCAATTTCTTTTATAGCAGCGGTCTCGTACACCTCTTTCCTGTTCTCCTTGTTCTCTTCATTATAATAAACCTCGTTATAAGCTATCCATTTAAGGATAAGCTCTTAAAAGGTTTCCTCCATATCCACCTATTCGGCCTTGCTTGGTTCGGCGTCATTCATATCTACGAGTACATTCAATCCTCGAACATCTATGCGAAAAGTGACCTTTTAGACATGTCCGTTGTGCTCGGATATCTTTTTTGGATTGTCCTCACCATCCAAGCTAATGAACGTTGTTATGGAATCATTCAAAAAACTGGAACAATGTTGAAAAAGATTCTACGCATATCCACACTCGTCCTGATCGGTATCGCGATAGTTATTACAGCTACCAGCAATGGACTTGCGGAAGAAACGATCGAAACCCTAAGCCTAGCCTCTGTTGGCCTCGTGTGGATATTTGGTGTAGCGGCTATATTCAGCTACTCCCGTCTAAAGCGAACCATCCCTATTTTCAGAGGATTTTCTACATATTTAACGGTAGCCGTTTTACTCGTTATGCTCGCCGCCGGTTTTGAATTCTTGGAACCCACAGGGCTCCTTTTACGTTTCGGGATTCTTGATGCACAAGTCGTCTATCTTTCTAACGCTGTTTTTCTTGCCGCGCTCAGCGCCCTTGCTATTGGCTTCGGAAGGCTCGTAAAACTTCCCGGTGTATACAAGGATCTCTAAGAGAGCGCACTAAATTCAGCTCAACAATCAAAAACATCCCACGTGTGTGGGATGTTTTTGTAGCGGACTCGGTATTTATTTTTTCAAGTGCTTACTAATGAGATCAACAGTCTGCTGAAGCGAAAAATCTGACTTCACAATATATTCCACTGCACCGAGCTTAAGGCTACGATCACGATCGCTTTCCTGCCCAAGATTTGAGACAACAACGATAGGAATCTTTTTCCACTCAGATTTTTTTTGCATATCCTCCAAAACATCAAACCCGTCCATGCGGGGCATAACGAGATCTAAGAGAATGATATCCGGCATAACCTTCTTTAAAGACTCGACCGCCTCAACGCCATCAAGAGCGGTTCTCACATGGAACCCCGCCTTTGCTAAATGCGCCTCATAAGCTTTTATAAGAAAATTATCGTCTTCGACAACAAGTACTGTCTTTCCTGCTTTTACAGTCATACAATAGCTCCATGGTACTAAATTAATATGTGTCTGACAATGGGCTTCTTGTAGAGAACTCATCCAAATTAAGCAGGCAGAAAAGACTCACATAGAATGAGGCGTAAATTATCTTCCCCACTAAAAATATCCCCTGTATACTTACCGCATGATTAAAGAAACGTGGGCCAGAAATGCAATGCATTTTATCAATAGATACATAAACGTGCCGGTCATTGTCGGATTAAACATCCCGATAATTGTCCTAGCTAAAACAACCGGAGGTGGACTAAATAAAAATATTATCGAAATTTTAGAGAGTCTTTCCGTTGCGTTCGTATGGATATTTGGCATAACAGTTATATTCAGTTACGTGCGTCTGGGACGAGCGCTCCCGCTCTTAAAAGGGTTCGCTACATATTTAATGCTCGCAGCCGGACTCATTATGTTAGCAGCCGGTTTCGAATTCTTGGAGTCCACAGGGATTCTATTGCCCTTAGCTATTCCTCATGTACAAGTCATCTATTTTGCACACTTTGCCTTCTTTGGTGCGCTGAGCACCATCATCCTCGGCTTTGGAAAACTTGCCGAACCAACGGGTATATATAAAGACTTAATGAAGGTATCCGACCAGATCTAAAGAAAACAAAACATCCCGCAGACGCGGGATGTTTTGTTTGGCTGATGCGAAAGAAGTTCACTGCTATTTGAGTCAAAATACACGCGCCTCCAGTCGAATTCACGCTATCCTATACATTGACAGATTCCTCACAAAGCGCATAGTCTAACCACACTTCACGGTCCAAACCTAAGGAGGAACAGTGGACACAAAAGATTGCGCAACTTTTTACCAACTTTACGAGGCTGAAGTACGCTCTGGAGCTCCAATCAATGAGGAGGTCTTCGCCTTTTTGGAGGAGCATCTCCATGAATGCCTCGCCTGCTGCGACTGGACTCGCGCATACGACCAAGCTATGACAGAAAAACTCCGCGAGATCACCGGGCTCCCTCGAGGATTGGCTGAGCTTAAGACAAAATGAATCGTACCTGCACTTCTTTCTTCCGCACCGCCATAAGCTTCTAAGCTCGGCGGTGTTTTTTTTAGAATCACATTTTGTTAAGCAGAACAAAAACCGCGCCCTTTCGAGCGCGGTCTTTCTTGGCGGAGAGGGTGGGATTCGAACCCACGGTACCGGTAAAGGTACACCAGATTTCGAGTCTGGCACATTCGACCACTCTGTCACCTCTCCTCTTTTATTGTTGCGGAATCCTATCGCTCGTCGACGCTTCGGTCAAGCTGGAACTCGTTGTGAAATAGAGCAGAATCCAGAAAATAACGGCAAGATCATTCTTGAAAAAAGGAACATCAACAAGCCCATGAACGAAGTACGCGATCGAAACAACAAGCACGAGGAAAAAAGAAGAGCGCGAATGTTTCCAAGCTGTGCGAAACCACGTGATCCAAAGCCAGCCAAATGACAACACACCAGGTAAACCCGTCTCGCTCCAAAAATTAAAAAGGATATTATGCGGATATTGAAAAATCTCGATAAAGGTTGCTTTGTGATATATAGCAAAGAGCGCCGGATATCCTCCAAAGCCCGCTCCGAAAAAGACATGGTCTCGAAGCATATTCCATGTCTCCCCCCACATAATCAAACGCACCTTTCCCGACCAACCCTGAAATAATAATTCATGAAGCAGTGGATCACAAATGGATGGAAAAGCAAAAACGACACCTACCGTAGCTCCCGCAAGCATAAGCGCGACGATACGCCGGCGCTTAAAAAACAACATAGCGACCCAAGTTGCGGCGAGAAGAGCGAGCATACCTCCGTCACTGCGCGTAAGGAATGCTGCAAAAAAAGCAGCAATCCAGGAAAGCGCAAACCACCAACGCTTTGGTTTACAGAAGAACGTAAAGCCCGCCCAAGCACCGATCGGCACAACAAAAAGAGCGAGCGCGTTTGGAAATGGAAACGGTCCCGTTGCGCGACGGCCTTCCGCGAGAGAAACATTCCATGGAGAAGGGATGCCCATTCCCGTAACGAATTGAACGATTGCCCAAAGAAGAAGAAAAACAGGAAGAAGCGCGAGAACTATTTGCATGCGTGCGCGATCTTTTTTCTTTTGCAAAAGCGTTGGGAGAATAAAGAAAATCAAAATCGGTTCCAAGACATAGGCGCGCCAAAGACCAAAACCGGTCCATGGATGCAGCGACCACCCCGCCGCGGCAAGGGAAACGAGCAGCCAAACAATAATCGACCAGCGTAATGTTTTCTGTTTGTTCCAACCCGCTTTCCAGCCGACGCTCCCGTACGCAAAGGAGAACAGGAAAAGAAAAAGAAGAATCACGCTTTCAAGAAGCGTCGTCGGAATGGGGCCGATATGAAATCGAATCACATAAAAAGGCAAAGCAACCAAAAGGAGTGGCAGCAAACTTGGAAGCCAAGTGCGTAAAAGTGATTGCAAACGTCTTATCATAGAGTTCTATCTAAAAGCCTACTTGATTCGAAGAAAAAAGGCACGACTGGCGATCTCCCCAAAAGCGCGTTACCCTAGAGGCATATGGCAACAAAAGAACAGCTCTACAAGATGTGCTTCAATGAAGACGGCTCCGTAAAGCCAAAAGCCGAGTGCCGCGCGGAAATGATAAACAGCCTTATTCTTGATGAAGTGATGGATATTGATGAAGCGGAAAATTTGATTGATAAAAGCCTTCTCGAATTTAATCTGTGGGGAGAGCCAAGTCTCGCTGAACTTTTGAACGACTCGGACGAAGAAAACGAAGCGTAAAATTTTACAGGATACAAAAAACCCCTCGATGTATATCGAGGGGTTCCATTACCGGCAAGCATGGAACCGGCAACGGGTTTTGTGATCGCCGTCCTCCACTCGCTCGCGCGACAAACACGAGAATCGCGTTCCTCGCGCGAGCGAGTGGACGAAAAAAACACGCCTAGACAGCGTGTGGACCTGACGCGAGAAAGACAAAGGCGAAGCCGGTGGAACGCACCGGAGAAAGAAACGTCGCTTGTTTTCTTTGCATCATGTCATTGTCTTACCATATCACCGCCCAACGTCAATATCGCGCCGTGGATAACTTTTACGACACAACTTCGAAGATTGTGGCCTCCTCATCCTGATATATTTTTTTAAAATGCGCGTCCTGTTCAAAGGAAGGAAGCAAATTTTTATTGCGCACGAGATCAATGAATGCAAAACGTGCTCCGAGCGCATCATGAACGAAGCTATAAATTTTATCCGTCGACTCCCCCATCATAAGAGCGTTGTATGTGCGCGAAATATCCGGACTACGTTCAAGCAAGAAGGTTGAATCCAAGCCGGAAACATACTGAAAGCGATCATTCAGAACAAAGAGCTGTGGAAATACCACCCAGTTCGAATGATAAATCCGCTCCCCCGGCTGTGCACGCGTCGCAAGGACTTGCATCGCTTTTTCATATTGCGAAAAAGGCATCGCCGCTTTGCGAAACTCTGCGTGCATATCCCACGCGGCGTGAAAAAAGAGCAGGAAAAAAAACAAAGCGAACACGACGAGAAGCGATCTTTTTATTTTCTTTACTTCAAGCAGAAAGCGCGGTCCATCAATACAGGTCGCGAGCAGTGCCAACCACAAAATAAAAACAGGTGAGAAATATTCTACGAAGCGCGCGCTTTTTAACATGATCGCAAACAAGAAAGCGAGAAGAACAGAAAGCGAAAGGATTTCTCTCATGCGCCACTGCTCCGGCTTTTTGCGCATGGCAAACACAAGACCAAAAAAAACGACAAGCGCCACCACGAGTCCAAGCGCGAGAGTGCGTATAAGAACCGCGGAGGTATACGGATACCATTCATTTCCAAGCTGCACCTCCTGCACGGGTGTTGCAATAGCGATATGTCCGATTTGAATCAAAAGAAACTGAAATAAGCTTCCCGCATAAGGATGCATCAAAAATCCCACTACCGTTCCAAGAAATAATGCAGCAAGTATGCGCAGTGGCGATGCGATATCCGTGAGCCAATACGAAAGAAGAGCTCGCATCTTACACTCGCAAATAACGAGCTCATAAAGAACTTCTCCGCAAAGAGCAAATGCATAGGCAAGAAAAAGCAGCGGCCAGCCGCCATGCGTTAGAACGAAAAAAAGGCCGGCAAAAAACGCCACCCAAGGACGACGCTTAAGGAAGGCAAAAAGCCCGAGAAGAAACAGCATGATCGCAAGCGGAGAAGCTTTTCCAAGAGAGAGTCTCCCAATCATGGGAGGTAGAGCGGCTAAAAGCGCCGTCCAAAGCCAAGCGTTTTGAATACGTAATCCTCGAAGAATGAGGAAAAACGCAGTAATACAAACCGCCGCAAAAAAGACGGCGGCAATCTGCGTGCCGTACAGCATGCCAAACGCCCTAACAAATGGACCCAGAAGTACATGAAATAAAAAATGCTGATTCGTAAATGGATGCGCAAAACTCGTCAGATCCAGCCAAGGGAAGGATCGCAGTATTCCCTGATCGGACAAAAGCATGGCCATTTTTGCATGATAAAAAGCATCCGGATCAGCGAAACTTCCCCAAGCTTGAAAAAAAGAAAACCAAGCGAGGGAAAAAAGAAAAATAACAGCCCATTGAAAGCGGCGCATACCCAAACAATAGCAAAATAAAACGCGCCCGTCTCAGAGTGATCTGAGCGGGCGCGTGGAGTGTATCCATTTCAACAGGAAGTCGAAACGGAAGAGTAGAAAGGACTACTGAGTGCAGCGGCCGTGGGAAGCCTCATTTTGAACGAAGCTCTCCACGAACCCCTCTTCGCGAAGTGAATCGCAGGTTGGGGTTTCTTCGGTGGCTTGCGCTACCGAATGTCGCCGTGGCGGATTGAGCGAAGGTGACAGAATCGTCGCCGTCGCAATCGTCCGCAGGTTTGCATCCCGTTCGCGCCTCGAGAGAGGAACGTTACCGGGACCGAGCAGTGTCGCAGGTGAACCTCCGACGCGCTCATGGGGTGTTGCGCCTCCATCGGTGGATTGCCGAAGGAGATCTTCCGTATTCACAGCCGGAGCCGTAACGGAAGGAGCACTCGAAGGCGGAGCGATCTCGGCCTGCGTATCCACGCCGGCCAAGCTTGCCGCCACACCAATGAGAGCTGCAACTACGGCCAAACCGAGCACCGTGGATGCAACCCAACGGAAGCTCTGGCCAACCTTGGATTCGGGCTTCATGTTGAGAAGCCAGAGGAACACGCCACCGAACAAGAGAAGAAATCCCGCCATGGCACATGCTCCCATACCGGTGAGGCCGTTCCACCAGACCAACCCCAGATGCTGAAGCGAGTCTTGATGACGAACCGCAGCGCCAGCTGTTCCGTTGATGATCACTCCATACATGTGGTGACCGCTGAAAGCCAGGTGCTCGATAATGCGATAGATCCCGACGAGGACGCCGAGAAGGGCGATGACGCGACCGGCGCGCTTCACGCGCTCCGTCACATCATTCCCGAACTGCTTCGAGACCTGGGTCGTGATTCCCAGAAGAACTAGGATCCCGAGCACGATGCCCTGATCAGACAGACCGGGGAACAGAAGCTGGCAAGCGTAGTAGCTCAAAAGGAATGTGCCCGGCCCACTGAAGGTGATGGCCACGAAGGCCTTCCACAGATTTCCGAATTGGAGATCCGGGAGAAGTTCCTTTGCCTCTTCGCCCTCGATGTTGGGAAGAGCGGTGACGATCGAATCCCAGAGAGCCCTGAAGACTCCGCGCGCGGCTCCGCCCACGAACTTCGTAGCCGAACCCAGGATAAGAACGCCGACAGCGACAGACACCACCGAGAGGAAGAAGAGGGCAAGAGCGAGCGTCTTCAAGACGAGCACAGCGCCCCAACTCACCCCCGCGTCGTAGAGCACGGACGAAAAGAGTGCAATCCCCACACCAAGAAAGGCATAGGAGCCGAACATGATGAGCAGAGTCCCGAGACCCATGACTCCCCGCTTGCCGAACTTGTCAGCGAGCGCAGCTTCCTGCCTCTCAGGCGCGAGATTCGCCTTCACTGCGAGAAACGCCTCGACCTCATCCACCGATAGTGGCTTGATATCCTTGATGGACCACCAGCGACCAAAGAGGAAGATAAGGAGCAGAACTGCGAACGCGAGCAACGACCAGTAGGCCGTAGCGGTACGAGCATCGTCGATCGCCGCCGCACAGAAGTAGGCGACAAGCGCGGTGACCGCGCCGTTGATGCACAGACCCCAGATGAGCGCAGGGCGCAACCAGGTGACAAGGCGGTGATGCCGCCAGAGGCTCATTTCTTTGAGCCCATAGAGCACCGCTTTACGGGACCAGCCCGCAAACTCCTTGACAGTGTCCTTGCCAGCCACGATGGCGGCAACAAAAACCGCGAACCCGGCGAAATCCATCGCCTTGCTCACAGCCTCATTCTGATTTTGATCCGTCACGATAGGCCTTCCTTCCCAATTTTATTGGGAGTGAATTGTTGTTGTTTTGTAGAGAACGTTTGAGGAAGAAACAAGTCTTCCATTTGAAGGGACCAAAGATTGATCCATTCGAATGGAAGGGGGAGGAGCACTGAATGTAAATTCAGTGCTCCTCCCCCAGTAGTAGAACGACCTCAGTATCCGAGCTTGGAGAGCATCTTCGTTCGCTTACGAAGTTTCTCTCCGTGCTCCGAAAGTCCCTTGTTGAAGGCCGCGACCTTCGGGTGGTCCGGAGCGAAAGAAGATTCGGTGAGACCAAGACGCCGAGCCGCCTTGGAGAGCAAGCTCTCCGTAAGCGAAGGCTCGGTATCGACGAGCACCTTCAGCTCGATGCGAAAGGCATCGATCGAGGGTGCGTTGCAAAGCGCTTTGACGCGTTCAGGCGTCGTCGAAACGTTTGCGAGCTTCGTGAGCCACTCCCCCCGCTGCAGAGAAGTGAAGTTGAACGGGTCGTAGAGGAAGTTGCGAAACTTCTCCTGAGTGCCCTCCGGCGCTTCCGCCAAGAGGTTGAGGAAGCCCAACTGTTTTGAGCTCTTCTTTTTTTCGCCACCAAATCCGAACATGTTTTCCTCCATGTGCTTGAAGGCTGAGAAGCCTGGCTGCATGGTAATGATACCATGCACGAAGTCTCGACGACGCTGAGGGTCTTGCGGGATTTCCCGAGCGCGCTCACCAATCGTCTCGAGCGTCTCTTTGGTCAGCCGCATGAGGCCGATTCGGAGAGGCTCTGGGAGACCCCTGTGCTGCCCAATGGCGAGCGGAAGAAGTGCGATTGCGTCTTGCACGTCATCCTTGTTTCGTATACTTTCTGGAATCGCATCAGCGATCGTCAGAAACACATCGTTAGGCAGGGCCCGAACGAAGAGCTCAGCCATCCGTCCGAAAGCGAACTCAGAGAGAAGCTCTTTGAAGATCAGGCGACCAAGGCTCTGGCCTCTAGAAGCGTTTGCCATTTTGGACATCCTTTCGAAGATGTGAAATTGCGAGTTTTTGTCATTCAGGAGCAGGGAATCTGCTCAGAATTGACTGTATAAAATAGCACATTTTTGTCCAGTTGTCAATGGACACTTCATAGAGCATCCCCCAGTAAAAAACGAAGAAAAACTCATTAAAACAGGGCTCTTCTTTTTGGCTAAAATTAGCTTTTTGGCTAAAATTAGCCAATAATATACTTGACAAGACTGTATTTTTCTGCTATATTGGATCGTTCGAAGCTGGGGCAGGTATGGTACCTGAACCCGAGAACAGCGCCCTTTTCACCGATCATAGAGAGTAAAAACCGTGACGAAGACCAAGAAATACACGAGGTTCTGGCAGGAGGCGGGTTTGACCCTGATCCTCAGCCTGTTCCTCACCGTCCTCTACTCCAGCGGATGCAGTAGCTATCACAGCCTTCATACGTCGCCCTACGGCAGCATGTCTCAAAGCTCGCGCGGAGTCTACGGCCCGATCAGCATCGGGTCGGACACGACCTCCGCCGGCGACCTCGCCGGATGCCTTCGCGATCGAGAGGCACAAGCCGCTCGCATCACAGAGGCACAGCAACAGCAGCTGCAAGCCTTCGGGCAGCAGTTCTGGGCGGTCATGCCGCCAAGCTGGCAGAACCCGGCATCCATGACAGATGATCATCTCCTCTGCCTCATGCTTGTGAGCGGCGCCGATCCAGGCTATGCCGTCTCACTTGCAAGAGACTCCGGCTCCTTCTACGGAGGAGGCTTCTCCCCCATGAGCTACGTCGGCGCACCGGGGGTGCGATGATGAACAAGTTTATCATCTTCGTCTTCATGGCGATCACATCCAGCATCGGCTGCGGTGCATCTGCCACCTGGCACGGAAGCCATGGGCGCGACTACAATCAAACGCGAACGGCCTACGGCCAACCCACCACTCGCTACGGGCGCGGATACGAGGCACCAAGTCAGTCGGTCAGCGGCTACTATGTCTCGCAGTACGTGGGCAGCGGCTACGACCCGCGAACGCATCCTGCAATCGCGCAGTGGTACGCCCTTCATCACGAAGCGGTTTCGCAACCGCGAGCAACGAGCGTGCCCGTCGCGCCAAGCGCGGCACCGCAAGCAATCGTGCAAGCCGCCGAGTCGCCCGCAAACAACGATGCCACTTTCGCAGCATTGCGAGAGCAAGTCATCGCGCAGCAGCGGGCTATTCATCAGCTTCAGCAAGAAGCCGCAGAGCACGAAGAAGCGCCAACAAACATCGACGTCCTCACCACGGGCGATACGATCTAGCCGCCTTCACGCGGCAATACTCTCGGTGATGCCTCGACATCCAAACTCGGAATGTCGGGGCTCCCAATCGAAATGATCAGCGCACTGGTCGCGTCGATTGGGAGAACGGTTCTCTCAAAAATTCCAGATCGCAAGATCCATAGTTCAACTTCCGGAGGTTCTCATGAAGTACAGCGTTCTTTTCATCTTGATCATTCTCGCGGGTTGCGGTGCCATGGCGACTTCGCCAAGGTCCACTTCGCCGGTCGAGTCCAATACCGTCGTTCTCTCTCGAGGAGAGTACGATCAGTTTCGCGAAGACCATGAGCGTCGTACGGCGCTCATCGACGGGCAGATCACGGACGAAGAGCGGCAAGCCGCTCTCGCTCAGTACGTGCACGAGCACATGCCGAGCAACACGGCTTCCGCGAACCGAACCCCGTCGCAGGCTACGCCGCCCCCCGCCATGCGAGGAGCGACAGCCATGCCCCTGCCGTCTCCGGTGCGCTATGCCCCTCCAGGCATGGTCACCGAAACGCAGGCCTTCGTTGGCGGAAGTGCTCCATGGCGTCGCTATGGAGCATCCACCGGCGGACTCGAGCTTCTCGTGCGAGTGAATTCCCAATACGCCATCAGTCTCTCGATCGATGGCCAAATGGTTCAGCCACAGGCGGGTATGCCCACGGCAGTCCCAGTGGTCACGGCTGGCGGACTCGTAGAGATGCCCGTCATTCCGCCCACGCGCGAAGGCGGTTGGCGGGGAACAATGCAGGATCGCGAATATCGGATCCTCCTAGATTCCCCGGGAACACGTCAGGTCACCTGGACCTGTTATGCAGTCGCAAGCGGCCGCCCCGGAATGCGCATCGGATCCGGCAGTCGGATCATCACAGGAGGAAACGGCGGTTCCCTCTACATCGCAGACAGCAGCTGTCACTAACCGGATTGAGTCCTTCCTAGGATTCTCCGCTCGTCCCCGAATACCAAAAGGTGTTCGGGGACGTTTTATTTTCTTGACGAAACAAGAAAAACAAGCAACGGGGTATAACATGCCACTCAAACATCATCACATTATCTACCAGCACTATCTTTCTTAGCCTGTAATCTAATCTGCCATCTCGCTCTCTCCCGCCGTAACCCTTCTCCTTGTCACCTCCGCCTCTCTCCTTGTCACCCTCGCGAAGGTGGGGGTCCAGTTCAAAATAAAGGAAAAAACAAATGATTTGGGGCTTCTGTTATAGGTCTGGGTTCCTGCCTTCGCGGGAATGACAAAAAGAAGGGCGGAAATGGCAAGAGAGGAAGTGGGAGGATTCACGCTTTATTCCACAGGTCTGGGTTCCTGCCTTCGCGGGAATGACGGAGTACGAAGGAATGACAAAATTCTGCCACCCTCGCCTCCTTTGTCACTAAAATCTTCTTTGTCACCCCCGCTCCCCTTGTCACCCCCGCGAAGGCGGGGGCCCAGTCCAGAGCAATGAAAAAAACAAATGAAAACATTCCACATCTACATCATGACAAATAAACGGAATGGGACTCTCTATGTCGGTGTAACTTCCGATATTCAAAAACGAATCCAAGAACATAAGGATGGATTTTGCGAGGGCTTCACGAAAAAGTACCAGCTAAAGTGCCTCGTCTATTATGAAAGAGCCGATTCGGCAGAAGCCGCCATAAAAAGAGAGAAGCAACTCAAAAAATGGAATCGTCTTTGGAAGTTAAGGCTTATTGAAGAAATGAATCCTAAGTGAGAGGACTTGAGCTTTGCGTTGTAGGACTGGGTTCCCGCCTTCGCGGGAATGACGAAGTGAGTGGAAATAGCGAAGTGAACGGGGATGACGGAAAGAAGGGTGGAAATAAGCGAGGACTTTTTCATGCGAAACAAAAATCCTCCGACTTTCGACGGAGGATTTTTGTTTCGTTGCGCAACGAAGTATTACGTTGTCGCAGTTACCAGCGACGACAAGACGAAGGTTGAGAGGGCATAAGAAGCAACAATGATAATCAAACCAATAATGGCATTCTTAATCATTTCTTTTGCTTTGGTTGCGCCTTCTTCAGAACCGCCTGATGTCATCCAAAGGAATCCACCCCAAATGAGGTAAACCAAGAGAACGATACCAAGAAATCCGAGAACGATATTAATGATGTTTCCAATGATGGTTGGCAAGTCAGACGAGCCGCTGGCAATACCAGCTGCACTTCCCGTTTGACCAACAAGCTCACCCGCGCGCTGGAAGGGATTCGTTCCCTCAGCGAACGTTACCATTGGAAGAACAACACCAAGGGTCGTTACTCCTGTCTGATACATGAGTTTTTTTAGTTTCATAATCCGAATTCAGTAATTAATTTTATTTCACTATGGCGCAGGACAACAGGCACTGTAATAAGGGTCTGACTCTTCTAAAGATGGGCAATAGCTTCTCGCCGCTGCACAATCAAATGCTCCGCCTCCCGAATCAAATGCTCCGCCTCCCGAAATTGCCCCGAGCTGTGAAATGACAAATGTTGTAATAGCATAGGATGCCGCTATAACGAGTAAGCCCGCAATAGCATTCACAATACTTGCACGAGCCGTCTTTACTTTGTCCGTATCCCCACCCGCCGTCATCCAAAGGAATCCAGCGTAAATGAGAATGGCAAGAAGAACGATACCGAGAAAACCAAGAACGATGTTAATGGCTTGCCCGACAATCTGTGAGAGACAATCCGTACCCGTACACCCTCCGGCAAGACCGCTTCCTGCGGCCGCAGCCTCAAGGCCTGTACCTGCCGGCGTGAGTTGAGCAAACGCAATAGCCGGCATCCCAATGAACATAGGGACCACGAGTATCGTTACAATAATGGAAGATAAACGATTCATGGGTTGCTGCCGGCATTACGCCGTGCGTGTTTAAGATTAACCACTTGTTGCTGATAAGAGCTGTCCAATAACAAAGCTCGTAATAGCCCAAGCGGAAAGAATGATAGCAAGACCGATAATACCGGAAACGATAAGATTCTTCGCTTCGCTGGTTTTTTCTTCGTTTCCGCCGGAGATCATATATTTGAATCCTCCAACAAGAACGATAACAACGGCGATGATTCCAAGGAATCCGAGCGCGACGTTAATAATATTAGCTGCTGTCTGACGAACGTCTCCAGAACCGAGCTTAATATTGTTTGAAATGGCGTTGACGCCGAGGTCATTAGCCGTAAGACCTTGTGCGAAGGTGACAGCTGGCAAAGCCGTGCCTGCCGCAATCGTCAAAGTAGCGACGAACCCCACAAATTTCTTCATGCGTGATGTCATGTAGGTGTCACCTCCTTTCTTGTCATAGGATAAATCGTTCCGCAAGAGCGGCGAACGATATAAAAAGTATAGCACATGGATCCTACATAGTCAGGGTCCTTATCCACCCGTCAAGCTTCCAGCAACCGAGAACAACACATTTAAAATCGTGTAAGACAAAGCAACAATAACGACTCCAATAAGAGATTGCATTAAGGCGGATTTCGCCTTCGTAACTTTTCTAGCATCTCCCCCGGCCGTCATCCAGAGACCTCCGCCATACACGAACACCGCAAGAAAAATTGCCCCAACAATACCGAGCGCAGCACGTATCACGCGATTAATAACCGTATTGATTGTCGCCGAAGCTCCAAGCGGATTCTGATAACCAAAACTCCCGGGAGAATAATCTGTGCGTCCCGACCCCGCCGCGTCAGCTGTACCGGTCGCGTCTTGATGGGGGGTTGTGTAAGCAATATCCACAGCAAGAGCGCCTTGCGCAGAAAAAAAGACTAAGCAAAGACTTGCGCTGCCGATAAGGAATTTCCAAAGTTTATATGACATAATCACGGAGCAAAAATACTAAAGAAAATAGAAATGATCGAGTAGGAAAAGAAGATCAATAGTAATCCGATGGTCGCGTTTTTTAAAATATTTTTTGCCATTGTAACCCGCTCATCCGAACCGCCTGATGTCATCCAAATGATGCCACCATAAATAAACATCAATAAAGCCACCGCGCCAATAACGCCAATCACGGCACGAATACCTCGGCCGATAAAAGAAGCAAGCGTCACGCCGGAGCCTAATGGGTTATAGAGTTCGGTGGATGCAGCCGGAGTCGTATCTCCTGTAGAGGAGGTAGCTGAGACAAACCAGGGCGTGCCCACACTAAATCCGATGATTAAAAAAGCAAAAAGAAAGGCTACGTAATTCTTCAATTTTCTCTTTCGTTCCTGAATTTTCATAAAAATTATGGCGTGCTTGGCGGACAGCAGACGATGTTTGATGCTCCGGAACAAAGCCCCGTCTGGCAGCCACGATTCGAGATCTCCGTACTTAGATTTGCTACCGGAAGCGTCTGACAAGACCAGGTTGGATGCGCCGCTACGCAACGATCTGCCGTTCCTCCTTCGCCACTACTGGAGCTCAGAAAAGCATTATAAATGAAGGCAACCAATACACCGGCGCTAATCACGAGCACCATACCGATGGTGGCATCGACAAGTTTTTTCTTTGCCTCGGAAGCGCGCCCGGCATTCCCACCGGCTGTTAAATAAAGAACACCGGCATACACAAATATTGCGAGAAAAATAGCTCCGGAAAGTCCGAAAAGAAAATTCGCAAAGTTGACGCCCGTCTGAATAATATCCTCGAGCTGGCAATCTCCCGAATCAACACAGCTCGGAAGAACAAGCCGTCCAATGCCGCCGGAAGTCGTTCCGCCACCGGAAGTTGGCGTCAGGCGCGGCGAACCAGTTCCTGGTTTACAACATTTGATATCCGTGCCACCGGAACAAGCATTATCAATACAATTTGAAGAACGTTGTGAAGGAGACAATGAACCAACATTCTGGCAGGAAAAGTCTGCACGACTCGACGCTCCGCCGATTCCATTAAGCTGTACTTCCTGTTCCGCACTCAAATTTGTTGTCGCAGCACAGCCATCTCCTCCTCCGGCCGTCCGTGCCTGTGCTACGTGAAATCCCGTAAAAAGTGCGACGGCTACAAACAAAGCGCCAAATGTGTTCAACAGGTGCTGCCGCGAATAAGTCATAGTATCTCAAGTATACCAAAGAAACGTTCTAGCGTATTGTCTGAGCAATTTTTTCCGCTGCGAAACGCATCGCATCATTTATTTTCACTCCGCTGCGAATATTACGTATCAGCTCTTTGAGAGCATCTTCCATCTGCGTGGGAGAGGAGCCTCGATACCAACTAAAGGCCGTCAGAACTTGCGAAGCAAATACGCCCACGCGTTCATCCTCAATTTGCGTCGTTAATAAGTCCTTTTTCGCTGATGGCTCATGCGAACTCGCCAAAATCTGCGTCAATGTATCGGAATTTGTGAGGCTGTTTAAGAAATTCCAAGCGACGTCTTGATGTTGTGATTTTTTTGAAACAGCGAAATACCAATAGTTCGCAATATTTTTTGGAGGATTTCCTGCAATTTGAGGAAGCGGAGCGATACCAAGATTCAGCTTCGGTGCTCTTGAGCGAATCGTGTCGTAGTCATAGGCATAGCCGAAATAGAAAGCGGTCTGTCCCTGAACAAATGCATCCAGCGCGTTCGGCATCGTTTCATTCCAGGTATAGGTTTCTTTCGCGGGATTCGCGAAGTCCGTATAGAACGTAACCGCTTGATACGAAGGCGGCTCGGTACGCACATCACGAAGCGCCGGCGGAATCTGATGGAAAATTGGTGATCCGTTTGCATCCGCCATCTCTGTTCCATTTTGAACCATGAGCGCCGTCAAAAGATCCGTAGAACGATCTATATTATCCGCCGTTCCAATGCCTGCAGCGGACTGAATAATATTCCCATTCGCATCAAGCTGCGTAAGTTGCGGAACTTGAGAAGCAAACTCCGTCCAAGTTGTAGGCGGCGTCGGAATATTCGCAACATTGAGAATATCCTTATTGTAATACATGCCCATGGTATCCACATTCGTTGGAATACCAACCAACCGTTCCTGCATATTTGGAGTACTCGCAGTTCCAACGTTCAAGGTGCGAAGAAGATCATTTTGTACAACATCCGCATATTGCGCCTTGAATTCGCGCCCGCTGATCGTCGGTTCCTGACGCAGCTCATAGGTAATTGTTCTTCCCTTCTGAACACGATAAGCGACCTGTGCTGAAGGAGGTAGGGAAGAAATTTTGGGAAGATACTTATTTGTCCACGTATTGTGAATAAGGAAAATATCCGGTCCGCGATCTTCCGCGAGCGCATTAAGCAGCTCCCCTTCATATTCCTCAAGGCGAAAACGGCGATAGTTAAAAGAAACGTATGGATGTAAAGCGCGATACGCGTCAAAAATCGGACTATACACGCTGAAGCCATCAACGACTCCCCAGACATTTATGGTGATGGGCTGAGAGGCTTGCGTTGTCGCCTGAGAAGGAGCTTTTGTACAACCCTGACCGACCAAAGCGAGGATGGCGAAAACGGCGACAGCTTTTTTAAGATAACGATTCATAGGAAAGAAAACTCAATGAAAAAAATCGATGCGGTTTAACGCATCGATTTTAGCATGGCGCGCGCCTCTTTGCCTAAATCTTCTCTCCAAAGAGCCTCAGCGACATTCGCTTCAAGCCAACCGAGCTTGGAACCTGTATCAAAATATTTCCCATCAATTTCCCGCGCGTATAGGGGTCGCTTTTTCATGAGAGATGAAATCGCATCAAGCAAAACATACTCCCCGCTATGCCCGGGCTTCAGTTTTTTCATATGAGGAAAAATATCCGGCGTTAAGACATACCCGCCAATAGCCGCAAGTCGGGAAGGCGCCTTTTTCGGCCCCGGTTTTTCGATAACATTCTTTACTTCGTACACGCCCTTCTGCACGCGTGCCCCCGGATCGATGATTCCATATTTTTTTGTCCCTTCGGCATTCGTTTTTAGCGCCGCAATAACCGGATCGCCATAGTGTTCATATACATCAAGCATTTGCCGAAGACGCGGCGTTTTACAAGAGAAGACATCATCGCCAAAAAGAACCGCAAACGGTTCATCTCCAATAAGATGCGCCGCATTCAATACAGGAATGGCATTTCCATATGGTCCTTTTTGTCGAATATAAATAAAATTCGCCAGTTTTGAAATCGACTTAATATCTTCAAGCGCGCGCTTTTTTCCGCTCTTCTTAAGCCAGGATTCAAGCTCGGGATTATCATCGAAATGATCCTCTACCGGACGCTTGGTCTGACTCGTGACGAGAATCACATCCGTAATTCCGGATGCAACCGCTTCTTCAACAATATATTGAATGACCGGCTTATCAATAATCGGAAGCATTTCCTTCGGCATGGCCTTGGTCACCGGAAGAAATCGCGTGCCATAACCGGCCACGGGAATAATGACTTTTCTTACTTTGGTTTCCATAGATGAAACAAGCATAACGAAGAATCCTCTCCATTTCTAGGAGAGGATTCTTTTACACGACAATGCTCACAAGTTTTCCTAAAACGTAAATCACTTTTTTTGGAACCTTTCCTGCAAGATACGTTTTCACCTGTTCTGACGCGAGCGCGCGGGCCTT
>PCSZ01000062.1:11243-22080 GCA_002786495.1 Candidatus Uhrbacteria bacterium CG22_combo_CG10-13_8_21_14_all_47_17 | reverse complement strand
GCCTTCGTCATACTTCGGCCAACCGGAAAGATGAATCGATTCGGTTTTTCCCATTTGGAACCAAAGCTCTTCTGCAAGATGTGGCGCAAATGGAGCGAGCAACTGAAGATAGGCTCCACGCATAGACTGCGGAACACCACCCAAATCCTGAAACGTATTTGTGAGAATCATGAGTTGAGAAATGCATGTATTAAATTGCATCTGCTCAATGCCTTCGCTTAGTTTTTTGATGCTTTGGTTGTAGACGGTTTCAACGGCCTCCGTGGAATCCGGAGAAGTTGCCTCTGTCATGAGCGACCACACACGATCAAGGAAGCGCTTCACGCCTTCAATACCATTTGTATCCCAAGGCACCGGCTGATCGAACGGCCCCATGAACATTTCATACATGCGAAAAACATCCGCGCCGTATTCCTGCACAACATCATCCGGATTCACGACATTGCCCTTGGACTTCGACATTTTTTCCCCGCCTTCCGCGAGAATGAGTCCATGCGAACGGCGTCTGGCATACGGTTCATTTCCACATTCTTCCGGAACAATTCCGAGGTCCCAAAGAAACTTGTACCAAAAACGCGAATACAATAAGTGAAGCGTCGTATGCTCCATACCGCCGTTATACAAATCAATCGGCATCCAATATTTCAGCTTTTCCGGATCGGCGAGTGCCTCATTATTCTGCGGATCGCAGTAGCGTAAAAAGTACCAGCTCGAGCCGGCCCAGTTTGGCATCGTGTCGGTTTCGCGCTTCGCCTTTCCTCCGCAGGAAGGGCACTTAACTTCGACCCAATCGGTCATATTTGCGAGCGGACTTTCTCCGGAGTCTGTAGGCTCATATGCTTCAACATCGGGGAGCTGCAGCGGGAGCGCTTCATCGGGAACTGGAACGAATCCGCAATGATCGCAAAGAATAATTGGAATCGGCTCGCCCCAATACCGCTGACGACTAAAGACCCAGTCACGCAACTTGTATGTAGTCGCACGTGTGCCTTTTCCTTCTTCCTCGAGCCACGAAATCATGTCGTCTTTTGCTTTCCACGTTGGGAGCGTGTCGAGAAAGCCGGAATGAATCGCTTCCCCTTCGCCGGTGAATACATTATTTGATTCGTCCTTCAAACGAGCAAGCCAATGTACATGCTCAACAAGCAAAGCGCCCGGCTTCTCAAGCTCAGCTTCCGAAATCCACTCTGCTTCATGTTTGGCAGATTCTTCCGCATCAACTTCATCGCGCGCGTCACTCGCCAGATCAAAAAGCACAGCCGTAACATAGGCAACGCGATTTTCATCTTTATGCGGAGCGAAATATTCTGCGCGCATCGGACCGCCAAGAACACGCACGACATTTAAATCTTTATATCCTGTTTCCTCCTGTACTTCTCGACGTGCTGCGGTAATCGCATCCTCCCCTTCATCAATGCCGCCGATAACAAAAGTTGTCCAACCAAATTTTTTCCATTTCATGGCAAGAAGCTCTCCTGTTTTTGGATTACGCACGACGGCATGAACGGTTTGCCGTGTAACGGTTTCCTTATCCTCCTGATGAGCGCTGCCTTCGTCGATTAAAACAGGCGCGACAACATATTCAATAGGAAGTTCGAAGGTTGTAGCGAAATCAAAATCACGCGCATCATGTCCCGGCACCGCCATGATTGCGCCTGTACCATAACTGGCAAGAACATAATCTGAAATCCAAACCGGAATCGATTTTCCATTCGCCGGATTCACCGCTTGAAGTCCTTCAAGAACAACGCCCGTCTTTTTCTTTCCTTCCGCCTGGCGTTCAATGTCCGATTTTTTGGCCGTGTCCATTTGATAGTCACGAACGGCTTCCGCATTTTTTATATCACCCTCCCCAAGCCAGGTTTCAATAAGCGGATGTTCCGGCGCAAACACAAGATAGGTCGCACCAAAAAGCGTATCCGGACGCGTGGTGAATACGGTGACTTTATCCTCCGCGTTTTTTGTTCCGTGAATTGCGAAATCGACATACGCGCCCTCGCTCTTCCCAATCCAATTCACTTGCTGAGCTTTAATCTTTTCAAGATAGTCCACTGTTTCAAGATCTTTCAAAAGACGGTTGGCATATTTTGTGATGCGTATCATCCATTGTGCCTTTTCACGCTTTTCAACCGGATTGCCACAGCGTTCACAGACGCCGCCCTGTGCTTCTTCATTTGCCAAACCGATTTTACAGCGCGGACACCAGTTGATTGTGCTCGAAGCTTTGTAAGCCATGCGCATCGAATTGCGATACGCATGAACCGCTTCTTCTCCATTCGCAATCACGTCTTTTGGAATCAGGAGTTCTTCAATCGGACGCGCACGCTGTTCCGTTTCATCAAAATAGGAGTTGAAAAATCGAATAAATTGCCATTGCGTCCATTTGTAATAGCTTGGGTCCGTCGTATTAATTTCACGCGACCAATCAAAACCAAAACCGATCGATTTGAGCTGACGCGTAAAATTCGCAATGTTTTTTTTCGTTGCTTCCTGCGGAGCCATTTTATGTTTAATGGCAAAATTCTCCGTCGGAAGACCGAATGCATCCCAGCCGATCGGATAGAGAACGTTTTTTCCTTCCATGCGTTGTTTGCGCGTCAAAACATCAATCGCGGTATAGGAACGCGGATGTCCGACATGTAAACCTTCTCCGGAGGGATAAGGAAATTCAACCAGACCGTAGAATTTTGAAGCGTGATCCGCCGCTTTGGCCTGATACACACCCTCTTTTTCCCAACGGTCTTGCCACTTCGCTTCAATTTCGTGAATAGGTCTTTGTGCCATAGAGACAAAAAAACGGTATCACATTGCCAATCTTTGACAATGCGCGGGGCTTGCAAAAATATCTCAAAGCTGTTAAGTTCGCCTGGCTTTTATTTACTCACGACGTGCCGAAGGCTTTGGCTTTCGCTCACGCATATCCGGCCCTTCCGGCCCGAAGTCGATTCCAACGGATCGCTTGGGGCCGAAAGACGCCGACGAGCTATGTTAACACCAGGCAAAAAGAAACGCATCATTGAGAAGTTTAAAACCCATGCGACAGATACCGGTTCTCCGCAGGTTCAAATTGCCATCCTTACAGAGGAGGTAAAAGAATTGACAGAGCACCTCAAACTGCACAAAAAGGATTTCTCTTCCCGCCGTGGTTTGATCAAAAAAGTCGGAGAACGCCGCCGCCTCATGAAATATCTGAAGCGCGAAGACCAAAAGGCCTACGACGATTTGATGGGAAAGCTGAAGATTTAAAAAAAATACCGCCTAAAGGCGGTATTTTTTATTTAGACAAGTATATTGACAAAAACAGTCCTTTTTACTTAAATAAACGTTGTTCTTTCAAAAATCCTCCAACGAAGCATGCGTAAAATGCGCTTTTATCTATGCTCCGCTGGAGGAAGCCCGCGGGATTGAAGGGTTGGCAGTAGATTCTTCGATCATATCCTTTTACTGCGTGGAGAGTGTCATGGGAAATAGCTATATCATCGAGGAGCTCCTCGGCAATACGCTCGGGGAGAAGCGGACTCAAGACATCGAAGTCCCGGACGGCAAGTGGGTGGCTCGCGCCTCAGTCTTGCGAGAGATCGAGGATGGTGAAGAGCTCACTCGGGGGCACTACCACGAGGAGGATGCAGGGCTATACCGCATCATCGGGACAAAACCCGAGGAGAAGTATACGACCGAGACCTCGGAGGACAATGCATCCTACAAGGGAATCAGAAACAGCTCGCTCTACCGCGTGTTCATGCTCGTCGGAAGCGAGCCCTTCGGGATCGTGATCTACGAGACGACGAACTCCAAGCGTGTGGGCGGTCTCTACTTCGAGTCTGCCCGACAGGTTCACAAGGGTGAGCTCGGACGCGGCCTCAAGGTCGCAATGCCAACCTGCGCTCGCGAAGCACGCGAACCGGATCCGGAGGATCCGCAGCCTCGCCGTGACAGGCGGCGACACTACGCATGCTGGGCGCGTCTCAGCGAGGTAGCGGCACTCATGGGGCTCTCGACCAAGGAAGTCCTCGAGAGGTTCCATCTATTCGCCGACGCCGACGCCCGAGGCGTTCCGGTTCTCTTCGCCTCAAAGCGGGATGAGATCCATGGGAAGGTCATTTCCAAGAGCGCCGTCAAGCGCTTCAAGGAAGCCGAGTTCCCGCAGCTCTTCGATCGCGACCTGTCCACCATCTGGGTACGACAGGGCTTCGCAAAGACGGTGCTCCGTCTGCACGCCCTCAACTACACACCGGACTGAACACCCGGCTCTCAAGACCCCGCAAGCGCTTCTCGCTTGCGGGGTCTTCTATAAGAAAAATCCTTTGAACATGGACAAAAACAACAAAAACAGCTACGCTTCCTACGTTCGTTTTTAATCAACTTTTTTTTCGCGAAACGCTTTTTTGTTTCGCACCCTTTTTTTATGATCCAAAGACCAGATCAGCGCGTTGCCGTTTTTATCGATACGCAAAACATGTATCACTCGGCAAAGCACGTTCATAATGCGCGTGTAAATTTCGGCTCTCTTTTAGAAGCAGCTGTCGGTTCACGCCAACTCATTCGCGCCATTGCTTATGTGGCCAAATCGAAAACCGGTGAAGAGCAAGCTTTTTTTGAAGCCATGCTCTCAGGCGGGATTGAATTAAAAATCAAAGATGTTCAGGAATTCTCAAGCGGCGCAAAAAAGGCTGACTGGGATGTCGGTTTGGCGGTTGATGCCATTTCCATTTCTCCAAAAGTGGATGCCATTGTTTTGGTAACAGGTGATGGAGATTTTGTTCCCTTGGTAGAATATCTCCGCAGCCATGGCGTTATCTGTGAAGTCGCTGCATTCGGTAAATCAACAAGCCAAGCTCTTCGCGAAGTCGCCGATGCTTTTATGGATCTTTCAGAAGCGCCTGAGCAATTTCTCTTGGGAGCTACGCGTACACACAAACACACAGCAACTCCAAAGAAAGTGGCTTCCACCACAAAAAAACCCGCACGCGCTACAAAAAGCGATGAGAGCACAGAAAGAAAAATTCGCATCACCTACTAGCCAGAAGGCTGGTAGTTTTGTGGGCTGGTGCTATCCATAAACGGATCCCACGAACCCACATTCTACTCGTCTAATAGTCTCGCCCTGGAACGACGGTCCCGCCTTCGAAAAGGCGCACTCCGTTCCCGGGTGAGTCACACAATTTATGAAAGAACAAAAGTTTTCTATCGATTTCGCCGGGCGCAAAATGACCATCGGCGTAAATCAGCTTGCCCAACAAGCGAGCGGTTCCTGCACAATACGTTTTGGCGACACGGTCGCTCTTTGCACGGCAACCATGGGAGGTGTCCGTGAAGGCATCGATTATTTCCCGCTTTCCGTAGACTTCGAAGAGCGCATGTATGCTGCCGGCCGCATCAAAGGCTCCCGCTTTATGAAGCGAGAAGGACGCCCAACAGATGAAGCGATTCTCTCCGGACGTTTGATTGACCGTGCGATTCGTCCGTTGTTTTCACATCAAATTCGAAACGAAGTTGCCGTCGTCGCGACCGTGCTTTCTCATGACCAAGAAAATGATGCCGACATCCCTGCTCTTATTGGAGCAAGCTGTGCACTCGCCATTTCAGACATTCCTTGGAACGGACCAATCGCAGCTGTACGCGTTGGAAAGCGCGAAGGAGAGTTTGTACTCATGCCAACCTATAGCGACATGGAAACAGGCGGACTTGATCTCGTCTTAGCTGGTTCAAGCGACAAAACCATCATGGTAGAAGCCGGCGCCAATCGCATTCCGGAGCAAGAAATGCTTGCAGCTATTCAATTTGGCAATAAAGCCCTTACCGACCTCGTCAACCTGATTTTGGAAGTACAAAAAGCCGTTGGAAAAACGAAACAAGACTCCGCTTCACCAAGAGATGAACATGAAGCGGCGCGCCGTCTTGAAGTTCAAGCGGTTGAAAAGAAAGTATTCGACTTTCTTACGACGAAGCGCGGTTCGATTTTCGTCACACCGATGAAAAGCAAGGCGGATCGCAAGCTGGCCGTTGAGCAATTAAAGAGCGAGCTCGGAGCAAACTTCGACGCCCTCGCTATCGGCGAAGCAGATCGCGAAATTGCGAACCAAGCCGTGGACGCTTTCATTGAATCCGAAGTTACGCGTCTCGTTCTTGAAGAAAAACGCCGCGCAGACGGACGCGCGCTTGATGAAGTACGCCCTATCGGCGTTGAAGTTGGTCTCTTACCGCGCACGCATGGTTCCGGTCTCTTTGACCGCGGGGCAACACAAGTACTTAGTAGCGCAACGCTTGGTTCTCCGGGCATGGAACAAACGCTCGACACCATGGAATTCCAAGGAAAGAAACGCTATTTCCACCATTACAATTTCCCAAGCTATTCCGTCGGTGAAACCCGATCAAATCGCGGTCCGGGACGTCGTGAAATCGGTCATGGCGCTCTGGCAGAACGCGCACTGATTCCTGTCCTCCCGAAGAAAGATGATTTCCCGTACACCATTCGCGTTGTTTCGGAAGTTCTTGGTTCAAACGGATCAAGTTCCATGGGAGCAACTTGCGGTTCCACGCTGGCGCTTATGGATGCTGGCGTTCCTATCCTTGCTCCGGTTGCCGGAATCGCCATGGGGATGGCTTCCGATGAAAAAACCAATCGGTATCAAGTCATTACCGATCTTCAAGATCTTGAAGATGGTGAAGGAGGCATGGACTTTAAAATCGCAGGAACGCGCGATGGGATTACCGCCGTTCAAATGGACACAAAAACAAGCGGTCTTCCCTGGCATGTCGTAGAAGAAACATTTGCGCAAGCAAAGAAAGCGCGTGAATTCATTCTGGATCAAATGGAGGAAATACTCGCAAAGCCACGAGCGGAGCTTTCCCCATTCGCACCGCGTATTCAGTCCTTCCACATTAATCCGGAAAAGATTCGTGATGTGATTGGTCCGGGTGGAAAAATGATCAATGAGATTATCGCCGAAACGAATGTTGAAATTGACATCGAAGATGACGGTCTTGTTATGGTGACATCCGCCAATGCGGAGTCCATGGAAAAAGCAATCGGATGGATCAAACAGCTAACGCGCGAAGTAAAAGAAGGTGAAACCTTTGAAGGACGCGTAACACGTATTCTTGATTTCGGAGCTTTCGTGGAAATTCTTCCGCGCGTTGAAGGACTTGTTCATATTTCCGAGCTCGCGCTTCAGCGCGTTGAGAAAGTAGATGATATTTTGAAAGTCGGAGATATGATCAAAGTACTCGTATATGAAATTGATGCTATGGGACGCGTGAATCTCTCCATTAAAAGACTCGACCCGAACTACAAACCGATGGAACGCGACAACAAACCGCTTCGTGCAAATAAGCCTTCCGGCAATAACGGCTCAAGAGGCCCTCGTGAACAACGATAAACATGGGAGAAACGATTGAATTCGGCAAAGCTTCAAGCTTTCTCCTTGCAGAAGGAAAGCGCGGCCTTTCAAAAGTGGCTTGGTTTGCGCTTTCCGGTCTTGTGCTTGGTTTGGCGGCGGCGGTTCTAGGTATCCTTTGGTTTTACCTGAGCCGCCCCCTGCCGATTCCGGCTTCCCCTGTACTCCTGCTCTCCAGTTCTCCAAGTTTTTTAAAAACGCTTCCCATTTCGGGAAATACCCTGCCACCGGTTCTGCAGCATTCGAATTCAAAATGGCCCGCGATTGTCGGCATTTATTTTGATGAAGGTCTTTGGAAATACTTTGTCATCGGGCCAAACTGGATGTTCAACGGTCTGCCAAAAGAACAAACAGTTCACGCCGGCCTTGCGAGCATCTATTACCCAGACAGGATTCCCACTCAAACACGAAACGATACCTATACGAAACAATTTACTTGGGGAGGTTTTCCTTCCGCATCCTTTGCGTTCCTTCTGGAACCAAAGCTCCTTTTTACCGACACCGGAGCCGATAGCTCGGCCGAAGGCTCTATTCAAGGAAAGCTCCGAAATGGCATTTTGGAAACAAACGTGCCCTTTCAAGCAAAAAACCAAGCACCAATCGCTCTCAAAACAGCGGACTTTGCTCTACAAATTCCCCCCGATGGGAATATGAACGGTAGTCTCTATGAAGTTATTCGCAGGCTAAGCAATGGTCGCCTCGATCTTACCGAGTCTCCCAGACTTTCTGAGTTTCATATTTGGTTCGATGATCAAGGCCGCCCCGCAAACACCATTTACACCTTTTCAAATGATCTGACGGAAACGGATGCCGCAAACCTCCTTGGTTCCTATGGTTTTTCCTCAACAAGAACCATTATTCTCCCTGATGGCACGGCGAGCACGGAACGTATCGCACTTACCGCAACCACCACAGACCCCTTATTTGGAACAAGAATAGATGAACAGGGAGAAGAGCTCGATCTCACAAAGCGAGAACTCCGCGTGAACGCAGGAGATTCTCATTCGGTTGAATATCCCGTGAAGAGCGCCTGCGAACCAAGCCAGCCCTGGATGCGTCTTTCCGGAAAGACGCTTGAACTCATTTTCACATCACTCGGTTGGGAAGAACCCCCGGCAAATATTCCCGCGATACAGTTTGGCGAAAAAAACGGACGCCTTATTGCCTGCTTCGAGTAATTATCCACAGTATTGTGGATAATTTTTTTAAAAAGTTTAAAGAATAAGTTTGCTTGTATTAGCACTCTTTTTGACTTATACACAATGTCTTTGCCAAAAGCTCAGAATAACTGCTATACTATAAGAAGCTCACAGAGCTAACGCACCTTCTTTTTACAGCGCACTTTTCTACTCGTCTCATTTTCTACGCGGGAAATTCGCCTCTGGAAATAAAGACATTTATTGGGGCCGCTAAATGCGACCGATCAACCCTGTACCTTCGCACATTAAACTGCTTATAGGACCGATCACGATCGGCATATTACATGCCTTGCGCTTCTGCGCGTTTGATGGTGATCGATTCCATTCTTCCACTCCACCCGGTTTTTCCGACTTTTCGTCGGAACCAGGAAAATAAAAAACAAAATCTTAAACTCAGTTAGGCATCCCCTATCTTTGGACCTTCGGGTCTTCATGGGTTCTTGCCAGGGCGGGGTAGAAGAAGCAGCTCCTCATAGACCTCGGTTCATAGCCGTGTCAAACTCTTGTCCATCTGGGTCGAGCTTTCGCTCCCCTACGTGACGAGGCAGACCGCGAATCAAGGCCTAAAGCGCCGCACCGCCTAAAAATTATTTCTAGGGCGCATCTGCGGCGCTTTTTATTTTGCTTAAAAATAGTGCTCACTTGATCAAACTGTCTATTTCAGCTAAACTAGCACTAATATGAACGCCAATTTTATTGAGAAGGTCACGAAGGTCCTTGTAGAAGAAAAAGCCCGATTAGAACGGGATATGAAGGACATAGGCTATTCCGTTGATGCAAAGGGGGAAGAGCGCTTAAGCTATCCGGAATCCGGCGGGAACTCGGATGATGACAATGCGCTCGAAGTCACAACGCTTGCAGATGAGATGTCTGTCGTTGAACGGTTGCGTTCCGATTTACATGATGTAACCAAAGCGCTCGCCGCTCTTGAAAAAGGCACATACGGAACATGTAAATATTGCAAAAAAGATATTGATGAAAAACGTCTCTTAGCTCGCCCAACATCTTCGTCTTGTATCGAATGCAAAAAAACGTTGACGCAAGAAATGTAATTGCTCCCATGTATGCGGGACCACTATTCACTGCAACGACTGCGCTTGCTGCATTTGCGATAGACCTCATTACAAAAAATATTTTATTTGCAAAACCGGCTCTCATGACCGGTTTTTCGTTTTTCTTTAACCTCGCTCAATTTACAGACTTCAAAAACTTCGGCATTAGCTTCAATATTCCGCTTCCTTTGCCTCTTACCGTTTTTATCACGCTTGCTGTTGTTATCAGCCTTCTCCTCTGGCTAAAAAAAGAACGCCCCGGTGTCGGGATAATGACGCTTGGTGCCGGTCTTCTTATTGGCGGCGCTCTCGCAAACCTTTTTGATAGAGTCACGCTCGGCTATGTACGCGACTGGCTTCTTCTTTGGAATCGTTCCGCAATTAATCTTGCAGACTTAAGCGTTCTCACGGGTATTCTATTCCTGTGGCGATTTTATAAACCAAAGGACAACGCGTCCGCATCTTGACACTCGAACAAATCCGTGGAACGGGGTGAGCTATGGCAAGCCATGTTCTCACCGCAAGCGTCATTGGGCTCGAAGCCCATCGCGTTGATATTGAAACCGATATCTCGCAAGGCCTTGGAGCCTGCATTATTGTCGGACTCGCCGATACCGCCGTACAAGAAGCGCGTGAACGTGTAAGAAGCGCTCTCAAACACACCGGAATCGTATTCCCGCGTACACGCATCACGGTAAATCTGGCGCCCGCCGACTTGAGAAAGTCCGGATCTCACTTTGACTTGCCCATTGCGCTTGCTCTCATCGCATCGTCCCGCGGCCTGGATGACGCCGCTTTCAAAAAGCGTTTAATTGCTGGAGAACTGGGACTTGATGGCTGTTTGCGTCCGATACAAGGAGCCTTGTCCATGGCTATGCTCGCAAAATCCGCAGGAATAAAAGAGCTTATTATCCCAGAGGCAAATGCGCATGAAGCGGCTCTCGTTTATGGAGTGGATGTCTACAGTGCCTCGTCTCTCGCAGATGTCATTGACCACGTGACAGAAAAAAAGTCTTTAACAAAGTTTGAAAATAACCTCGACGATATCCGAGAGACGATTATTTATTCCTATGACTTCTCCATGATTCGCGGGCAAGAACAAGCGAAGCGTGCATTGGAAATAGCTGCGGCCGGAGCACATAATGTTCTCATGCAAGGTCCTCCGGGTTCCGGTAAAACACTTCTTGCA
>PCSZ01000062.1:0-11220 GCA_002786495.1 Candidatus Uhrbacteria bacterium CG22_combo_CG10-13_8_21_14_all_47_17 | reverse complement strand
CACACAAATCCATTCCGTCGCAGGAACATTGCCGCCACAAGGCGTTGTGCTTGAACGCCCCTGTCGCGTTCCTCATCATAGTGCGAGCATGCCTTCACTTATTGGCGGAGGAACGATTCCACGTCCCGGAGAAATTTCTCTCGCGCATCGCGGCGTCCTCTTCTTAGATGAATTTTTAGAATTCCCCCGAGTCCTTCTCGAAAGTTTACGCCAACCCCTTGAAGATAAATGCGTGACCGTGAGCCGCGCGGGCGGTACGGCGTTATTTCCTGCAAACTTCATTCTCATCGGAGCTATGAATCCCTGCCCTTGCGGCTTTCTAACGGAACAAGATATCGAATGCACCTGCAGTCCATTGCAGGTCGCTAAATACAGAAAAAGACTTTCCGGGCCGCTCTTAGACCGCATGGATCTTGCCATTGAAGTAGCAAAGGTTCCTGCAAAAGACTTAACGCGAAAAGAACGAAATGAATCCAGCAAAATAATTCGGGAGCGTGTTTTGCAAGCAAGAAAACTTCAAACGGAACGCTTTAAAACAACAGGTATCAAAACAAATGCGGAGATGACAAGCCAGCATGTCCGCGAGCTTATTCGCCTGGACGAAACGACCGAGGCGATCCTCAGTAGGTCTATCGACCGATACAAACTCTCGGCGCGCGCCTACTTTCGTCTGCTCAAAGTGGCGCGAACCATCGCCGACTTAGGCGGTGCAGAAGACCTCTCAGCCGAGCATGTTGCGGAGGCTCTTCAATATCGCTTGCAGATGGCATAAGATGAAAAAAGGATCTCCAAAAAGAAAAGCTTGACGGCTATTGGCGATAGAAGCATAGTGGCATCTCACGATTGACAAAAAGCCCATTTTCCGCTATAGTTCCTTAGCTAAAGTGGAAAATAAATTGGCTAAGTAGAGCTTATTATTAAGCCTTTCCGGGCCTATCAGCTATTCTGGATGTACTGAAATTAGCTGGTGTCCGAGAACGGCCAGGAGGTCATATTCCTACTTCAATGAAACGTTTATCCGCCCATATAGCCCTGATAGGCCTTCGCCTAATGGCTCGGGTAAAAAATTTGATACTCAAGGTCGCGAAAATACTCGCGCCCGTTTTACAGCCCATTTCTCGGGTGGCTGTGCGATTCTTCGTATTACCGCTCTATAAATTCCTCATGCTGCTTAAGCTGCGCATGAATCGTGTTGCCGTTGGCGCACGTGGATTTCTCTTTTTTCTCCTGACAAATCGTTACGTTTTTCACGCTATTTTGGTTGTTATTTCTCTAACGGCCATAGGAAGCCAGTTACAAGCTAAGAGTGCAACCGCTCTGGAAGCAGGCCAAAACAGTCTTTTGTACACCCTGGCAACAAATGGGCAGGACACCTATGTAGAAGAGCAAGTAAGTCCGGATCTCATCGTAAAAGATTCTCACTATCTTGATGCGGACACGCTTGAAGCAAGCGCAAACATTGATGATGATTATGCTTCAACAGACGTCGGCACAGCTGTTGCTGATACAGCGGTTCCAGGTTCAATCGCTCTCATGCCGAGTGCGGAAGCTACGGGCGAAGCTCAACCAGTCGCTACAAACCGAACCAAAACGGAAAATTATACCGTGCAAGATGGCGACACAATTAGTACCATCGCAGCAAAATTCGGTATTACGGTTAATACCATTCTCTGGGGAAACGACCTCACAAGCCGTTCAACCATTCATCCCGGCCAAGAGCTACGTATTCCAGCACAGTCAGGTGTTCTCTATACCGTTAAGAAAGGCGACACGCTTTCAAGCCTTGCAAAGAAATACAATGTCGCGACCGATGACATCCTTTCAGCAAACCGCATGACGGATGCAAGTACGCTCACTCTTGGTGAAGAGCTTATTCTTCCGGGAGCTACGCCTCCCGCAACAATCGCTGCAGCAAACGCTCCGATTCCGCTCTCGGTTCAAAGAAATTCTACGACGATCGCCGGTAAAAAATATGATCCGTATGAAGAGTTGAATAGCGTAAAGGACGCACGAACCATTCCGGCAGACAAAACGGATGTTATCCCGGCAACAAAACTCCTCTGGCCCACGGACTCGCACCGCATTAACCAGTACTTTGGCTGGAGGCACACGGGAGTCGATATTCACGGAACATACACAAATGCAATTTACGCGGCCGCTGATGGTGTCGTCGTATTCTCTGGATGGAATAGCGGTGGATATGGCCAAATGATTCTTATAGATAACGGCGGCGGTATGAAGACGCGCTATGCGCACTCATCCAAGCTCCTCCTTGAAAAGGGTGCTGTCGTGAAACGCGGCCAAGTCATCGGAATGATCGGAACAACTGGCCGTTCAACCGGCCCCCACCTTCACTTTGAAGTCATTATCAATGGGAAATACCAAAACCCGCTCACTTACACAAAGTAAACAACAATAAAACCCCCGCCGATCGGCGGGGTTTTTATATGGTGGGGGTTCACACGCACGGATTGAACCGACTACCGAAAGGATTGGCGATATCATACTCTGGTTTTGAAGATTTAGAAGTGAAAGCTCTCATCATGCCAACTGCACCAAAAAGGTCCATCATATCAGCATCACGCAAAATTTTAAATAATTTGCCATCGCCTTCGCGATTTTTATTGTGAAATTTTATTGCATTACAAATCTCGGCAATTTTATCTTGTGTGAGTAAATTATTTTCTGTTAAAAATTTTGCGGCCATTTCAGCGCCAACCTCGCCATGCAAACTACGCTTCTCGGCTTGTGTCAATCCAATGTCATGCATTAACGCTGAAATTACTACCACTTCTAAATCTTCAAAATTTTCTTTATTGGCAATCTGCAAAGCCCAATTTTTTACGCGATCAACATGCTTAAAATCATGAGCCACTTCATTGCTCATAATACTTTTAACATACTCTTCCACTTGTTGAATTATTTTATTGTTCATACTTGTTTATTGGTATAGGGCGAAATTGCGTCTCACTCGTTTTTATACGAAGTGTTTTCATGATTATAGATATATTTTGCATATGATGCGAATCCATAATAAATTTTAATCGTATAAAAATTGACTTTACTTTGCTTGTTCTTAATTAAGTATGCAAATTGAATTACAAAAAATTGAACGAGAACTCAAAATAAAAAATTATAGTTCTCAAACTATAAAAAGTTATCTTTATGGTTTGCGAGAGTATTTTGTTTTCAAAAAAATAGATTTAAAAAAATTTAATCAGGAAAATATTAGGAATTTTTTATTCTACTGTGAGAAAAAGAAAACTTCTCCTCAGAGTCGGAACCTATTTTTGAACGCTATTAAATTTTACTACCGAAATGTAGTAAAAAGTCATAAAAAAATTGAAATACAGTCAGCAAAAAAGCCAAAAAGTTTGCCTGTAGTTCTGTCACGAAGTGAAATAAAAAGAATTTTGGAAACCCAAAAAAAATGCAAAAACACAAGCTCCTTTTATCCCTTAGTTATGGGGCTGGCTTACGGGTTAGCGAGGTTATTTCCTTAAAAGTGCAGGATTTAGATTTGGAAGAATTGACTGTTCATATCAAATTAGCAAAGGCACAGGAGGATCGAATCAGCATAATACCAGAAAGCTTGGTTGCTGACTTGGAGAATTTAGTTGCCGGAAAATCAACAAATGATTTTGTTTTTGCAAGTGAACGAGGAGGCGTCTTAACAACAAGAACTGCACAGAAAAATTTTTGAAAATGCTTTGGAAGATTCCGGGATAAAAAAGTTGCGTCTTTCCATTCATTAAGACACTCGTTCGCTACGCATTTACTGGAAAATGATACAGATGTGCGTTTTGTCCAAGAGCTGCTTGGACATCAAAACATCAGGACAACACAGATTTCTATACATGTCACCAACCCTAAGTTTAAAAATATTAGAAGCCCATTATAAAACCCCCTGGAATTTCTTGGCGGAAACCAATGCCGATGGGCGAAGCCCCGAGGCGACTGCTTCGGCAAATCAAATTTGGTGGGGGCTCATTAACGCGATTGGAACCGCAAACCAAAGGGTTGGTAAAGAAAAGGATGACTATTGAGGAATATTTGGAACATCAACCGGAGGAAGAAACGGCTGATTCTAACCGAATTTCAAGTATTTTGGATTCGGAGGCATCAATATGGTCTCGGGTCTGGTGGCGACTTTTGGAGGAGGAGTTTTGGGGTGGTATATCTGGCTGAAGGATAATTCGGGGATGGTGGAGGGGTTTGTAGGGGAGGTAAAGGCAGCTACTTATGAAACATCTCATGCTAAATCGATATAACTGCGCAAAAGGCTTTCCTGTGGAATAGGTTGGTGTTCGGTATGTATAAGTAGCTTAATTACGGACGGAAACGGGGTTGGTGGGAACAGTAAGAATAGTGTTGGTCACCAATCATCTCTCAACCTCAATCACGTAACCAACAAATTTCTCATATAGCTTAAATTCAAATCTCTCATAAACATGAATCAGAATTCTCTCACGCAGATGCTCCGTTTGCTCGCCTCTAGTTTCTATTTCTTTTAACCAGTCAGGTGGTTTATCTAAAAGATTATTTAATGCATTTGAATTTGGTTCAAACGGTTGAACGTCTATCATCAGAAATCCCTTTTGTAATTCTTTTGGTTCATCCTTATCTAGAGGTGAGTATTGTATGAATTTCCCCAATTTTTTCTTATTCAAGATATATACTCTGGAGCTTTGTGTTTCCTGAGTGTACACCTCATAAATGGGAATATGCACACCTTGATATTGGTAGACACCCTCGATCATTTCATCAGATGCAAATTCCTTCGGAAAGTCATTTCTCCACTTAGGAATATAGTTCGCAGAGTGGTGGCCAAAAAAAGTCCAAATTGCTCGATTAGTTGCAACGATGATGACATTGGAAGGCTTCAGCGCTTCAAGAGTAGATTCGAACGCTTCGGCTTGAATTTGTTGAGCCTTTTCATGGATGGTCTCAATTATTCTTTCATTCTCTCCTCGTGCCATGCTTTGACCAAATCCAAAACCCTCATCTACCCCAAGAGAATGTACGTGCCACTCAAAATCATCTGGGATGAATGGAGTTTTATCAAAAACCGTACCAATACCCATTTTATTTTGCACTGTTCCTTTGTAGGGCATTCCAGATTTATCACTATACGCACCAATTTTTTCCAACATGAGTCTCATTGGCTGGCTCTTCTTATAATTTGGGATGAGAGATTCTTTGAATTTCAAAATCTTTTCCGGTGAAACTGGAGCCTCTCTTTTTCTTTTTAAATCATCTTTTTCCTGCTGAAGATGAGCCTTTTTTAATAAGGCACGTAAGGCTTTGCACTGTTCCATCGAGCCCAAATCCAATATATCTTTCCAGTTATCTTTAGAGGTTTCTATACTAGCAATGATTTTCATTAAATCTCCAGTTCCATCAGCTAAAAACGCAAGGTCACGATTGTGAGGAATATTTATTTTTTGGATCTCTCCATCCGTCTTACCGCTGAGAGCGGATAGAGATTTCACGACAAATAATTGTTCCAACTTTTCAAGGGTTTGAATTGTGTGGACTCCGCCATCAGGCTGCATTTCCCACCAGTCCCAGCCCCAAGAGTCTCCAGCTCTAAACTTATGTACTCTCATGAAGAGTGCCGTCAAATCTTCAATTTTGTTCGGTAATAGTTTTTGAATTGAGTCATAAAAAGGCTTAATCGCTTCTTTGTCGGTACCGCCTCTCAAAATAAACAGCGTCCAACTTGCAAGGCCGAACAAAACCTCTTCACGCTTTTCATCTAACTCATCATACACATCACGAATCTCCTCATAGTTTCCGTTGTATTTGCGTTGCCGCCCAAGAGGCTCAAACAACTGCATGAGCGCAGTCAAAAATTTATTGAAATTATCAATATCGCGCTTATCGAAGGCTGCTTTTATCAAATGCTGAAAAATTACCAGTATATGGATCGCGTAATCTTTGAAATCCTGTTCGGGGTAATCCTCATCATCTATTTTCGGTTCCAAATGATATGAAGACAGTTCTTTCAAATACCGCCACGTTCTATCGAAGATAAATTCAGCGGCCTTTTTATTGCCTTTTTCCAATAATTCATACCCTCGCTCGTAGAGCATCCTAGGAAAATAAAGGAATTCTCGAAAAATAAGATGATCCTTATTGTCGATAGCTTCTTGCGCCAAAAGCATCGGCAAATAAGCGACATGCCGAATAATATCGATGTCTTCGGAAGCAACACCACGCTCAAAGATTTCTCGAATATCGTTTGAGAGCCATTCAATTGGTTTTAATTTTTGGCTCCCAAAGCCTCCCTGTTCCTGCCGTGCCTGTTCAGCTGAGAAGCCTCCACCGTATTTTTCGAGATATCTAAAAAACTCATTGATTAACTCGACGTAGAGTCGCATGATGTTCTCTAACTCTCCTGTACTTTGATTATTGATAGCAGAAATACACCTATCCTTCATTTTTGATATTTCGATTCGTGCCTCAGCTTCAGTATCATTACGTTCCATTTCGAACATGGAGAGAGCTAATTTTCCCAACTTCTTTATGCCAATTTTCTCGGCAAGTTCTTTCTTGATTTCAAAAAGAGTTTCACCAACTCTGATACTGTCATTTAACGATTTTCTTACGATAGCAGCTGACTCAATCCTTTCTTTCTTTGGTTGACTTTTGCTTGTCTGAATTGAATCGTTGCTATCAGGGGCATCCACCTTCATTCCCTTGCTAATTTGAGATTCTATCTTTTCTAAATGATTCAGCTTTACATTCTTTACATAGCTATCTCTTGTTGCTTTTATTGCAAATATATCCTTTCTATCTCCCCGGAAGCCGAAGGGGCTAAAGCTTAAAATCTCACTATTTTCATAGTGCTTATACAAACAATTAAACCAAATGCGTTTAGTGATTTCTCGGTCAAGCAGTTTAACAAACGAGGTTCTCGTTACACTGATCAAGATGTTCTTCTTCGCCTCCTCCAATTTGTGAGCTTGAAGCAACACTGTAATGACTCTACTGAACGCAACTAGAGCGGCTACTGCAATCAAACCAAGAAAAATTACCGCTAGCCAGTTTGTTTTTCCGATAAAGAAAAAGAAGGCGGTAGTTTCTAACAGAAGCAATGGGAAAAGGTAGCTTTTATACAGAAGTACACGGGCTTTCTCTGGCTCATTCTTATCGAGCAGGCTACCCGCTACAAAAAATATAAGACCAACTAGAATCGCTCCTACCCCAGCATGAATGGCGATAGGATCAAAGCTTTCTGGAATAATGGGTGGGGTAGACAGGTTCGTTTTTAGCCAACCCTTTGTTGATCTGGTTGCATCCGCATAGAAAAGCCAATGGTTGGCAATCTGATTTAACGGAGAAAGGATTTTGTAAAGAATTTCCGTTGGATGTGAAATGATCCAAGCGAACAGCAGAAAACCAGTAATTTTTGCTGTGGAAGACGTTGAAGGCATCCAAAGGGGAGCCCTGTTCTCCATAATTCTTTTCCTCGTTTTTTTATCGATTTTAATTTCACGTTTTATGATATCCGAAATGCTCTCTTCCTTTTTAGAGAAGTTTTTTATCCTTTCCCAAGTTTTTCTAAAGAAAGAGAGCATTTAAAAATATTTTACAAGTTTTTAAGTGCACTCAATACGCTTTCCACATTCCCATTGTACACAAGGAAGAAGTGAAGTTTGCCTTTGCCAAGGTTTGCCCAGAGTTCACCAATTTCCACTTTGTATTCGGTATCTTCATTGCTGACGCGGTCTTCACCTTTCCATTCCAAAGCCACGACTGAACCTTTTTTGGTGACAGCAATAAAGTCAGGATAGAATTTATTTTTCTTCCATCCTTGGATGTAAAAAGGGTCTCTTTTCTCCCTGCTTCTAATCCAAAACTCGATATTCGGCAAAGTATCCAAGTCTAAACGTTCAACAAATGAAAGCTCCTCTTTATTGAGTTTATCGATCTTTTTATAGTAATTCTTGTTGAAGTCTTGTGGTACTTCCTGCGCTATCGTAATCGTCTCTGGAAAAGAATCAAAAGGCTTCGTTGTGATTGCGCCCTTTTTGGCAAACTGATCAAAACGCCGTTTGGCGTATTCCTGCAGTACCCCGTTAATTACTTCGTCGAGTTTAGCCAACAGCAAATAACGATTCACGGATAATTCCGCAAGTGAGTGCTTCTTGAGCTGATAATCAATGGCTTTATCGATAAACTTCACTTTGTCGCTTTTTTCAAGGATGGTAAATCGCATTTTTTTATCCAACCACTGCACCAACTCCTGCTTGGTAAAGTTTTTGTCTTTATATGTTAGATGCAACATCTGCTGTGCTCCTTTTATCCATTTGTCTTCCTTGATATCAATAACGGCGCGACCATCGTTATCGTAATGTATTTCAAAATCAAAATTCGCATCTTCTTTGGCAAGCTCAAAATCTTCACCGATCAAATCTTCAAAGGCTAATCTGTCACCATCAAGACTCATCATTGGGGCTGCAAAATCCTTTTTTACCGCACGCTCAATTTCCAACTCGTATTTTTGTTCCTTTTGAGAGGAGTTTAAGAGGTCAAATCTGCTATATCCATTCGTTTCAAGTCCAGAGATGATCTGTGTAGCTGCTTCGTTGAAATTACGGGCAGAAGCAAAAATATAACAACGATTTAGGTTTTCATTTTCCTTTCTTTTAGCATAAGGCATACGGATAATACGCCCGATAATCTGCTCAACCGCAATTTTTGCCCCGACATTGGCAACGGAAATCAAAACATAGGCAAACGAACAGTCCCAACCTTCTGCGAGTGCGCTCACGGTGATGATGTAGCGGATTTTGCACTTCTTGCTGAATAGATCGACTCCCTCAAGATCATTTCTCTCTGAAGTCTTGATGGCAATTTCGTCTTCGGAAATTTTGGCACTTAATAAATATTCTTTAATTTGATCAACCGTCACACTAGGGCTTGTTTTACTCTTTGGTTGCGCCTGTATTAAGGCAATGGGGCGAATATATTCTCCTTTTATCTTCTTCGCATCCTTTTCAAGTTCGTCCCGCTTTTCAATTCCTCTGGCAACAGAATTATTCCATTGAGTGGCACTTTCAAGAACGAGCGGGATTTTTACCATTTGTTCTTCCTTGAGTTCCGAAGCAGAAATATCAACCAAGATATTGCTACCACCTCTTGGGGTTGCCGTGTATTCAATAATAAATGATGGATTCAGCTCTTTAAGAAAATCTATGGAGAGCTGGGTTTTTGTCTTGTGCCCTTCATCAATAACCACCAACGGGCTACTAATTCTGATGACATTCGCTAGCGAATTAATAACTGTCTTGTGCTCATCTAGTTCTAAGCTGTCATTCTCCTGTATATTCTCAAAGTGGCTTAGCAAGGCACCATTTTCCTGATAAACCTTGTACTTATTTTGCAAAGTCTTTTCCTTACGGAAGGCGTCCAGACTAGAAACGATAACACAAAGATTATCTTGGACATCTTCTTTCCGAATACGAAGAGCTTCTTCGTTTGAAAAAATACGAATGTTATTCTGAAAGGCCTCATCAAGGACTTTTCGATGCCAATCGTTACGATCCTTAAACTTTTTAAGGGTTTGGCTTTTAATAGTTTCAGAAGGCACAAACCACATAATAATGCCACGCTCCATTTTGTGCTTCAAAACAGTCCCCATGATTGCAGTCACCGCGTGGCAACCAACGAGTGTTTTACCGCCACCAGTCGGGATTTTTACGCAAACAAAAGGCATGTCGCCAAAAAATTCGGAGTTATACGGCTGATTCGTGATACCCATGAAGGCATATTTTGAACCAACACGTTCCAGTTCTCTCAAATAGTCTTTGAGAGTGTCTAACGCTTTTTGCTGATACTTTTTTAAAAACATAGTAGTGGATTAATAAACTTTTACTTCGTACGGGATTTGTTTAAACACGATGTTATATTCATCCAGTATTTTTTCATCAACCGTACAATTGTCGGCATAAATAACCTTTTTGGACTTAGTATCTCTTAGTTTTTTCAGAAACCCCTTATCCAAAATATTTTTGCCTTTTTCCTTATAAATCAAATAATACTCAGTCTCATTGAGCTCACCGATGAAATTCTTATCCACTTTGGCACGATCAATGTTTGTTTGAGTCTCAGTGAAGTAGATATAAGTTGCGAACTGGTCAAAGTCGCATTCTTCTTCAATATGACCTTTTTCGTTGAAAAGCGGCTTTGAGAGTTCACAATACTCGAAGCCATCCTTATAGTCGTATTTTTTGACCGCACGCTTAATGCGCTCAGCGGTAATATCTTTTGCAACATGGTCTTCCAATTCAATAAGGATAAACTTGCGATTACCGCCATCTTCTTTATTTAAATCAAGAACGGCATGCCCTGTTGTTCCTGATCCACCAAAAGAATCCAGCACAATTGAATCCGAATTTGTCCCGAGTTGTAAGAATCGCTTGATTAAGCTTGTTGGCTTCGGGTTATTAAATACCTTTTCTCTAAACAACTCTTTCAATGACATTGTGCCGTTCGTGGTAGTCCCAACGTCATCCCACCAAGTATTTGGGGTTAAACCTCTTTCTTCAGCCTCCCAAATAAAGCGTTTTCGTTGTGGTCGGCCTTTCCCATTTTTTCCGAATACAATCCGATTATCCGCCAACAACTGTTCAAACTTCTTCAGGTCATTTTTCCAACAATTACCTTTTGCTGGATAAAATACTTCACCAGTGATCGGGTTTTTAATTGGATATTTTTGGTTAGGCCGTTCACCGCCAGCCTCAAATGGATCAGCCTTCCAGTCGCCACGAGGGTCATTATCAGGATTGGCAAACCCAGACAAAATGGCAGGAAGTTTGAATGTAGATTTTTGTAGCTCGAATGCTTTTCTATTTTTTATGTATGCAGTGTTAATCGTATGTGAGATAGAAACCATTGCGGGATTTGTGATGGACTTAGTGCTATTCCAAACAAAGTTTGCTAAGAAATTTTCTTCTCCAAAAATTTCATCCATCATCAGACGAAGATTTGATTGTTCGTTGTCATCCAAAGAGACAAAAATTACACCATCTTCACTAAGTAAATCACGGAGTAACTTGAGGCGTGGATACATCATGCAGAGCCACTTATCATGGCGGCATAAATCCGCAGTTTGGTTGCCAACCACTTTACCAAGCCATTTTTTTATCTTCGGTGAATTAACCTTATCGTTATAAACCCAGTTTTCATTTCCTGTGTTATACGGAGGATCGA
>PCSZ01000053.1:749-4615 GCA_002786495.1 Candidatus Uhrbacteria bacterium CG22_combo_CG10-13_8_21_14_all_47_17 | reverse complement strand
CTCAAATGAGAGTATTGGATCTGCTCTATGAACACTCCTTCTAAACGAAAAATCTGTGTCGTTATTATCAACCGTGCAAACTACGCTCGGATTAAGACGGCATTAAGAGAAATTAAAAATCATCCACTTTTGGAGCTCCAAATTGTGGCAGGTTCGGCTTTGCTTATTGAGCGACATGGGAAAGCGGTTGATATTATTCGTCGTGATGGATTCCCGATTGATGCGGAAGTTCATATGTCCGTTGAGGGAGAAACGCCGCTTACAATGGCGAAGTCGGTTGGACTTGGGATTATTGAACTAACAAGCGCTTTTGATATTTTAAGGCCGGATATTGTTCTTACGATTGCCGATCGATTTGAGACCATGGCAACCGCTATTGCTGCGAGCTATATGAATATTCCCGTTGCTCATACGCAGGGGGGTGAGGTTACGGGCTCCATTGATGAATCTGTTCGTCATGCTGTCACAAAACTTGCTCATATTCATTTTCCCGCGACGCAGTTGAGCGCTGAGCGTATTATCAAAATGGGCGAGCATCCGAACACCGTTGTGATGACCGGTTGTCCCGCGATAGATATTGTCGCTGAAACGGATACGACCTTCACGAAGGAGGAAATGGATTTAATTGACTATGTGGGAGTTGGGGCGCCGATTGATGTAACAAAACCTTATCTTCTCATGTCGCAACATCCGGTAACCACCGAATATCAGAGCGGCTATGACCAAATCATGGAAACGATTGAGGCTGCACATGCCACAGGAATACAAATGATTGCTCTCTGGCCTAATATCGATGCGGGCTCAGATACGATTTCAAAAGGGATGCGCGTGTTTCGTGAACATCATCCTGATGCAAAGATTCGTTTCATTAAGAACTTTAATCCGGAATTGTACGTGAAGGTTCTTGCAAATGCCGTGTGTGCCGTTGGAAATTCTTCTTCGTTTATTCGCGAAGGGAGCTTTCTAGGAACGCCTGCGGTACTTGTTGGTTCCCGTCAACATGGCCGTGAACATGGGAAGAATGTCTATTATGACGTGGCTCATGATCGGGCAATCATCGAGTCGATGATACGCGAGCAAGTTGCGCATGGTCGATATGAGTCTGATCCTATTTTTGGAGATGGAAAAGCGGGGGAGCGTATTTCGGCCACACTCGCCTCCATACAAGTTGAGGTTCAAAAGCGTCTTGCTTACTAACTGGCCAAACATCATGTCTTACACAGTTATTCTTGAACCAGAACAGTATAGCCCGAGTGCTTTAGCGCTTTATGCAAAACTTGGATCTGTTTCATCCGAGCGCTTGCCTGGGGAGCGACAAGCGGAAGAGCTGGCTGATGCTCGCGTCATAGTAATTCGTCTTGGACGGGTTACAAAGGAGCTTTTGGATAAGGTGCCAAATCTTCAAGTGATTGCTTCGCCTACAACGGGCTTGAATCATATTGATCTGGAAGACGTGGAGCGTCGCGGTATTAAAATTGTGAGTCTCAAAGGCCGGCGCGACATCACGGAGAAAGTCTATACAACTTCTGAACATACGGTTGCTTTGCTTCTCTCACTTATTCGACGTATTCCGGGTTTTAACCAGCATGTGTTGCAAGGTGGCTGGGATCGACAGCGTTTCATCGGATCGGAGATTAGCGGCAAAACGGTTGGGATCGTTGGATGCGGTCGTCTAGGTATTCGTGTGGCGGAAATTCTACACGCAATGGGTGCGCGTATTGTGGGAACGGATCCATATCAATCAAAAGACAAAATCCCTTCGTGGATTGAGATGCTGTCTGAGAAAGACCTCCTTCAGCAATCAGATATCATCTCTCTCCATGTTGATCTTCGTCCGGAGAATGAACATATGTTCAGTAAGGAACAATTTCAAGCTATGAAACCGGGAGCATTCTTTGTGAATACATCGCGCGGGCAGCTCGTGGATGAATCCGCGCTCTTTGATGCTTTGCGAAGCGATCGCTTAGCTGGTGCGGCTATCGATGTTATGGATAATGAAGATCCAGAAGGGGAGCATCTGAAACAGAATCCGCTTGTGGAATATGCGCAGACGCATGAGAACCTTCTTCTCACACCGCATATCGGCGGTGCGACCAAAGAATCCATGGCCATGACGGAAGATGCAATTGCTCTTGAAGTTTTAGCCGTTTTAGGACATAGCACATAAACTTTATGAAAGTACTTGGAGTCATTACAGCCCGGGGCGGTTCAAAGGGAGTCCCGCGAAAAAACATTCGCCTTTTAGGCGATAAGCCGCTTATCGCTTGGAGCATTGAAGCGGCAAAGGGGAGCAATCTCCTGACGGATTTTATTATTTCCACGGATGATGAAGAAATTGAACGCGTCGCCAAAGAATGGGGAGCGCCTGTGCCTTTTCGACGTCCGGCGGATCTTGCTACGGATGAAGCGAAGAGCATCCCGGTAATCCAGCATGCGCTTCAGTGGATGAAAGAGCATGAAGGAAAAGAGTATGACGCGGTAATGATTCTTCAGCCAACGAGTCCATTTCGAACCGCGAAAGATATTGATGCTTGTATGCAAAAAATGGAAGACACCGGTTGCGATTCCGTTATGGGCGTGCTGAAGCTAACCGACGTTTCGATTCCAAAATTGAAGCGCTTGGAAGATGATCGTATTTTTCCTTTTACAGATATAACGGAGGGAAAAGAAAGCGCTTCGCGACACGCAGCTCCAGACGTGTATCAGCGCAACGGTGCGGTTTATCTTACAAAAACTTCGCTTATCTTTGAGAATGATTTGTTTGGCGCGGATTCGCGTGCGCATATCATGTCTGAAGATCGCTCGATCGATATTAATACTCTTTTAGATTTTGCTTTTGCAGAGTTTCTTGCGGAGCGCTGGTTAAAATAATATTTTCATGTGCGGTATTGCAGGCATCATCGGAAAAGACGCGCGTGAAGAACGCGTGCGTCCTATGATTTCTGCGATTGCGCATCGCGGACCCGATGGAGAGGGAATAGCACAACTTCCGTTTGCTGCTTTTGGGCATCGCCGTCTTTCCATTATCGATTTAAGCGACGCTGGGCATCAGCCAATGACTTCTACTGATGGGCGATTCGTTATTACGTTTAATGGAGAACTCTACAACTATCGTGAGTTGCGAGCTGAGTTGAGTGATTATCCTTTTCAATCACATACCGATACCGAGGTTGTTTTAGCCGCTTGGTCGAAATGGGGAGAAAAAGCTCTGGAAAGATTCCTAGGTATGTTTGCGTTTGCTATTGCCGATCTGAAACAGGAAACAGTTACACTCGTGCGTGATCGCCTTGGTATCAAACCACTGTTTTATACGGAACAAAATGGCGCATTCTATTTTGGAAGCGAAATTAAAGCCTTGCTTGCTGCTGGTATCAGCTCGAAGCCAAATGAATCGATTGTCGCAGACTATCTTTTGTATGGATATTACGAGCATCGCCCGGAAACATTTTTTGAGGGGATTTTATCTTTACGGGGCGGTCATCTTTTAACTTGGAAGAATGGCCAAACAACGATTCGACGTTGGTGGAATTTACCTGAGCGCGTGGAGCCGATTCTTGGTTTAAGCGATCAAGAATATATAGACGCCTTTCAAGGCTTGCTTGATAGCAGCCTTCGCATGCATTTGCGTAGCGATGTGTCGGTCGGAGTGAATCTTTCAAGTGGTGTGGACTCGGTAAGTCTATTGTACGAATTAAAGCGCGTGACAAATCCAAAAGAGCTGCATGTTTTTTCCATGGGGTTTGCAGATCCCGCACACGATGAAACGAAGGATATTGCAGCTCTTGTGCACGCAGAAGGCATCCCATTTCATCGAGTTGAAATCGGCTCGCAGGATTATATCGACTACATGGAAGAAACGCTACGCG
>PCSZ01000053.1:511-692 GCA_002786495.1 Candidatus Uhrbacteria bacterium CG22_combo_CG10-13_8_21_14_all_47_17 | reverse complement strand
CTATCTCAAAATGATGAAGACTCCGGCAAAGCTTGGTATTAAAGTTCTGCTTGAAGGCCAGGGCGTCGATGAAATTCTTGCTGGGTATAAATATTTTTATCCACCCTACTTGAAGGACGCCTACGCGCAGGGGGAATGGGGTATTGTATGGCAGGCCATACGTCGTGCGGCACAAAGCCGC
>PCSZ01000053.1:0-504 GCA_002786495.1 Candidatus Uhrbacteria bacterium CG22_combo_CG10-13_8_21_14_all_47_17 | reverse complement strand
TTCATTTAATGCAAGCCTCTTTTCAGCTCTCCAACATGGTTTCCGCTCCGGCTATTGGCACGTTCCAAGATCTCACTTCTTTTTTACGAACGGACTGTCTTCGCGCTGATTGGATGACGGGTGCAAAAAAAGAGCCTCCTATGTTTGAAGCGCCTTTCAAGAGCCATCTTTCTAATGCGCTCTATCGTGACCTCACTTTTACAAAACTTCCACGCGTTTTGCGTTTCAATGATCATGCTTCCATGGCGAGTGGTCTTGAATTGCGCGTGCCTTATCTTGACCATCGGATTGTGGAATTCGCTTTTTGTCTTCCGAATCGTTGGAAGATTCAAAATGGGATGACGAAGGTATTGCTTCGAAAGACTATGGAAGGGGTTGTGCCCGATGAATTACGTTTACGGCAAAAACGTCCTCAGTCATCCCCGCAGACGGTTTGGTATAAAGGAGCTCTTCAAGAAAGCGTTCTACGTGAATTTCAATCGGACACATTTAAAGATCTGCCTT
>PCSZ01000073.1 GCA_002786495.1 Candidatus Uhrbacteria bacterium CG22_combo_CG10-13_8_21_14_all_47_17 | reverse complement strand
CTGTGATCGTTGATTGTTATTTGAATTTGATCTTGTGAAGAAATAGGCTCTTGCGTTATGCTGGATTCATGACTGAACCTGTTCGAGTTGCTGCGGTGGTTGCGGCTTATAATGAAGTCGGGCGCATTGATCACGTTTTGCGCGTACTGACGGCCTACCCCGGTTTCGATGAAGTTATTGTTGTGGACGACGGTTCCACGGATGCAACCGCGGAAGTCGTGAGTCGTTTTCCTGTTCGCCTTATTCGGCATAAGACGAATTTAGGAAAAGGGCAGGCGATGCGCGATGGAGTAGACGCGACTTCGGCGGAAGTGATCTTTTTTTGTGATGCAGATTTAAAAGGACTCACCTCAACGGTTATTCGCGGGACGCTTGAGCCAGTTCTTGCGGGAGAGGTAGATATGATGATTGCTATGCGCAATCGTACGATTTATTTTTTGCGTTTTGTGCTGACACTGATCCCGCTTCTTGGGGGAGAGCGGGCGGTGCGCCGCGCTCTGTGGGACGTGGTGCCTTCCAAGTATAAAGCACATTTTATGATTGAAGCGGCGCTTAATTTTTATGCGCGCTATTATGGCCAAGGATATGGCTACAGAGTTTTTCCGGGCCTTTCTCAAACAATTAAAGAAAAAAAATATGGCCTCGTAAAAGGCTTTGTGGCGCGTATTAAAATGTTTCGTGAAGTCATGGCTTCAGAACTTCGTTTATACAAAGAAGATCTTCCGGATCAGCATCGTGCCCCGCAGCCAATTCGAAGAATGGATTAGCGCGTCTTTTTATTAAGCGGATGGAACTCATTTTCTCCGAGCCTCTTTTCCGGCGGAGGCATTTTGAGGCCGAGGGCATCGTAAATAGCTTTTTCTGTTTTACAGGCAATGAGCTTTCCTTTTTTAAATAATCCGTATTCGTTCAGTTTGTAGCCCTTTTTTTCAGCGTAGGTTCTGATAATAATATTGTGCCTTTTGTCGCCTGTAAAATATTGAAGCGCGGCACCGTATACGTCATTTGAAACAACACGAAGATCGCAGTCGATACCGAGAGTAAGCCGAACGCTTGTGCGCGTCGGGCCTTTTCCCAGAACGGTTTCAACTTCGGGGAAGTGAATGAATGCTTCCATCACCTCTTTTGGTTTTGAAGAAGTCGCGATGATGTCGATGTCGCCAACGTCGGGCTTTTTTCGTCGAAGAGAGCCAGCGAGGCTGACGCGTTGAACTTCTTTTAATGCTTTCAATCGTTTTACGATAAGGTCGGCTGTTGGCAAAACCTTTTCGCGCTGTAGGCGCCTGGAAGCACGTTTTGTGAGGTCGATTTCACGGAGAAGTTTTTCTACACGCTTTTTCCCGAAGCCTTTGACGTTTTGTACGTTGCCGTCATGCAAAGCTTTTTTCAGACTCGCAAGATTCGTGACGCCGAGCTCTTTCCAAAGTTGATAGATGGTTTTTGGTCCGATGCCTTCGATTTTGGCCAGCTGTGCGATATCCACCGGATACTGTTTCTTCATCTGGTCGTATTCTTTTATTTTTCCCGTGCGAAAATATTCATCGATTTTTTTTGCGATATGTTCTCCAATTCCTGGGAGTTCTTCCAGCGCTTTTATACCGGCTTTTTTCCATGTCTTTCTTACAAGACCTTTGAGCGCTGTGACGGATTCGGACGCCAGCATATATGCTTGCGGTTTGAACGGGGTTTCCATCGCGTCATGCCAATAGGAAAACTCGAACAACGCCTTTGCGAGAAAGTCCCAGTCTTTCATAGATAGACTTAGTGTAACGCGACCGGCGTTTACGATCCAGCACGCAGAGCGTTCGTTTTTATGTAGCCTGATCTTCTTGTTTTGCTGTAATACGAGCGAACTTTTTGAGCGCCTGTTTCATTTTTGTGTTTGTAAGCAAGCCTTTTTGCGGGCCGATATGCTGTACGACACTCCAGGAGTTTGCCGTGCCATAGCGCATAGCTGTTGGGATGTCTTTTCCTGAGGAGAGTCCGTATATAAAACCAATTGTGTAGCTATCACCGGCGCCCGTGCGTTCTTTAATGGGGCCCTTAAAAATAGGGAGGCTCCAGGTTTTTGTTCCGTCTGTTGCAAAACTTCCTTCAGGCCCGTCAGTAATAACAACCACGTCTGCGCCCATGTGGTGATAATTCATCAGCATATTTGGAATCGGTCGGTCGCCGTCTTCCAAGAGGCGTATTGCTTCGTCGCGATTTACAATAAATACACTGCTTCGTTTAATGACAGGCTTCATGGCTTCAAGGCCATTATGAAGCTGATGTGATCCCGGGTTGAAGGCGAGCTTTACTTCCGGATTTGCTTTTAAATATTTAAGAAGCTTTCGTTCCATCGCCTGATATCTGTTTCCAATAGACGTATAGTAAATCCACTTGGTGTGATTGAGCTCGGGGAGTCTGTAGGTTCGTGGCTGATGATGAACTAAAATCGTGCGCTCGCCTTTAAAGTTGAGTACCGTGGAATAGTTTGTTGCATGTTTTTTATCTACGACCACGTATTCTTCTGAGACGCCTTCTTTTTTCCAGCCGCGAATAATTTCTTGGCCGGTTTCATCATTTCCGAGAACGCTTACGATGGCTGATTTCATGCCAAGCCTGCTTGCGCCAACGGCGGCATTCGAAGCATTACCGGAGCCGGGGACCTTGGTGACACTATTTACCGGAATCTTGTCTGCATAGTCGAAACAGAGAAGACATTGTCTTTTATTTAGCTGGCAGTTTACCGAAGCTTCATCAATATCCAGGAAGACATCAAGTGTTGAGTCTCCAATCGCGATAAGATCATACGCTGCTTTTGAAGGAGTTTTTTTGACCATATAACATGTATTGTAGCACAGGCTATTTGTTTCTCTTCTTTTCGGTGTTATACTTGCAGCAAAGAATTCTTATTCTGTATCTTTATGCCTACCAAAACCACACAATCAAAAGCTTCATCCCACTTGGGAGCCGGTCTTGTTGCCGGCGCAATGCTTGGTCTTGCCACTGGATTTTTTCTCAATTCCCGCAAGGGACGCGAACTGACAAAGGACGCTCAAAAGCGAGCGATGCAGTTGCAAAAAGAAGTCGTAAAGCGCTTGCAAAAAGCCGGCGATCTTACGCAGGACAAATATGAAGAAGTTATAGATTATGTCCTTGAGTACTACACAAAGAGCAAAGACATCGCGACAAAAGAAGTTCCGCAAGTAAAGAAGTATTTAATGAGCCAATGGAAAACCATTGAAAAAGAGCTCAAGCCGAAAGCGAGGACGAGCAAGAAAAAATAGTCTCTTCAATTTCAATAAAAACACCCCGAGATACCTCGAGGTGTTTTTTTTATTGCTTCTTATTTGATGCTTATTGCATCTTTTACGGCATCCACCTTCACTTTGTCGCCTTCTTTTACTTTTCCTTCGACGATCTTGAGCGCGAGTTCATCGAGAACGAGATCCTGAATGGCACGCTTCAGCGGACGCGCTCCAAAACTTGGATCATAGCCTTTTTTTGCAATAAGCTTTTTGGCTTTGTCGGTAAATTCCAAGGTGATTTTCTTTTCACGGAGCCGATCAATCACGCGCTGTACTTGGAGTTCCACGATTTTAGCGAGGTCATTCTTGCTGAGCGACTGAAAGACAACGATTTCATCTACGCGATTCAAGAATTCCGGGCGGAAATGGTCGCGGAGCATGCCCATGATGCGATCATGGATTTTTCCGTCGGTGGCTTCCTCTGTCTTTTCCTCTTCTTCTTGAAATCCGATTTCATTGCGTTTCTTTCCATAATCAAGAATCAGGTCTGATCCGATATTGGATGTCATGATGATGATCGTATTTTTGAAGTTGATAACACGCCCTCGGCCATCCGTGAGACGTCCATCATCCAGAACCTGAAGCAGGGTATTGAAGACTTCCGGATGTGCTTTCTCCACTTCGTCAAACAGAATAACGGAATACGGACGGCGGCGGATTTTTTCCGTCAGCTGACCGCCTTCATCGTAGCC
>PCSZ01000027.1 GCA_002786495.1 Candidatus Uhrbacteria bacterium CG22_combo_CG10-13_8_21_14_all_47_17 | reverse complement strand
ACAGAAGGCTGGACTGCCGGATCCACTCCTATGGAGCTCGTTTTGCAAACCGTCACCCCAAAAATTGCGGGCAGCGATGCAAGCCGACTCGGTATTCAAGAAGTTCTCGGCATTGGACGTTCAAATTACAGCGGCTCCCCGTCGCATCGCCGTCAAAACATTGCTCTTGGCGCAAGCAAGATGAATGGCACCCTCATTGCTCCGGGTGCAGAATTTTCACAATTGGATACGCTGGGCACTATTGATGGCGCTCACGGCTGGCTCACGGAGCTCGTCATTAAAGACAATAAAACCATTCCTGAATATGGCGGAGGTCTTTGCCAAATCGGAACAACTTCATTCCGCGCTGCTCTTGCCGCTGGAATGGAGATTACGGAGCGAAGAAATCACAGTTATCGCGTTAGCTACTATGAACCGGCAGGAACGGACGCCACGATCTACGATCCTGCGCCGGATTTCCGTTTTAGGAATAATACCAGCCATTACATTCTTATTACCTCTCGCGTGCAGAATAATGAGGTTATTACTACCGTTTGGGGAACCTATGATGGGCGCAAGATCAGCCAATCCAAACCGGTTATCTGGGGAATCACAGCTCCCCCACCAACCAAATATATTGAAACAACCGACCTTCCTCCTGGAAAAAAGCATTGTACCGAATCCGCCCATGCGGGCGCGAGCGCAAGCTTCAATTATAACGTGCAATATACGGACGGAACCGAGGACAGCACCACATTCAACAGTTATTACAAGCCTTGGCAAGCCGTGTGTCTTATCGGCGTAGAAGCACTTTCTGGACCATCCAGTTCTGCTACAAGCACACAGATCCTTCCAAACCCATAAAATAGAAGAAATATACAAGTTCCCTGAGTTTGACAGAATCACTAGACTATGATATAAATGGCTTAGTGTCCTTTGAATCGCCGAAATGGCGTTCTTTTTGTCCACAAAAAGACTCCCAAACAGATTGTTGACAGACTGATATTCCATGAAAAATCATGGAACTTTGTCTCTCATGGATAGATTGTACAAGCCTTTAAGCAATCCGCGTCCACGACAAGCATGGAATTTTCGTTGAGGGTGCCGCAGGTCTCCGGACTCGCTCTCCCCTCATGGAAAATTTCTTGGGTGCGGATTGCTTAAGCGCTGGTATCAAAAACCCCCGGTAAAACCGGGGGTTTTTGTATGCGATGTTTTTTCTTTTTCTATTCTTGATCCGCGAGGTATTTTTCCGCATCAAGCGCTGCCATACAACCGGAGCCGGCTGCGGTTATTGCTTGGCGATACCGACTGTCTTGAACATCTCCACAGGCGAATAAACCAGGAATATTTGTTTGAGATGTGCCAAAACTTGTCTTCACGTAATTCTTCTCATCCAAATCGACCAAGTCTTTTACCAAATCTACATTAGGCTCATGCCCTATAGCGGCAAACACTCCGTCAATCTCCATGTCGCGCAGTTCCCCCGTTGTACTGTCTTTTAGGCGAACGCCTGTTACATGGTCCACTTCTTTTCCGAGGATACCATCGACAGACGCATTCCAGATCATTTCAATCTTTTCATTCTTTTTCATTCGTTCCTGCATGATTTTTGATGCGCGCAATTCATTTCTGCGATGAACAATATAAACTTTGTCAGCAAAACGTGTGAGAAAGCTCGCTTCCTCGATAGCGCTATCCCCTCCTCCGACTACAATCACCTTTTTCCCTTTGAAGAAAAATCCATCGCAGGTTGCGCAGGCGGAAACGCCTTTTCCATACAATGCTTTTTCCGAGTCGAGACCAAGGCGCCGTGCCGTTGCCCCCGTGGAAATAATGACGGTTTTTGCTCGATAGGTTTTTTCTGCAGCCGTCACTTCAAAACCGCCTGCTGTTTTTTCCAGCTTGTCTACATGAGCGGCAATAATTTCCGTTCCAAAACGCGCAGCCTGTTCTTTCATGACCTGCATCAACTCCGGACCCTGGACTCCCTTTGGAAAGCCCGGAAAGTTTTCTACATCTGTCGTTGTCATGAGCTGACCTCCCGGTTCACCCCCTTCAAAAAGAAGCGGCTTTAGATCTGCGCGGGATGCGTAAATAGCCGCTGTCCAACCAGCCGGACCTGAACCGATAATAATAACATCATTCATACACACATTCGCAGAAAACTGCGGTAAAAACGTAATAGCAAGTGAATTCTTTTTTCGCGCTTTACGCTAAATAAGGCTTAATTTTTTCAAGAAACGCATCTTTTGACATCGATCCTACAAACTTATCTGCAATTTCTCCATTTTTTACGATGATAAATGTCGGAATTGACATAACGCCATATCCGCCCGGTGTCCTTGGGTTTTGATCCACGTTCATCTTTCCAATTTTAAATTTTGACGCATCAAGATCCTTAGAAACCTCTTCGAGGACAGGTGCCATTGCGCGGCACGGGCCACACCATTCTGCCCAAAAGTCCACAAGAACAGGGACATCGGACTTTAATACTTCCTGTTCAAAATTATCGTCAGTTAAAGTGATTTCCATAAATAATGCTTATTAGGAATTATCTTCTTAGTATAGTCTACCTTACCTTCAATAATCAAGCGAGACGCTCTCTTCTGTAAAAATCGCCCGAATTATATGCGAAAGGCTTCCAATTTTCTTGCCTTGAGTTCTTCGCTATATGCTTCGAGAATATCACCTTCTTGAAGTTTTACCTTCCCTGTATAGGAAAGACCGCATTCTTGGCCGGCGGGAACTTCTTTCACAGAGGATTTTCCGGATTGGAGACCTTCAATCAAACCTTCCCCAATAATGTCTTGTTCCGCCTCTTCTTCCGCACGGAAAACGCGAAGTTTTGCATTCGCTACAAGTTTTCCTTCTTTCACTCGGCAACCAACAATCATTTTACCCGGTTCCGTTCGGAACACGGCGGCAACCTCTGCTTTTCCAAGTTCCGTCACAATCTTTTCTTGAGGAAGCAGTTTATTTAATCGAGCAACAACGTCATCAAAGAGGTCGTAAATGACGGAATACACCTTTACATCAACGCTCTTCTCTCGAGCATCCGAAATAATATTCGTCGGAATTTGAACGTTGAAGCCATATACGACTGAAGGTTTTGAGGCATCCGCACGCTCCACGTCGCTTTCCGTTATATTGCCAAGTCCTTTTTGAATCACATTTACACCAACCAGTTCATGTTGAATTTTTTCCAGCATTCCCAGCAAAGCTTCCAAAGAGCCGAGCACATCCGTTTTCAAAATAACATTCAACATGACTTTCTTTACTCCGGATTCTTCGTTTTCTTTCGGCATGGATTTTGCAGCCGTAAAAGAATCGGCCACGAGGCGCGCGCTCTTCATTTTTTTCTGCTCCAGCGCTTTTGGATCCTTTGGCACTTCCATAATATCTCCAACGGCTGGTGCTGCTTTGAAGCCAAGAATCTTGACCGGCGTTCCAGGTGGCGCATCCGCGAGCATCGTCCCCTTCCAATCACGCATAATACGAACGCGACCGTATGCGGTTTCGTCTACGCCCAACCAATCGTTTTTGTGAAGCGTTCCGTTTTGAATAATAACCGTTGCAACCGGGCCCTCTCCTTTGTCTACATGCGCTTCTATAACCGTTCCAGATGCAAGTGCGTCCGGGTTTGCAAGAATGCGCTCTTTTTCCATATCACTTACAAGAAGAACGAGGTCCAATAAGGCGTCAATACCTTCTCCTGTTTTCGCAGAAATGCGTGCCATAGGCACTTGGCCTCCCCATTCTTCAACTGTCACACCCGCTTCCGCAAGCTGACCCATAACACGATTTGGATCGGCGCCGGGTTTATCCATTTTATTCAAAGCCACAATGAAAGGAAGCCCTGCCGCTTTTGCAATATCAATTGCTTCTTTTGTCTGTGGTTGTACGCCATCATCTGCAGCAACAACGAGAATAGCGATGTCCGCCACTTTTGCACCGCGAGAACGCATAACCGTAAACGCTTCGTGTCCCGGCGTATCAATAAAGGTAATCTTTCTGTCTTTTTTCTCAACCTGATAGGCGCCGATATGCTGCGTAATTCCTCCGGACTCCGCTTCCATGACATGCGTCGTACGAATGGCATCGAGCAATTTTGTTTTTCCATGATCAACGTGACCCATGACAACGATTACCGGCGGACGCGTTTTCAAATGAGCAGCCTCTTCCTTTGAAAGGATAT
>PCSZ01000066.1 GCA_002786495.1 Candidatus Uhrbacteria bacterium CG22_combo_CG10-13_8_21_14_all_47_17 | reverse complement strand
ATGCATAAACGCTCACCGCTCTCAAAAATGCTCACAGCCCTTGTGGTTGTGTTTGTGTCTGTAGCAATGGTGGGCGGCCCGTTACTAGCTCTTCCTCTCCCTGCACAGGCACAAAAAAAGGATCCGATTGTTGCTGCGGCTGAAAAGGTAAGCGGCGGGTTGCCCGTGATGAATATCAGTGATCAGGTTGGAGGGACGGTTGATGCTATTCTTACGCAATTAACGCGTGCCGGTGTTGTTGCCTTTTTTAATGCAGCGCAAACATTCTTCGGACAGCTCGCTTATGACGCGGCAAACTATCTCGCTTCAGGTGGAAAAGGCCAGGCAGCTCTCGTTTATAAACAGGGTTTCGGTGATTATCTTGCAACCGTTGGAGCGGATGTGGCTGGTGATTTTATCGGTTCGCTTTCTGACGATTCTTTTTTCCAAAGTATCGGCTTTGATTTATGTAAGCCTTCCGTTCCTGGAAATCTTTTAAATATCCAGCTTTCCTTGGGAAACTTTTTCCCGGGATTGCAAAGTAATTTTGAGCGTCCGCGTCCGAAATGTGATTTTCAGCAAGTGATTGCTAATTACGATCAGCTCTATACGACGCTTTCGAACAGCGAAGTCTCCGACTATATTAATGCCAGCATGAGTCCCGCCGGAAACGACTTGGGTATTTCGGCGGAAATTTTTGGACGCTCCATTACAAAAATCGCATCTGATACAGCAAAGAAACAGCTGGATCGCGCAGAAACGGGTGGCTTTAAATCGGTTGTGGGCGTTGTCTCGGGAAATGTGAAAACGCCAGCATCGCTCGTTCAATCTCAAATTGATACGCAGCTTGTTAAACAACCTGCGAAGGATCAAGCGGATGCGCGCAATATTATTTTGTCGAATGCATTTAACGAGGGTCCAATTCAGCTCGTGGTATATACCGCGTCTGTTTTTTTGAATACGCTTGGCTCAAAACTCATGGAGCGCATATTTAATCAAGGAATTGTTGGCGGGTTTAGCGTTGGGTCAACCGCATCGGTGAACAATATTTATTCTGTTTCCGTCACCGGAGTAACGGATGCACGAAAGGCGAATATCGATTTGCGAGATGTAAATCTCATTCGGACCTCGGATGTAGAAATTATTTCGGAACTCATTACCTGTCCTGAAACGCGGGGACTGTGGAACTGTGTTATTGATCAGGGACTGACACAAGCAATTCAAACGACAGGTGATAAGGGAAATATAACGATTCAAGAAGCATTGGCAAATAATCAATTGCATGGTGATTGGCGTTTGATTCCGACATCGGATGCTCGAGAAAACTTGGATCCAAAATGTTATACCTTTGGTTACTGCGCAGGAAACCTACAAAAGCTCCGCGTGCTGCGTATTCTTCCGGTTGGTTTTGAGCTTGCAGCAAACTCGGAAGCAAACCTTACACGCTGCGCGACGGATTCCGGTTGCGCTACGCTTCAAACGGTTGTGGACGGGTTTGCCGACTGTAGTGCGAGCGGTACCCGTGATGTGGATCATCCGTGGTGTAAGCTGATTGATCCGAACTGGGTCGTCACCTCTTTCTCGCAGCAGTGTCAGTTAAGCGGTTACGGGGATTCTCTTTTGAATAATCGACTCCCACAGAGAAAACAGGAATGTCAGGATATTCAAACCTGTCTTCAGAGAAATGATAAAGGAGAATGTGTCGGCGGATACGGCTATTGTCTCGCGGAACGAACCGCCTATCGCTTTAATGCCGATGAATGTCCCGCACAGTTTACTTCTTGTAGAAATTTTCAATCCAGAGCCGGTCAAGCCGTCTCCTATAATAGGAGTACGCTGGATTATGGTGTGTGTAGCGCGCAAAATGTTGGTTGTTATGGATATTTGACGCAGCGAAATACAGATGGTTCATGGGCGGGTACGCCGGCGGGAACAGAAGACAAAATCTATTTTGATAACACGCTTAAGCCTTGCTCAGCTTCTGATGATGGCTGTACGAAATTGGTAGCCACGGAAGTTGGTCAGACATCGTTGAACCTTATATTGAACCCGTCCTTCGAACGATCGGCGGGGGATCCTGCAACGGTTGTTGTTTGGGAACCGACGACTGCGTCGATAAGCACGGTCGGGGAGGGAAATACCGCCGTAAACGGATCCGCTTCTTTTCCTCTCATGACGGGAGGACCGAGATATATGCAATCGGTTGATCTTGCGCCTCTTCGGTCTTATGTTATTTCCGGCTATTTCCGTGCGCGGTCCGTGTATGGAACGAGTGACAAGGCGGATATTACCGTGGAGCAAGTTCGCGCGGACGGAACGATTATTCCAAGCTTCCAACAGAGTGCTGAATTTCGGAGTTCGGGCTGTGATACGTCCAGAACGAATATTCCTGTCATTGTCGCAGCTGATCTTGGGACCGATTGGCAGCGATTCGAATGTACATTCCTCACAACCGCAGAAACGGCACATGGCCGTGTTGTACTTCATGGGCTTCAAGGATCGGCTCTTGTAGACGCCGTCCAGCTTGAAGCGGGTGATTTCGCAACGAACTTTGTTGATGGATACAATGTCAGTCTTCCGGTTGTTCACATGAAAATACCGCCGGATGATCTTGCGTGTACCGGCGCGGCTACGGATAGCGTGCTTTGTAATAATTATGCGAAGGTATGTCGTCAGGTGGACGCAGGCTGTCAGGGCTACTCCGATGTAACCGGCGGTCCGGAAGTTCCGGCGATTCTTTCTTCAAATGATTTATGTCCAGATAGCTGTGTGGGCTATACCGAATATAGAAAAGCGCCTTCTGCTTTCGACTTGATTCAAGACGCGGACCCGCGCTTTAATGATCCGACAGATGCGACTCCAAGCTACTTTGTCGCGGAAACAGGCCAGCAATGCAGTCAAGAAGATGTTGGTTGTGAAGTCTTTACGAATGTTCAAGCAGCAGCCGCGGGAGGAGAGCAGACACAAGCATTCAACTACCTGCGAAGCTGCCAGCTGCCAAATGATCAAACGCAAACCTACTTTACATGGGAGGGTTCCGACACATCCGGATTCCAGCTGCGTACATGGAGTTTAATAAGCGACCCAACAGCGGGCGGCGCTCCGCAAATACTGCAGAAGCGCGGACCTGATGGTGTATTGAAAGAGCCGGAGACATGTAATGAGGGCTTATGGCGTTCCGGTGTGGATCCTGATTGTCGCCAGTTCTACAACTCGGCGGGCGACGTCTTTTATACGTATTTCTCCGAAACGATACTCTCTACGGATGCATGTACTTCCTGGCGTCTTCCGAGAACAAATACAGATGACTGCAAAAAGACGGGCGGATCCTACAGTCCGAGCACTGGCGAATGTACCTATCAATTAGAAGTGTCGGAAAGTCGAACATGTCGTGCGCAATTTGCGGGTTGTCGCGCCTATATGGGTTCAGGTTCAGGAAATGTCCAAACCATCTTGCGCCAAGATTTCCGAAGTGGTGTCGCGCCTTTTGAGAGCGGAACAGAATCATCCGAGTCGCTCTTGGTTGGAGATTCTTCGTTGCGTATCGATCCGGTTGGCGGTGTGAGTAAAACATCCGTTATTGTTAGCTCCGCCCCGGATGGTCTTTACACCATTTCATTCTGGGCAAAATCGCCCGCGCGCACTGATGTAGTTGCGAGCCTTGGCATTTCTGATGCGAGCGCTCCGGGCGCAGCGCCGACGCAGGTTGGTGCGGTACGCCTCGGTGCGGATTGGCAGCGATTCACCGTTGGAAACTTTAATGGAGCGCTTGGAGCAACTTCAACACGTTTAACATGGACCTTTACCGGCGATGCTGGTGTTCCGCTTGCCGTTTTCTTGGATGAAGTCTATGTCAATCAAATTCAAGACGTGGCCTATACCGTTCGCGACAGTTGGAATACGCCAATCGAATGTGATCAATCGCCGCAAGGAACGCCACAGCCACAAGCTATGCTTGGCTGTCGTGCGTACAATGATCGCTTCTCAAATCGTGTGAATGCCTTCCGATTTACAAGACTATGCCGCGCTGATGCTATTGGCTGTCGCGCATTTATCGATACAAGAAATACTGATTCCATCGGTGCAGAAAACTTTGTCATGTCGGACGAGACTCCGGTGCCGAAGTTTAATGATCCGACTGATGTTTATCCATGGCAACCACAACGCTTCTTGCGGATCGCATGAGCTATTACATTTACGATTCGAGTAAGCTCTGTCAGCCGGAAAATGCTTCTTGTCGCGCCTTTGGAAAACCGAGCTATACGCAGGATCGTCAGAATTTCACGGATATCGAAACGGTTTACTATAAAAATAACGAAACGCAATATGCGCAAGCTTTGTGCCGTCCTTCTGAGCAATTCTGTGAAGAATTCAGTTATGGCGGTTCGAAAGATTATTTCCGTGATCCGCAAGATCATGCCTGTGAATACAAGGATGCCGTGCGTCTCTCATCCGCTTCTTTTGCAGATGATCCGGAGCTCGCCGCTATGCTCGGTCCTTCAGGTTCGCGGCCGCTCCCAAGTGCGGAAATTATTTACGCGGGCTGGTTCCGCCAAGGAACAAACAAGCCATGTTATCCGGAATATCTACAAGGAGGTCGCGTCTTTGGAATAAATAATCGCGGAGATGATCCGTATACCGGTTGGGCGGCTACCTGTCCTGCGGAAGTGGGGGAATGTACGGCATTCAGAGACCCGAATGACGCTTCGGATCCGGTATTTAAAGCATCAGGACGTCCGTATTACTTCA
>PCSZ01000029.1 GCA_002786495.1 Candidatus Uhrbacteria bacterium CG22_combo_CG10-13_8_21_14_all_47_17 | reverse complement strand
TTAAGGGAGGCGTCATCCCACGCGAATATGTCCAGCCGGCGAACAAGGGTATTCAAGAAGCGATGCAGCGCGGTGTGCTCGCGGGCTATCCTCTTCAGGACATCAAGGTTACTTTGAAAGATGGAAGCTATCACGATGTTGACTCTTCGGAAGCGGCGTTTAAAATCGCGGGCTCAATGGCTTTCCAGGAAGCGGCAAAGAGAGCGGGCGTCTATCTTCTGGAACCGGTTATGAAAGTTGAAGTCATTACTCCGGAAGACTATATGGGAGATGTAATCGGCGACTTGAACTCAAAGCGTGGACAGATTCAAGACATGGAAGAACGTATGGGCGCACGCATTGTAAACGCATTCGTTCCGCTTTCAGAAATGTTTGGCTATGCAACAGAATTGCGTTCCATGACACAGGGCCGCGCAAGTTACTCGATGCAATTCGATCATTATGGTGAAGTTCCATCGAATGTGGCACAAACCGTTGTCGAAGGACGCGCAAAGAAATAATAGAAGACAACTCATTTAAAAAACAGACTTCGAGAATCTCGGAGTTTGTTTTTTAAAATATTTAATTATCGAAAACTTCCTTCATGTGACAATGGGAGTGCTTTTTAGTGTAGGGGGAGGCTTTGACGTTCAATCTCTAGCGTGGTGAGATCAATACCATATGTCATGGCAACGCATTCTTGAGACGGCGAGGCGCAACGGGTTTCCTGTTGTGGTCACCGATATCGCTGGACGTGAACCAATGGTGGTCATGCCCCTCGACGCATATGAGGCTCTTTCTTCTCAAAAGGAAAAGAATTCAGGCGGTTTTGATGATCAATCTTATTCTGTAGAAGTAGGAGGATCAGAGATTCGAACCGTGGAGCCTATTTTGGATGAATTTAATGACAAGAGCTTCGAAAATGTTGGGGCGACTATGCCCGAAATGGAAGAAAAAAAGGTGTTGCATGTGGAGGAAGCACAGAAAAGCGATGACGAAGAGCTCGCTCTTGAAGATCGATTCTTTCTTGAACCAACAGAATCTCAGTTGGATTAGCCTGTTTTAAGCGAAAAAACGAACAAAATAGATAGGTTTGTGTGTGAGCTGTCTTCTTTTAGAGATAGAGGGCCTTGGGTCTTGCGTGTTTTTTAAGGCTTTGCTATCATCTGGTCACTCGCAATTTTGCGAAATATTCTTAATTTCGTGCTGGGGCAGCCGTTTGGACGGCATTGGCCTGGCCGACATCTATCTCGTATCGCGCTTATGGCGGACAAATTTGAACGCACAAAGCCGCATGTCAACATTGGTACGATCGGCCACGTTGACCACGGCAAAACCACGACGACGGCAGCTATCTTAGCTGTACTCGCAGCACATGGAATGAAGGCACAGGCCAAGGGCATGGATGCTCTTGATAAAGCTCCTGAATCCAAGTCTCGTGGAATCACGATCGCAACAGCTCACACCGAGTACGAGTCTGATAAGCGCCACTATGCGCACGTCGACTGTCCGGGACACGCTGACTATATTAAGAACATGATCACAGGTGCGGCCCAAATGGACGGCGCTATTCTTGTTGTTTCCGCAACAGATGGTCCGATGCCGCAGACACGTGAACACATCATTCTTGCTCACCAAGTTGGCGTACCAGCCATGGTCGTCTTCTTGAACAAAGTGGACATGGTTGATGACCCAGAACTTGTTGACCTTGTCGAACAAGAAGTTCGTGATCTTTTGAGCAAATATGAGTTTGATGGTGACAACACGCCTATTATTCGTGGCTCAGCTCTTAAAGCCCTTGAAAATCCGAGTGATGAAGCGGCTTCAAAGCCTATTCTTGATCTTATCAAGACTTGTGATGAGTGGATCCCTGAACCGGTTCGTGAAACGGATAAACCGCTTCTCATGCCGATTGAGGATGTCTTCTCCATTGAAGGTCGCGGAACGGTTGTAACCGGACGTATTGAGCGCGGCATGGTCAAGATCAACGAAGAAGTTGAACTTGTCGGTCTTCGCGAAACGCGGAAGACGGTCGTAACCGGAATTGAGATGTTTAATAAGCAGCTCGATGAAGGTTTGGCTGGTGATAATGCTGGTCTCTTGCTTCGCGGTATTAAAAAGGATGATGTCGAACGCGGCATGGTTCTTGCGAAGCCGGGTTCCATTACACCTCACACCGAGTTCGAAGCGGAAGTCTACGCGCTTACAAAAGAGGAGGGCGGACGTCATAAGCCATTCGTTGCTGGCTATAAGCCACAGTTCTATATCCGTACAACGGATGTAACAGGTGAAGTCAAATTATCGGCCGATGTCGCCATGGTTCAGCCAGGTGACACGGTGCAAATGACCGTTTCTCTTATCACGCCAGTTGCTATTGAAGACAAAATGCGCTTTGCCGTTCGTGAAGGTGGACGCACTGTCGGTGCTGGTGTTGTAACCAAAATCATCAAATAATTTTTTAGCGAAGAAGTTTCTCCGCAGCCTCTCGTCGTCACCGGTAAGGTGGCGGCGAGAACGGTGCGGAGAATGACAGGGCTTCTTCCACGAACCCATGACTGCAGAATCCAAAACCAAGGATGCGACAAAGGAAGTTTCTTCCGCTCATCGTGTCCGCATCAAGATCCGAGCGTATGACCACAAGATCATCGATCAGGCTACGCGTACGATTATTGAGACGGCTGAGCGAAGCGGTGCCAAGGTAATCGGCCCGGTTCCTCTTCCGACAGAAAAGAAAAAGTGGACCGTTAACCGTTCTACTTTCGTGCATAAGGACGCTCGTGAACAGTTTGAAATGCGTGTACATAAGCGCATTGTCGACATTCTCGACCCGAATGCCAAAACGATCGATGCGCTTACCTCGCTCAATTTACCAGCGGGCGTAGACGTTGAGATCAAAATGTAAATTACATGCCGTTCCGCTGAGGAACGATTCACAAGGAGAAAGTTGTTTAGCCTATTGTTGAACATAACCTCCCTGCAGGGTTAGGACATACGTCCTGACCACCTCGATTTGTATCGGGGCCGAATCGCAAATCGGCTTCTTCCTTCCACACGGATTTCTTTTTAAGGGATCTGTGCAGAAACCAGAGGGTTGAAGACGAAGCGTATTCGTCTGCATTCTTCTGGTTTTTTTGTTCGCCCGATTTATTCAGCGACCAATCCGAAATATGAAATTCATTCTTGGAAAGAAAATCGAGATGTCGCAGGTCTACCGTGACGATGGCACTATTGTGCCGGTCACCTTGGTTCAGGCTGGACCCTGCATCGTTACTCAGATTAAAAAGACGACTGATCAGGACGGATATTCTGCCGTTCAGGTTGGGTTTTTTCCGGCAAAGCGTCTTACGAAGTCTTTAGAAGGTCATTTGAAAGATCTCCCGAAGCTTCGTCATCTTGTCGAGTTTCGCTTACCAAGCGAAACAGAGTTAAAGCGCGGAGACACCATTGAAGCATCTTCATTCGTGCCAGGTGATGTCGTTCAGGTAAGCGGAGTCTCAAAAGGACGCGGCTTTCAGGGAGTTATAAAACGCCATGGATTCAGCGGTTCTCCTGCCTCGCACGGTCATAAAGATCAGGAACGTATGCCTGGTTCGAGCGGACCTGGCGGTGTACAGCACGTTCTGAAAGGAACCCGTAAGCCGGGACACATGGGCAGCGATCGTGTAACCGTTAAGAACCTTCAAGTTATTGAAGTTCGTGATGGAGGCATCTTGGCCATCAAAGGCGCTGTTCCTGGTGCTCGCAATACTCTTGTTGAAATTATTTCCGCCTAAATCATATGCCGAAAATTTCCGTATACAACCAGGAAGGCAAAACCGTCGGAGAGCTTAACCTCAATGACGCCCTTTTTGGTGTGAAAGCGAATACAGCGCTTGTTCACGAGGCTGTCGTTGCTCAACGTGCAAATGCTCGTCAGGTTTTGGCGCACACTAAGACGCGTGGCGAAGTTCGAGGAGGAGGCCGTAAGCCATGGAAACAAAAGGGAACAGGTCGCGCCCGTCAGGGTTCTATCCGTTCTCCGCAATGGATTGGCGGTGGTGTCGTCTTTGGTCCGTCCAAAGATCGAAACTTCTCCGTGAAGATCAACCGCAAAGCAAAGCGCCAGGCATTGTTCATGGCCCTTTCTGATAAAATTGTTTCTGAAAAACTGGTTGTTCTCGATTCCGTTTCTACAGAGCCGACAAAGACGAAGTTCATGGCTGAAGTCCTCAAGAAACTTCCGATTGATCGTACGGTCCTTTTTATCGCCCCGGCTTCGAGCCCACTGCTTATGCGCATGGTTCGCAACCTTCCTCATGTAAAGCTGGTCACAGCAAATTCAGTCAACTTGCTTGATGTGCTTTCTTATCGCTCCATTGTATTTTTGAAGGATGCGGTAGAAGCCTTCGATAAGATCTACACATAATCCCTATGGCTATTCTCGATCGATTTCGAAAAACAGAGCC
>PCSZ01000006.1:4524-6703 GCA_002786495.1 Candidatus Uhrbacteria bacterium CG22_combo_CG10-13_8_21_14_all_47_17 | reverse complement strand
ATAAAGCCATGAGTTTGAAAAATCCAAACTGGACATAGACTAAATGATACACGCCATAAAGCGCGATAAAACTGAAAAAGAACAATCCAAAGCGTTGCACAAGAAAAGAGCGCTTCCAAAGACCGATGGCCAAAATCAATTTCCCAAGACCCAGCAGAATAACAACCACTCCTAAATAAAGTGCGTCTTTTTCATTGTAATGGACATGAGAGAGCAGCCAATTAGCCAAAAGATCTTGCGGATCTTCAAGGAGCTCTCCAGCAATAAGTCTTGAAGAAAAGAGAAGAAAAACACCGGCAAACACTTCCGTAAAACCCCAAAGGATTTTATAGAGGATACTCGTCTACAACCCGATCGGCCTATGTTCAAAATGCCAGCCCGAGTCTTTTCCTTTTTGCTGAACCAAAACAGGATGTGTATGCATTGTTTTTTCTTCTCTCACGAACCTTTAATCGAATGTCGGCGCGCCATCCGCTTCTGCAGTCGGATCGAAATCTGTGCTCGAAGCGACATCCGCGCCGAACGTATAGTTTGTGTAAAAAGCATCCGGGATATCGTCGATCTTTGTATTCCAGTTCTGATCATACAGCGTCTGCGCGAGTTCCTCCGATGCAACCCAGCGCAAAACTCCACCATCTGCAATGGCATAGACTTTTGGATCGGTTGTAAACTTCACCATCCGCACACCCGGACGATACGTGATATTCACACCAAGCGGATATTGCCCGAGACGTTCTGCCGTCACAGCATGAACCGCGTCAAAATTCGCATACCAGGTGAAGAAAACACGACTATTTGGAAAAGCGTGGCGCGCACCATCCGCGCCAAGGTAATACACCGCTCTGCACGGGTCATTTGCATCCGCCGTGGACAAACAAACAAGCTTAATCAAATCACGCGTCGCAATGTCACCGGTATAAGCTTCTTCTAGAACAGGTGTAACGGGTGCGGGTGGCGCCAATCCTTCCGATTGAGGACTCGAACGATATTCCGGATACGTATTCCACTTCATTCCCGTAGGCTGGGCATTGTTGTTTAAAAATTGCTGGCCGATCCAACCGCGTTTTCCTCCATACACCACCTCGTACCAGCCATCCGTATACGCAACCACGGGTACATTTGCACCGGCGCTGATCGTCTTCAGCACCAATGTTCCGCTTACGCAGGCCTCGCTCCGTATATACACCGCAGACTTAATCATACCGGAGCCAGAATATTCCAAGACAGGGTCCGCGTAACATCCAGCCGCGCGCGCGTGGGCGGGAATAAAAGAAAAAGCAAGAACAAAAAGGGTGAAGAAAGAGAGAAATCGTTTCATATGTTTTCCAGCATAACACTACGCTTCGATGTATTGTACCCTCCCCACTTCCCCGCTTTCCAAACGCACTTTAATTCCGCGCGGATGCACGGGAATACTTGTTAAAATATTTTTCACAACACCATATGTCACGCGGCCAGTTTTCTGATCTTCCTTCAATACAATCGCGACGTGTAATCCGGAATGAATATTTTTTCGAATGGTGTGATCTGTGTAGTCCATAGAAGTACATGCGGCACGCAATGGTTTTACAGCTGAATTTCAAGCTGAAGCGCCGCATGATCCGATACTTCCTCGGGAAGAACCTTGAAATCTTTTACCTGTATACCCTGTGAAGGAAATACATAATCCGCATATTTTCCCGGCTTTTGATAGTAAGAAGTGCGCGTCGATATAATGCCGTATTCTTTTATCAAATTCCTCAGACCTGCCTGTTCTAGCAGGTGAACGCTTTCCGTGTCGGGAAGTAAATTGAAATCTCCGCAAAGAACAAATGGATGATCCAAGCGCTCCAAAAAGCTCACAATATTTCGAGACTGATTCAGCCGATCTTCCGTATCCGTTTTTCCTTGTCCATTCCACAAACCATGAAAATTTATAACAGTGAATAATTTTCCATCAACCTCCATAGTGACATATTGAATATTCCTCGCATGCTCCCCGACATTTCCTTGCGGAAGATAGCCACGTTCTCTATGCACGAAAATATCTCCTTGTTCTTTGATGGAAAGATTCTTTTTTACGAGCGTCATCAAGCCATACGTATTCAAAAGATGCGGATGAAAAAAGGCGGAATAGTCCGAAAGCAATTCCGAAATACTCCACCTGCTATGCACCATAATATCTTCATGCTTAAGGACC
>PCSZ01000006.1:0-4501 GCA_002786495.1 Candidatus Uhrbacteria bacterium CG22_combo_CG10-13_8_21_14_all_47_17 | reverse complement strand
AGGGAGCCGCCCAAATTTCTTGCAAACAAAAAATGTCCGTTTCTTCTCGATATGTTTGAAAAAACGAAAGCAATTTTTCTTTGCCCGCGCGTCCGCCCCAGGTATTCAGCGTGATAATTCTCATAGAACAAGCCTAAACCGCCGTTTCAATCTTGTGTAGCCGATGGAAAACAAGAACGCAAAAAAGACCTATTCATTACGCGCCCGCGTCTTTAAAAGAAATCGAGCTAAGCGTAATTCATCATAGCTATACGAGTCCCCTAGTCGCGCGCGCACCGGCGCAAGAAAACCATTTTTCGTGTTTTCAAAAGCTTCGGCAATGCGTTCGAAACGCTCGGCGGAAGGAAGCGTTACATGTGAAGCGTCCAGATTTCGTCCTTGTTCGAGTGCTGCTTCCAAATGCTGAAGCACGGTTCCCAGGCTTATCTTTCGCATCTTAGCGATATGTTCCGGTGTTTCTTTTTGCTCAAAGAGCCGCACGCTTTCTAGGATTGTATTTGTTAAAGCATGTTTCGCAGGAGCTTTGCGACGAACAATAGTTTGCGTCGATTCCTGTTCCTGAATCCCACGTTCGGCTGCATACGAACGAATAACATCTAAAAACGGTTCTCCAAACTGCGTAAGCTTTCCTTTACCCACGCCAAAGATTTGTGATAGACGCTCCATACTTTGTGGAAATGTGCGAGACATTTCTTGCAAAGTCTTGTCGCCAAAAATCATATAGGGCGGTACGCCTCCTTCTTCCGCCAGACTCCGGCGAAGTGCTCGCAGCTTTTCAAAAAGATCTCCATCAAACTCCGCGGGAACTTTTTTCAAACTTTGCGAAACAGCAGGCGGAACACAAATATCGCAGGCGCCACAATTTTGTTCTTGCCAGGTTTCTCCAAAATATCTAAGAAGGAATGCGCGTCGGCAAGAATGTAATTCTCCATACTTTATAACTTCCTGTAATTGAAGACGCGTACGCTGACGCTCTTCTAGGTCTTCCATGCGGCGAATAAAGAATTCATGTTTCACCCGATCCCCGGTAGAGAAAAATAAAAGACAATCGCTCGGCAAGCCATCTCTCCCCGCGCGACCTGTCTCCTGATAATACCCTTCCACCGACTTCGGCAAATCCATATGCGCAACCAGCCGCACGTCGGGCTTGTCGATGCCCATTCCAAAAGCGATGGTCGCCGTAATAACCGGCGTTTGATCGCGAATAAATCGTTCTTGCACGCGCGTTCTTTCCTGCGCCGAAAGGCCCGCATGATACGCCGAAGCCTTTATGCCATTCGCGCGTAAATCGCCGGCAATCTTTTCTGTGGATTTGCGTGAGAAACAATACACGATCACCGATTGATCCGGGCGTTTTTTTATTTCTGCGAGCAACTGATCAAAAGAGCGTTTTTTTGGCAAAACACGATATGTGAGATTTGGCCGATTGAAACTTGATTTGAATACACGGCCATCTTGTAATCCCAAATGACTCACAATGTCTTCGCGTACGCGCACATTCGCCGTTGCCGTAAGTGCAATGATAGGAATATTCGGAAAATACTGGCGCAAAAGAAGATTGCGATAGTCGGGACGAAAATCATGTCCCCATTCGGAGATACAATGCGCTTCATCAACAGCAAACAAGCTGATGCGAAGCGTTTGCAAGAATCTTCGCACGGAAGATTTCGTAAGCCGCTCCGGAGCAAGGTATAAAAGCTTCAAGCGTCCCGAGGATGCCAGTCTTTCCACCTCCGCAATCTCAAAAGGAGAAAGCGTACTATTCATAAAAGCGGCGGAAATCCCATTCGCTTTCAGCGCGTCCACCTGATCTTTCATGAGTGCAACCAACGGGGAAACAACAATCGTCAAACCGGGAAAAGCTAAAGCCGGTATCTGATAACAGAGCGATTTTCCTCCACCCGTCGGCATGAGAACCAAAGAATCCTTTCCCGAAAGGCAATACTCAATCACTTCCTCCTGAAGCGGACGGAATGATTCATATCCAAAATGTTTTTTTAGAAGTTCAAGCATAGATACATTCTACTCCGTTCCATATATGACCATCAGCGTCAAGAAATGTATAGTTCCTCGAAACCTGCTAATCTATTTGCAGGCGCAAAATAGGCCTCTCTATATGGACATGGAAAAAATCCGCATCAACAAATTCATAGCCGAAGCCGGCATCTGCTCGAGACGTGAAGCTGATCGCCTGCTTGAGGCCGGAAAGGTGCAAGTAAACGGCATAAAAGCAACGCTCGGTGATCGCGTCTCACTTGAAGATGAAGTCACGGTTAACGGGCAAGCTATTTCCCAAAACGCAGAGAAGCTCTACATCGCTTTTCACAAACCCTATGGCGTGATCACAACCACCGACAAAAACAGCGACAATACGGTGATGGACTATATCGATATTCCGTCGCGTATCTATCCTGTTGGACGGCTGGACGTACAATCAAGCGGGCTTCTTTTGCTTACCAATGACGGCGATATCGTAAATAAGATTCTGAAATCGAAACATAAACTAGAAAAAGAATATCTCGTCACGCTCGATAAACCGATACAGCAGGAAGACTTGCAACACCTACGTGAAGGCGTCCGGCTTGAGGAAAGAAAAACGCTGCCCGCAACCGTGAAAAAAATAACCGATTGTGAAATTGATATGATTATCGTCCAAGGCATGAATCGACAAATTCGACGCATGTGCGAAACGCTTGGCTATGAAGTAAAAAAGCTGGAGCGCATCCGCATCGGCAAAATCCAACTCGATGCTATTCCTTCCGGAAAATGGCGCTATCTTACAAAGCAAGAAGTGGAAACGCTCGCGTCATAATCGCTCTTTGAAGAATACTTAGTCACTCAAAATGTTAATCACACTTGACTCCGTATTCCCCTCCTGATGAACTGTAAAAACCTATGTCAAATATTCCTATGTCAAACCACCCACTCTATAAACAATCACGCGTTCCGGATGTTATTTTTAAAACACGCGTACGAGACGAATCCGTCGGCGGAGAAAATCCATTCCGTTGGGAAGATGTTTCAACAAAAGATATTTTCAGCGGAAAGAAAATCGTCCTCTTTGGGCTTCCCGGCGCCTTCACACCCACCTGTTCTTCAACGCATGCTCCTGGCTATGAAAAACACGCTGATGATTTCAAAAAGCTTGGCGTGGATGAAGTTGTTTGCTTGAGCGTAAATGATGCATTCGTTATGTATCAATGGGCGAAAAATCTTTCTGTAGAAAAAGTCCGTATGCTCCCGGATGGAAATGGCGAGTTTACGCGCAAAATGGGCATGCTCGTGAAAAAAGAGAATCTCGGCTTCGGCGAACGCTCCTGGCGTTACAGCATGTACGTGGAAGACGGTGAAATCAAAAAGATGTTTATTGAAGATGGCTTCTCCGACAACTGCGCGGAAGATCCATTCGAAGTAAGCGATGCAAAAACGATGTTAGACTTTCTTGCATCCTAAGCAGAAATTGTTTTGCCAATTGAAAAACCCCTCGCGAGCACGAGGGGTTTTTTGTAGAAGATCGATTCCTTTCAGCCGATGAGCTCCGGAACCGAATAACGAGCATCGTTGTACGTAGCGCTGCTGGCGCCCAGATCTACTAGCTCATTACGCTCGTAGAAATGAACAACCGGCACCTCCTGTAGGAGTTCGAAACCCGCGCCCAAACGATGAAGTTCATACCCGGCGGCAAACAGACCCGGCAATGCCTCATAGTCGATATCGCGAATCATGTTCGGAAACATCCAGGCGACCACGAACAATTCGTCGGCAAGCGACTTCACGCTGCGCACCGCTTCGGTGCTTTCGCGTTCGCGATGCGTTCCCAGATCGACGATCACCCACTCGACCGTAGTCTTGTGCGTATCGTCGCCATTGAGAAGACGTAGTGCCTCAATCAGCTTCCCGTCACAAGGCACCTTGCCCGGACGAAGCGCATCCCAGCACCGAAAGTGGTCCTTTCCGAAAACGAACTTGATCTGCGCCATATGACGTTCGAAGGTCTGTTTAACCCCCTCGCTTCCTTCGCCAAAGCGAATACGAAGCGAACGAAAGGCAGACTTACCCTTCGGCCAAGGCGGAGCCGAATCATTAAGCCGACGATATTCCTCTTCGGTAATGCCCCAATGCCCCTCCATGCTCGCGCAGAAGAGAGCCAGGAGTTGATTTCCAACGGTCATCTCATACGGATTTCCATCAAGAGGAACCCGCTGCTCATTAATAAACTGAATGAGCAGAGCCGCGTTGCCCTGGCGGCGCATCCAGGTTGCGTGTTCCGTCGTCCCACCCGCAGCCCCGAGGCTGCGAAGTGTTGCCGACAATTGGCTCTGCTTGATTTCTGTAATAGGGCTGGCCATGAGCGTCACCTTTTCCTTGAGTAAACCGCTGGCTGTCCAGACTTGAGATTATTCCCAAGCACATGGAGTTGCCTTTGTTAAAAGCGGCCCGCTGAAGCCCAGAACATGAGCTACAAAACGCCACTTTCAACAAAAAGGTTTTTCTTTTAAAG
>PCSZ01000064.1:931-1460 GCA_002786495.1 Candidatus Uhrbacteria bacterium CG22_combo_CG10-13_8_21_14_all_47_17 | reverse complement strand
GATGCTTTCATAAACAATACCGAGGTTTGACCAGTTATCTACATTCGCTGGAGATTTTTTCGTGGCAGCAATCGCTTCTTCTACAGCGGATCCTATAGCCGCATTTATAGCTTGCTGGTTCGGCTGTTCCGCCTGAAGAAGATTTGATGCCTGCACAAGATACGCCTGTGAAAGGTTTCGCGTATAAATATCATTCAATGGATTGAGAGAAGCCGCTCGCTGAACGGAAGGTAATATCCCATCCATGCCATCCCCGGCGCGGAAAGATCGCACAGCTTTTGTGAAGTACACATCTGCGACATAACGCTGACCGGCAAGCCAGCTGACGGAAATACCCGCTACAACAAGAACGACGAAGAGCACGGAAATTACTCCATACGTATACGCGCTTTTCTGCGCATTCCATGTAAGCGTGTTCTTCCCTACAAGACTTCCAAGCAGAGCAAAGAGCAACCATAGCGCGAAGAAATGCGCCATGTTCAAGTTGTAGAAGAATGTCAGAAAGACAAGCGTAGACCATCCGGAAAAA
>PCSZ01000064.1:0-922 GCA_002786495.1 Candidatus Uhrbacteria bacterium CG22_combo_CG10-13_8_21_14_all_47_17 | reverse complement strand
CATCATCGTCCTTTTCGCTAATAAGGTGCCGTGTGCTCTTTACAATTCCGGAAATAATCAGAATGAACCAAAGAACAACGCCAACCAGTCCCGTTGTGGCAATCAAGGTCAGGAAAAAGGAGAACCCTCTGTCAAAACGAACATTCCAGAAGCGAGATTGATTAACGAATGCTTCACGGTATTTCGAATAGTCATAAACCCATGTTCCGGGACCGGAGCCGACGAGCGGAGTTTGTTCAAGTGTCTTTGTTCCGATATTCCAAGAAGCGGAAACGCTCGGTGAAGCCTCGGCAGGAATATTTAAGTGAATAGGCGTATCAACAAAAAGGAAAACAAGAGCCACGGCAACAAGAACACCCGGCACAATTAATTTGAAGGGGTGATGAATTTTGCGATTTCGAAGCCAGCCAATAAGCGCCGTGAGAAGCGTCCCAAAGAGCAAGCCAGCCCAAGCAACCCAGAAATCAACCACGATAAGCGCGGCGAGACCCGTAAGCATCGTTGCCCAAACAAGAACGTGCGCTACACGACCAAGCGGTTTTTCCGAACCAAGAACGCAAACCTTGTTGCGACATCCATGAAAAAGAAGACTCGCGGAAATAATGATCGGCACCACCAAGAAAACAGCGAGGCTGAAAGCACTTCCAACGGAAGTAAATATATTTACATGTGTATCAGGAGCGCCGAGGATATATACCCCAGACATTTGCAAGAGACCGTATACAGCGACGAGTAATGAGCTCACGAGAAAGCTCAAAACAAAGTCATATACTTGTGAAACAGATCGAACATGATGAACAGCCACTATATAAATAACGATGAGCGCCACAATTGTGCTCAATGCCCATGGCATTTGGCCCAAAGAACCTACAAGAGACTGGTATCGATCTTGAGAGAAAAGCGCGACTACAAGATAACCAAG
>PCSZ01000016.1:734-1016 GCA_002786495.1 Candidatus Uhrbacteria bacterium CG22_combo_CG10-13_8_21_14_all_47_17 | reverse complement strand
TCAGGTGGAACTCAAACGAGGATCTGCTCTCTCACTTATGATTGTCCTACCGTGAGTACGCCCAAACCCCCCGAGAGTCAATCCTGCGCGCCACCAGCCCCGCCAGTCATTCAAACTCCTTCCAACGAAGAGAAGCCGAAAACCCCTTCTTGTACAAAAGATGTCTGGACTTGCAACGCATGGGGAGCAACGTGTGATATCTACGGCAGAGAGCAGCGAACTTGCCAGTTATCTTTTGACTGCCAAAATGTTGAAACGCCACCGCCGCCAGAATCACAATCG
>PCSZ01000016.1:0-644 GCA_002786495.1 Candidatus Uhrbacteria bacterium CG22_combo_CG10-13_8_21_14_all_47_17 | reverse complement strand
TTGGAACTTCAATATTTGCCGGAGGCCTGTCGGGTAAAAACTGGTACCGAGCAAAAAGCATGCATTGGGCGTTATAAATCTTTTCAGCCCTGTTGGAACGCCAAAGAAGGAGACGAGAGATTTTCTTGCGCGAGAAATGTATTGAAGCTCGGGCCTTTGGTTTCCGATGAAGCAAAAACATGCCAAGGCAAGAAAGGTTCGGAACAGGTCGCCTGTAAGGCAGCGCTCAAAGAAAAAGTATTGTATATGATTGCCTTCCGTTTTTATGACCTGGAAACCAGAGCCGAGGAGCTCGGAAACCGCGGCGCTGACTTAAACGAGATTGCTGATTTTGAAACAATCATAGAATTAAAAAAACAAGCCTTTGACAAAGCGCCAACCAACGACGAACGCCGCCAGATTATTCTTGATGTTCGTAAGGCCTGGCAGGAATTTATAAACAAAGTAAAAGACCAAATAAAATAAGGATTATGAAAAAGAGTATTGTAATCGCAATAGTAATTATTCTTCTCGGTGTTGCCGGTTATATTTTTGTCGCCAAAAAATCCGTTAATCGTGAGGCTGTTCAACCAACATCGCAAAAGCAGACAGAGGTGTTGCCTCAACCCTCTCCGATAACATCAATTGATACAAATGATAATCTT
>PCSZ01000005.1:4637-4779 GCA_002786495.1 Candidatus Uhrbacteria bacterium CG22_combo_CG10-13_8_21_14_all_47_17 | reverse complement strand
TTTGCTTCCACAACGCTTCCTCGGATCTGTACGAAGCTCCAGCCGTCTTCGGTTTTCGGATCAAGGAGATCTACGGTCCGAGGCTGCGGGCTTTGAGTATCTCCAGCGACTTCCCACTGATCATTTGTTCCCATTTGAATAT
>PCSZ01000005.1:0-4550 GCA_002786495.1 Candidatus Uhrbacteria bacterium CG22_combo_CG10-13_8_21_14_all_47_17 | reverse complement strand
GCGTATTTGCTTCGACGGTGCTTGCCATAGAAGGAGTGATGTTTATCGGACCGGGTTTTGGTTTTTTAGTTGAGATTTTTGCCACGGTCTTTTTTGTTGTCGCTTTTTTTGTTGCTTTGGAAACGACCTTGGGCGCGGTAGCTCTTTTTGTAACAAGAGCTTCGGTTTGTTTTTGCGGCATGTCTATTACCGCGTTTGCATCCGATGCAAGCGACGGCGCTGTATTTGTCATCGAAACCATCTCCGTTTTTTTCGGTGCAGCTGTTTTTGCAATTTGCACGGAAGCGTCTGTTGGTGGAGGAATGTTTCTTTCTTGTTGGTTCGCACTATTTGGAGTCGGGTTTCCGGATTTCCATGTTGTCGCGCCGTCGGGAAAACGTATCCAGCTTTGTCCTTTTTGCGTTTTTGGATATTCAATAGCATCGGCAATTTGTTGATCGGGCATTCTGAGAATAACTTGGTCGCCGGAATTATTCAGGCGTGCACTTGAAAGTTGTATAAGGAGAAAGCCATTCACAAACTGAATTGAATCAAACGTTTTCTCTTGAAAGTGAAAGAAAGCCCCGCTCGCATCTTCGAGCTGCCATCCGTCGAGTTGATCGAGAGAAACGAGATCGGGCGCATAAAGCTCTACCCATTCCGGACCTTCAAGAGGAGCTGGGTGGACTTCATTTAGCAACACCGTTGGTGGTGGAAGGGGTTTTTGTGCGATTTCAAGTGTTCCGGTCGCATAGGTTCGAAATGTTCTGTCTGTAACAATGAGCTCGAAGGCAAAACTTCCGGAAGTTGCGTAGCTATGCGTCATAACAGATCCGGTAGCGGTCTCTCCGTCGCCAAAAGCCCACTGAAAATACACAAGATCTCCATTTGGATCAGAAGACGAAGCCGCGTCAAATGTTATGGGGCTTTCTGCTTGCATGTCGCCATGGATTTTTAGAACGGCGTTTGGATACTGTGGGCCATTCGATTCAGGGGAGACTGTTGTGATTGTTGCCGTGGCTTCAGGCATGGTCTGCTCTTCCATTGGCGTTGTTGTGCTTGTGACGGAAATGTCTGCAAGAGGTTGTTCCTGAGGGCTTAGCGTATTTTCTACAGGCGTTTCTGCTGGAGGGGTTGCTTCCGTCGCTCCTGTGTCGGTTGAAGTTACCGTGGGTGTTTCAACCGGTATTGGTGCGGGCGCTTGAGCAGTCATGTCTTGATAGCCATCCATGATACCAGGCGTTCCCAAATCAGATACTTCCGGATCGAGTCCGTCGCTGGTTTGTGCGTCCATCCATTCACTGTCTGAAATGCGCACCATAGATGTTCTTGGCGAAGTCATTCCCGCCGGCGGAGCGCCTCCATCTCCAACAGAGTCTATGGTTGTTCCGTCGGGCGCAATGAGATCAATTTTAAGCGCGCCATTTGGAAGAGATAAAGCCGTTGTTACAAGATCGGGTTTGTATTCGAGCGCGCTTTTTTCATCCTCATCCGAATAGTTCGCGATGAGAAATACACTTTGAGCAGGAATAATCTGCGTTTCATCAAAGAGTATCGGTTCGGAAGACGCGCCGCTTAGAGAATAACCGTTGAGTGAAAAAGGTTCGTTGCTTTGATTCCAAAGTTCGAGCCATTCATCCGCGCTCGATACGGATGATCCTGCCCAAGCAATCTCGCCGATCACGATCGGGGGCGCAGTCTGCGCGCGCACCACGGGAGGATGAGAGAAGGGGAGGAGAATGAGCAGGGCAATAAAAAATCGGCCCGCTATGTTCTTTAGCATAAGGGGTGTGGAGCTTCAGTCCGCGGCCGGATCTGGAAAAGTCCAAATCTCTCCCGCGTTCCCAAAGTCTTCTTTACCCCGTTCGTTATTTTGAAGAAAAAGTCAAGCCTAAAACCGTCGTTGTATTTTTATGTGGGAGTTTCTTTATTTGTTTTTGAGCGCATTTGATGTTGTGGATAAATGAAAGCTGCATAATAAAAACAAGCTGTTTGACTTTTGTTCTCTCATGTTCTATTTTTGTTCTATGCACAATCTTTTATTGCTTGTAAAAACAAAAGCGATAGATTAAACCTCCGCTTCGGCGGAAATAAAATATGACTGCAACTCCTGCTCTTACGCCAAAACAAAAAGAAGTTCTCGACTTCATCGTGGACTTCATTAACGATAGCGGATATCCGCCATCCTATCGTGAAATCGCAAGCGGACTCAGTCTCGCTTCTCCTTCCACGGTACATGCGCATATTCAAGCGCTTCGTACGCGAGGATATCTCAAAAACAGTTCATCGGCTTCGGGAACACGGGAGCTTGAGCCAACCGACAAGGCTGTGCGATGGGGGAGAAGCGTTATTCTCCCACTTGTGGGACTTATTACCGCTGGAGAGCCAATTGAGGCCATTGAAGAGCATGAGACGATCGCTGTTCCGGTGGATATCGTTCCTAACTCTGCAAATTCCTATGTGCTTCAAGTGCGCGGCCGATCAATGATTGATGAGGGGATTCTTGATGGAGATTATGTAGTAGTCGAACGGAACCCGTCTCCAAAGAATGGCGAAGTTGTTGTAGCCCTTCTTGAAAATTCGCATGCAACGCTTAAAAAGTTTTATCGTGAAAAAAATCGTATTCGTTTACAGCCTGCAAATAAAACAATGAAACCTATTTATTGTTACGATCCGCTTATTCAGGGGGTTGTCCGGGCGGTTATTCGATCGTTTCGGTAATCCTTTTGTCAGTCGTTCGGAGATGTCGAAGTAGCTTAAAAAGTTACAGGTCTTTTTTAATACGTTTTACTTCGCTATCTCCGAGTGTCGGATACGTATGGACGCTCGTTTCATTCTTCACTTTTTGCTATAGGTATGTCTTACGAGAAAGTTCAAGAGCCCGTGGACGTTGTTATTGCGTTTCACCGTGATCGGCCGGAACCCATGATGTTTAGGTGGGGGAAACAGTATTATCAGGTGCAAAAAGTGAATCTCGTTCATACGGAACATATCGGAAGAGAAAAGATTTATTTTTTTTCCGTTTCCGATGCGGTAAATGCCTACCGACTGTCTTTTCGCACAGAGTCGCTACAGTGGCGTTTGGAAGAGATGCGCGCTCTTTGATAGTGGGTCTTGTAAAGATAAAAGTGTTCTTTTTTGTACATCGCGCGCAATTTCGCAAAATGCATACTCGTCCATCGTTATAAAACCAACGTGCTATACTCGCGAAGACATATGAAAAATTCTTTGGAACCAAAACATTCACTTCAGCAAATTCGTGTTTGGTTTGCTTGGGTGGCCTTTGCAGCGACGCTCCTTGTTTTTTCGTATCTTTTTCTTTCGCAAAATTTTTTCTCTTCTCAGAGTAAGAAGGTGTTCTCTTCTCAAAAGATTGTTCAGGCTGTTTCAAGGCTCGCTTCAGTTCCAAACGACGCTCCAAGCGTGAAAGAAATTGAAAACCCCGATCTTCTTCGTGAACAGAACCCTTCTGTATTTAAAAACCTTCTTTTAGGAGATTGGATTTTAGAATATCAAGATCGTCTTATCATTTATCGTCCATCAACGGATAGCGTGATAGGGACTTTTCCTTTCCTTCAAATAGAGAACGAGCAATAGACAGGCAAGTTCCCATTCTCTTTAAAGAGAAAACCCCCGACTTGAGTCAGGGGTTCTCCTCCTAGAAAGAACGATTAACGATTAACGCTTACGCTTTGTAGCTTTGCGTTTTGTTGCTTTACGCTTGGTAGCTTTTCGTTTTGTAGCTTTACGCTTCGGAGCTGCCTTACGCTTGGTAGCTTTTCGTTTTGTAGCTTTACGCTTCGGAGCTGCCTTACGTTTTGTTGCTTTTCGTTTTGTAGCTTTACGCTTCGGAGCTGCTTTGCGCTTCGTTGCTTTTCGTTTTGTGGCCATAGTTGTAACACCTCCTCTCTTTTTTATTTACCGCTCTAACAAAAAAAGTTGGAGTCGGGCTTGTGAAGAATGTTCACTGCACTGTAAGTATACATGAAGTTTAAAAAAAAATCGTCAAGCACAACCTGTGGATGAATGCAAAAGTATTTTTTTATTTTTCTTTCAGAGAAACATGCGCATCTATTGTGTATTATGAAAAATATTTTGTACAAATATTTTTTGTACGTGCAACTTATTTTGCATTTGCACATGCACACATCTTTTTTATTTTGTTTTGTTGCAGAATAAAAAAATGTGTGATGTTCTTTTCTGTTTGTATAAAAAATATTGTGACACGCGTTCAAGGTGATGTGGTTCCTTTGAGGTCGCATTATAAAAATGATTTTCCGTGCAAGCTTGTGCACCCCACGGCTCTCAAAAGGGGGTTCTTGTTTTATGTAGATAGAGGCTGTGTTTTGGAAGCTTTTCTTTTTAAAAGGACTTTTTCTCTAATGAAAGCTTAGTTTTTGTATGTTTTACTGAAAAAGGCTTTGAAAACAGCTTTTTACCTTCGGATAGCTCCTGTATGGATTGACAGAATTCATAAAATGTGCCATAATAGTGTCGGATAATACGTGCGAGGGTGCCGTCCGTTGGTCGGGGAAGGTCATGCGCAAACGATATCCAGATTAACAAGGTAA
>PCSZ01000035.1 GCA_002786495.1 Candidatus Uhrbacteria bacterium CG22_combo_CG10-13_8_21_14_all_47_17 | reverse complement strand
TGGCGTCATTCTACCGATACACGTGACAACGCATCGTCCGCGAAGGCTCGTGCTCGAATGCCGTCGTCCCGACGGATCAACCTTCGAACCGAGACATGACGGAAATTCAAGCTGGCGCGATCGCTGCGAATGCGGCGAGGGCTTCGTTGGCGTGCCCGCGTCGAGATACGCGGAAGCGGCAGGTGAACGCGCGCATCTTCATGGAGTGGAAGCTCGCGGGGAAGTACATCGCATTGTGCAGTGTCTTCCGCGCGGGGCTCCCAGATCTCTCGTCGAGGGAACGCGCAGTCAGCTTGATTTCGCGCTTGCTAGCCGCATCGAATATCTCGAGGACCAGCAGGACCGAAACGAAACGCAAGTTGCGGATCATGAAGAGCGTCTCGCCGCACTTGAACAGGCTCCGGAACAAAATAGTGGTCTCGGAGAAGATGTGGTTCACCGCATCGTCGATGAACGCGTTGGTCCGATTGAGGATCGTCTCGATATCGGTGACGTTCCTGAACGCGATTCGGCGCTTTCGCAGCAAATGGATGCCCTGACCTATACGACGGGGCGCGCCTTCCAGAGACTCTGGAACCGCTCGTCTTCAGCAGCCGGCAATGTCGGTGTTCGTATCCAGCCGTTCTTGCTCGTCGGCTTTGCCCGTCTATCGGTCGCGCAAGGATCACGAGCTCCGCTCGCTCTTGGAAGCGAGATGGATCTCATGATCTCGCTCGGTCGGGATTGGCACTTGGAAGCCGGCCTCGGCATCGGATATGCTCTCAGAGATGAAGCACTTTCCGCTGCGATGCAGGGCGTCTATCACGCGGGCGTTGGCCTGATGGTCAAGCACCTATTCGGCATTGGTTTCGGTGCGATCCTCACGGAGCGTTACGGGCACATTTCGGGCCAGGCGTTCACGTCTGATCACACCGTGCTCGGCGGCTATATCGAGGGCTTCGGAGTCGTGAGACTCGGAAGCGGTTGGGCATTCACGCCTGGCGTACGCCTCTTCAGCGGCGTTGGCTTGCGCTTCGACGGACAGTCGGATCCGCGGATAGCTGACGGTGGGCTCATGCTCACCCTTGGCTTCTCCTACTTCGGTGGGGGATCAAACGGGTCGGCACCGATCATCTCGGACGACCAAGCAGAGCGCACCCGCGCCTATCGAGAAATTACGCATGATCGTCAGTGACGCATAGCGTTTTTCTCTTCTCCTTCTACCCCTGTTGAGCTTCGGCTTAGCAGGGGTGGTTTTTTATGCCAAGATAGATCCATGTCTTCTTATTTTGATTCCGTTATCGGTCACGAAAAAATTGTGCGAGTTCTTCAGGACGCTGTGAGCCATCCCGGGCAAGCCTATCTTTTTCATGGCCCCGGAGGCGTTGGAAAGCGAACGGTTGCGCATGCATTCATTGCCGAACTCTTAAAAATAGAAGCGACTCAATCTCTTGAATCGCATCCGGATTTTATCCGCCTTCGTCTTGAAGTGGGTACGCGCCTCATTTCCGTCGAGGCGGCGCGTGATCTTGCAACAAGAATGAGTAGAAGCGCCGCGGCAGGGGGATTCGTCATTGCGCTCATTGAAGATGCGGAACGATTAAGCGAGAGCGCGACGAATGCGCTTCTTAAATCCGTCGAAGAACCTCCCAAGGGAGCGATCTATATTTTTCTTGCAGAGGAAGCGAGTCGACTTCCCGTAACCCTGCGTTCAAGACTGGCTCCGGTTGCATTCAACGCCGTTCCGATGGTGGTCATGAAAACTTGGCTGGAACAAAAAAACATTTCCTCTGCTATTGCCGAAGAAGCTGTGAAGGCCGCCTACGGATCCCCGGGTCTTGCGCTGACTATCGCGGAGCAGCCGAAAGTCTGGCAAGAAAAGATGGAAAAAGTGCGTAAGCTGCTTACAACCATGCTGCACGGTCAAACCGGAGAAGCGCTTCTTCTTATTGAAAACCTTGCCAGAGCATGTGATTCTGAGGAAAATTCAAATGAAGCTTGGCGGGAAATTTTACGCATTTTAATGGCAGAATGGACCTGCTTGCAGGAAAAAACAGTAGCTTATGCCAAGGTCGGAGAGGGGCTCGCGCGTGCGTGGAAAATGGTCGGTTCATCTCTTTCCCCAAGGCTAGCCCTTGAATGGACGCTTGCGGAGCCGTATCTTATAGATAAGTCTTTTATTCCTTCCTTTCTCAAACCAAAGTATTTATGAACATTTTTTTACGCCTCTCTCGCTGGAGTCTTCCGGTTTTTGCGCTCGTCTTGCTCGGTCAGGGATGTTTAGGAGGCCAGCAAACCGCACAAGGACCAGATGGCGGCGTGTTTGAAACAACTACCGGGGAGACTTGGACGCAACAAAGCGTATTGAACCTCGGCACGAAGTTAGGGAGCATAGCTAATGTTGGTATTGCAAGCTTAGCCGTCGATCCGGAAGACAATAATGCGATTTACGCAGGCACCGTAGAAAACGGTATTTTGTATTCGCTCGATGGAGGCAAATCTTGGTCAAACCCCGAAGCGCTCAAATCAGGCCGAGTGGATGGGATCGCAATACATCCAAAAAGCAAATGCACAATCTTTGCTCTTCGTGCGAATCAAATTATGAAGACAGAAAACTGTAATCGTGATTGGACGCAAGTTTTCTTCAATCCAAGAACGGATACAAAATTCACTTCCATTGTCATCGACTGGTTTAATCCGGCAATCATGTACGTCTCTACCGATGATGGAGATATTTTGAAATCAGAAAACAATGGCATGACCTGGCGCGTAGTAGATCGTGTTGATGGCGTACGCATGAATAATATTGCTATGGATCCAAAAGATTCTCGCACGGTATACGTTTCTTCTTTTGGACAAGGCATTCTTAAAACAACGGACGGGGGAGAAAACTGGACGCAGATTCGCGACGAATTAAATACCTTTGATGGAGCGCGCAAAACAACCGCAGTTATTCTTGATTCAAATCAAGCAAATCGTGTGTATCATCTTTCAAAGTACGGTGTTCTTCTCTCTGACGATGCCGGTGCAACCTGGCAATCGGTTGCTCTTCCTTCTCCCACAAACTCTATTGATTTAACTGCATTCGCGGTGCATCCGAAAGATTCGAAGAAACTGGTTTATGCAACGGATAATTCTGTCGTCTTCAGTTCCGATGGAGGGTTGACCTGGACATCGCAAAAACTTCCGACAACCCGTTCTGCCGCTGTGCTGCTTTATACGCCGACAGATCCGCCGACGCTCTATCTCGGATCCGCGGCCGCGAAGAAAAAATAAGACAAAGACGACCCAAATCAGGGTCGTCTTTGTATTGACGCAAGCCCAAGAGCGTGGCACGCTTCGAAAAACAATGACTTTATGGCAAACAGAATTGAAGAATACAAAAGTGAGTTTGAAAACACGATTACGCGCTTTCAGCAGGAGCTTCAAAGCATGCGGACGGGTCGCGCAAATGTGGGACTTGTTGAAGATATCAAGGTTGAAGTCTACGGTCAGATGATGCCGCTCAAATCAAATGCGAGCATTACGATTCCAGATGCAAAAACCATTCAAATCGAGCCTTGGGACAAGGCGATTACTAAGGACATTGAAAAAGCGCTCGTCGATGCCGACCTTGGCATGATGCCGAATATGCAGGGCTCCATTATTCGACTTGCTCTCCCTCCGATGACGGAAGAGAACCGCAAGCAGATGGTAAAGGTACTGCATAAAAAAGAAGAACTGGCACGCATTCAACTGCGTACGGTTCGCGATAAAGTAAAAGGTGCCGTTCTCAAGGATGAAAAAGAGAAGCTCATTTCCGAAGATGAACGACATCGTTTGCTTGAGCAGCTTGATAAGGAAGTGGCGACGTGGAATACGAAGCTTGGCGACATGGCAAAGGATAAAGAAGAGGAAATCATGAAGGTATAAGCTATGGCTATTGATCCGAAGAAAAAAATGGAGGCTCTCGTCGCGCTTTGCAAGCGTCGAGGTTTTATTTATCCCGACTCAGATATTTACGGCGGGTTTGCAAATGCATTCGATTACGGCCCGAACGGTATTGAATTGAAAAACAATATTCGCGACGCGTGGTGGAATCGATATGTGCGCATGCGCGACGATGTGGTCGGTGTCGACACGCCCGTTATTCAAAATCCGAAAGTATGGGAAGCCTCCGGACATCTGCAGACATTTTCCGATCCGCTTGTGGAGTGCAAAAAATGCCACCGTCGTTTTCGCGCAGATCATTTATTGGAAGAGAGATCAGCGGAACCTGGCTATGACAAAGAGCGTCCGGTAGAGCTCAAGGATATTCGCTGCCCAGAGTGTGGCGGAGAATTTACGGACATCAAACATTTTAATTTAATGTTCAAAACCTTTGTCGGTGTCACGGAAGATTCGACGGACACAGCCTATTTGCGCCCGGAGACGGCCGCGGGCATGTTTACCTCGTGGAAAGATATTCGAGACACCATGCGCAAAAAACTTCCCTTTGGAATTGCGCAGGTCGGACGCGCCTTTCGAAATGAAATCACGCCGGGAAACTTTATTTTCCGAACGCGTGAATTCGAACAAATGGAAATTGAATATTTTGTGAAACCGGATGGAGCGGAAGCGGCATTTGAAATGTGGCT
>PCSZ01000077.1 GCA_002786495.1 Candidatus Uhrbacteria bacterium CG22_combo_CG10-13_8_21_14_all_47_17 | reverse complement strand
AAGGCTTACCTATCCGTGACCGAAGCTAAGTAGACACTTGGAATTGTAAGGTTCAGTTCCGTAGTCTGAATAAAACAAAATATCACAAAAAAGCCCTTTTGTCAAGGGTCTTTTATGCGTATTCCCTTTATTTAAAAGAAAAAACTCTCCGGCAAAAATGCCGGAGAGTTTGATCGTCCTTTGAAATTTTCTGTGACCGTTGAGCGCTTAACGCTTTGACCACTGCGGAGCGCGACGGGCTTTTCTGAGACCTGGTTTCTTACGTTCTTTCTCGCGCGGATCGCGTGTAAGATATCCAACTTTTCTCAAAATCTTTCGAAAGGTTGGGTTCAATTCACAGAGGGCGCGTGAAATACCGAGGCGAACAGATTCCGCTTGACCGCGAAGTCCTCCGCCTTCAACGAGAGCGCTTACATCAACCGTGCCTTCTAGACCCGTTTGCTTCAACGCGTCGACGACGATGTTACGCAATTCGTAAGTTGTAAAATATTCTTCCATCGGGCGTCCACTGATGGTGATTAGCCCTTTTCCATTCTTGATGACGCGTACGCGTGCAACAGAGCTTTTGCGACGTCCGAGGCCGTAAATATAAGAACTCCCACTTGAAACCTTCTCAGCTTCAACCACAGGAGTTTCTTCCTTTTTCTTGGCGCGCGTTGCTGTCGCTTTCTTCTTTACAACGGGTTTCTTCTCTTTCTCTTCGGGGTCTTTTTTCGCCGTTGTTTTTTTCTTCGTCTCAGTCGCCATAGGTTAGGTTACGATTATCAAACGTTTCATACGATCATTCTGCGTGCGGTTTTTCGGAAGCATGTACTTTACCGCGTGGCGGATGATTTCTCCCGGACGCTCTTCACGAAGCTTTGGCATCGAAAGGCGGCGAATACCACCCGGGCGGTTCGAGGAAAGGAAGTGCACCTTCTGCTCTTCTTTCTTTCCGGTAAACACAATTTTGTCTGCATTTTTCAATTTTACAACAGCCCCGCGATCGATATGCGGTTCGAAGTCTGGGCGATTTTTGCCCATGAGGTAGGTTGCGATTTCACTCGCGAGACGGCCGACGATTTTTCCGGAACCATCGATTTCGATGACTTCACGTTCAACGGTGGGCATTCCCCTTGTATTTTTCCAAGCCATAGTTATTTCAAAAGTTGAATTTGAGCAATTTCCGCTCCGTCGCCTTTGCGCTTTCCGAGCTTGATGATGCGCGTATAACCGCCCGGACGGGTGGCGTAGCGCGGACCAAGCTCTTCAAGAACCTTGAGAACGGCGGGTTCGGTCATAAGATCTTTCATGAGCTCACGGCGGGCATGAAGCGACTTCGCCCTTCCCTTGGTAATGAGCTTCTCCACGATAGGACGTACAGCTTTCGCTTTTGCAAGAGTCGTGTTCACGTGTTCATACAAAATAATCGATGTCGCAAGATTGCGCATCAATGCTTTACGTGGTTTGGCCGTTCGGCCGAGTGTTTTTGTCTTATTGCGGTGCCTCATACATCAATGGGAGAATCGGGAGAATTTAAGCTGTTTCTTCACTATACGTCAAGTCTTTCAAAACGCCAACATAGTCCGTGAGAAGCGATACCGTCTGCTGAACCGCTTCAAGCGGGTCAATGCTTCCGTCCGTTTCAACACGGAGAACGAGCTTATCAAAGTCGGTTTTTTCACCCACACGGGTGGTTTCGACCTTATAAGACACATTTACGACCGGGCTAAACAATGCATCAATCGCGATTGTTCCAAGCTCCATCTTTTCTTTTCCGCGGTCTTCTATCGAGCGATAACCGCGTCCAGGACCAACGGAAACTTCCATTTCGAAGCTTGCAGATGGATCAGTCGTCGTCGCAATGTGAAGATCTGAATTCACGATTTCTACCTCCGCGTTCTTTTCGAAGTCCGCTGCCGTAATCGTACTTTCGCCTTTTACTTTTAACACAAGCTTCACCGGCTCTTCGGAATGAAGTTTCAGACGAAGACCTTTCAAAGCGAGGATAATCTCAAGTACGTCCTCTTTGACATGCGGGATGGTTGAGAACTCATGATCTGCCCCTTTGATTTTTACCGCCGTAACAGCGGCACCTGGCAAAGAAGATAACAGAACACGTCGCAAGGCGTTTCCAAGCGTCGTGCCGTATCCCTGGGCACAAGGTTGAACGGTTAAAACACCTTCGTGCGGGCGTTCACCATGTTCGAACTGAATTTTATTTGGAAGAAGAATAGGCTCCATAGGCGTGGTAAGAAAAGGGCTGGGAAGAATTAACGTGAGTAGAACTCAATAATCATCTTGGAATCGAAGGGTTGTTGATGGATTTCCTCAGCGGACGGTAAGCCGGTAACTTTTACAGAAGCCATTTTCGGATCAACCGAAATCCAAGACGGGGTTTCTTTCTGCGTTAAGTTCTCTTCCACTTCTTTCCAGAGCTTTGTTTTTTCGCGCTTATTGTCGCGAAGCTGAATCACGTCGCCGGCACGGACTGCATAGGAAGCAATATTCATTTTGGTTCCGTTCACATAGAAGTGCGCGTGCGAAACAGCCTGACGAGCAGCTGCGCGTGTTTTCGCGAAACCGGCTCGATACACCGTGTTATCAAGACGTGCCTCGAGTTGTTGCACAAACATCAGTGCCGTGTCTCCTTTTTTCTTTGAGACCTTTGCAAAAAGATTGCTAAATTGTTTTTCCGTCATGCCGTACATGCGCTTCGTTTTTTGCTTTTCGCGAAGCTGCTTGCCGTAGTCGGTCATGCGGCGCGGTCGACGACCGACACCCTGCTGACCCGGGGTATTTGGCCGGCGACTCAAAGCACGCGCGTGCGCAGATGCATCTGAGAGAGCAACTCCTTCGCGGCGTGATTGTTTGGCGGTGAGTTTCGTTTTTTTCATATGGGACCGTTCAGCCTGTCAATGATGAATAACGTTAAATATTATACGCGACGGGGACGCGGAGGGCGGCAACCGTTGTGTGGGGTCGGAGTGATGTCTTTGATCGAAAGGACCGAAAGACCTTGTGCGTTCAATGCGCGCAAAGCGCCTTCACGACCCTGACCAACTCCAGAAATGAAAACCGTAACCTCCTTTAATCCGTAGGGTTCAACCTTTTCTACAACATCTCGGACGATAATGGACGCGGCATACGGAGTCGCCTTTTTCGGACCCTTAAAGCCATTGGAACCCGCGCTCGACCAAGCGAGAACGTTTCCATTCATATCCGTTAAAGATACGATGGTATTGTTGTAGGAAGATTTGATATACGCGCGTCCCTGAACCACCTGACTGCGTGTTTTCTTCTTTCCTTTCTTCGGTTTCGGCTTTGGAGTCTTCGAAAGCTTCGCCGGTTTTTCTGCTGCGGCCTCCGTTTTGGCCTGCTTTAATTCTTCTGCCATATGTAATGCTTACTGTTCTACGGTTTAGGTCTTTTCAAGCTTACGCTTACCAGATCCCATCGTTCGACGCTGGTTTCCACGAACGGTACGGGAATTTGTCTTTGTGCGCTGTCCGCGAACAGGAAGGCCTGCTTTGTGGCGTTCGCCTCGATAACAGCCGATTTCCTTCAAGCGTTTGATGTTTCCAAGCGTTTCACGACGAAGTTCACCTTCGACTTTGTAGTTCTTTTCAATTTCTTCGCGCAGTTTATCTTCGTCGGCGGTTGCCAAGTCTTTTACGCGAATACTCGCATCAACGCCTGTTGCCGCAATGATTTTTTTTGCGGTTACATCGCCGATTCCTAGAATGTAGGTCAGCGCAATTTCAATGCGCTTATTTGATGGGAGGGTTACGCCTGCAATACGTGCCATAGATAAAAAATGTAATATTAGCCTTGACGCTGTTTATGTTTAGGATTCTTTTTACAAATCACAGCTACCCGGCCTTTTCGGCGGATAACCTGACAGTCCCGACACATAGGTTTTACAGATGCTCGTACTTTCATAATTCGACAGTAAAATGGGTATGCCTTGAGAAATCATCGGCAACGTGCCTACTCCTCTTAGCTTGATAAGTGGCCTATAATCTATATGTGATCCGACCTTTTGTCAAATCGTAGGGGGTCATCTCGAGCTGCACCTCATCACCAATGGTGAGGCGGATGCGAAATTTGCGCATTTTTCCCGAAAGATAGGCTCGAATCTCTTGGCCGTTGTCCAGTAGGACCTTAAACGTAGCCCCAGGAAGCGCTTCGGTAATTGTGCCTTTCATTACCAAAAAATCCTTCGTTGGAGACGTAACTTTAGCGGCCATATACGGTTGTTTTCATCAAAAAATTCTTAATAATCATGAAGATGTGGCTAGAATAACAGGCTTTTTAGGGATTGGTCAATCTATTCCCCTTTTTTCGGTCCCGAAACAGTTGCTTTAATGCGCCGAACCCCCGCAGACACGGATTCCTCTTTTTTGATTTTGAAGCTTCCAAGCTCCCCTGTTCGCTCGGCATGAGGGCCTCCGCAAATCTCCTTTGAGAAACAATCTTTCTCATTATCGCCGATGAAGTAGACCTTCATTTTTCCGCCAAGCTGCGCATACTTATCTTCAAAAAGCCCAATCGCTCCACGCGCCTTCGCTTCTTCCACTGTCAGCTCCTCAAAATGGATGGGGAGATCCTTTTTGATTACGTCGTTCACAATATCTTCCACGCGCTGAATTTCTTCCAGCGTCATTTTTTGCGGATGAGAAAAATCAAA
>PCSZ01000078.1:53858-54061 GCA_002786495.1 Candidatus Uhrbacteria bacterium CG22_combo_CG10-13_8_21_14_all_47_17 | reverse complement strand
CCATTACGGACTTCATGAATCCGACGCGCATTATCATCGGCGCAAATAATGAGAAGGCCGCTGAAATAATGCTCAAACTATACGCATTTCTTGAATGCCCAAAGCTCGTTATGAGTCCGCGTTCAGCCGAACTCACAAAATACGCCGCGAATGCCTTTCTGGCGACAAAAATTAGCTATATTAATGAAATTGCACATCTCGCT
>PCSZ01000078.1:51706-53840 GCA_002786495.1 Candidatus Uhrbacteria bacterium CG22_combo_CG10-13_8_21_14_all_47_17 | reverse complement strand
GTTGAAGAAGTTGCAGTGGGTATCGGTGCGGACCCTCGAATCGGCCGCGATTTTCTTCGTGCCGGACTCGGCTGGGGCGGATCTTGTTTTCCGAAAGATGTGCGCGCAATTTTGCATACAGCTTCAACGGTTCAACAGGAAATGCCGATTGTTCGCGCAGCTATTGAGATGAATGCGCGCGCCAAAACGCGCGTAGTTGAAAGACTGGAAGCGGCGCTCGGTTCTCTTCAAGACAAAAACATTTCTCTTCTTGGATTGTCTTTTAAGAATAATACGGACGACACGCGCGAATCTGCGGCCATTGAAATCATGAAACGAATGGCGGAGAAGGGTGCACATGTGCGCGCGTATGATCCGGAAGCAAAAGTTCAAGAAGAAACGCTGTTTGAACTATTCGAGCGCGCCCCCGATCCGTATGCGGCAACGCAAGATGCAGATGCTCTTGTCATCGCAACAGAATGGGATGAGTTTCGTTCCCTTGATCTTGCAAGACTGCGGACGCTCATGAAGGGAGATATTGTGATGGATGCGCGTAATCTATTACATCCTGAGGAAGCGCAAAAAATGGGGTTTCGATATTTCCGTATTGGACGCGCGTAGGGAGTATGCAGTCCCTCGGGCGTTTTGACAGGGTCACATTAGCCGGAGGCGCCTTCTTGTGTGGCATTGCCATTCATAGTTTTCAGCCCTATCGTTCATTGGGAATTTTCGTTCTTATTCTGGCGGTTGCCGGAAGCCTTGGAGCCATTGTGTGTTCATCGAAAAACCTAAGAACAGCGGGACTTGTCGCTCTTTTTCTTGCAGCTGGCCTTTGGCGTTTTGATGTCGCGATCCCGTCACTTCCTACGGGATTACGTGCGCTTGATTCAACCGGGCTTATCCACTCTTGGACGGCCAGCAAGCCCACAGATGTGGCGGCGGTTTATTTACAAAGCATGCGTTCAAAACTAACGCTGCAAATAAGCACGGCTCTACCCGGCGACGAAGGCGCTTTACTCGCGGGAATGCTTTACGGAGAACGCGGTCTCTCTAAAGAAGCGAAGACACGTTTTCAAAGCGCAGGTCTCACACACCTCGTCGCCGTAAGCGGATCAAATATTACAATATTGGTTGTCATTTTAATGCGCATTCTTCTCGGTATTGGATTAGATCGGCGTAAAAGTTTTTTTGCGCTCGCAATTTCGGTAATTCTCTTTGTTGGTTTTGTCGGGCCGCAAGCCTCCGTTGTACGCGCGGCTATTATGGGATTGCTTATCGAGCTTGCGCCGCTCGTTGGCCGGTTGGTGAGAGCGTCAAGACTTTTACTTGTCGCGGCGGTGGCGTTTACGCTGGTACATCCGGCGGCGCTTCTTTTTGATGCAAGCTTTGCGCTTTCCTTTCTTGCGACCATCGGACTGTTAACTTGGGGGACGTGGTTTGATGAATATTCCCAAAAATATTTTCCTTGGAAAACCATGCGTGAAATTGCCGGAGCAACATTCGGAGCAACGCTGATGACAGCTCCTTACATTGCATGGGCATTTGGACAGGTGAGCTTGATTGGCATCATCGCAAATCTTTTTGCTGTTCCGCTTACGCCGTGGGTGACTATTTCAAGCCTCGGCGTTCTTCTTGTACCAAGTCTTTCCTGGGCGGTGTTGCCGGCAAAGGGATTTCTTTCAATTATTCTAGAAATAAGCCGTCTACCGGAGCGCCTTTCGTTTGGCACATGGAATAATGTAGCCTTTAGCTATGTTCTCTTAGTAACCGCTTATGCGCTCATTCTCTATTTTTGGCGCGAAGTTCAGCGGGAAAATAGAGTTATCCACAGAAATGAAGAAGAAAAACGCTTATTTCTGTCATAAAAAGGAGACGTTAGGGTTTTTAAACAAAAAAAGAAGAGCGAATTGAAGAAAATAAAACAAAATTCAGCGAGCTCAATTTGTTATGTTAGAAGAAACAAACAGAAAAATTGACCCAACCTTAGCTAAATTATAGGGTTAAATCAGGTCGCGAGACCAGAAAAAAAATCGGTAGGACGAAGCAAGGTTTGAAAGAAGCGTGCGCTCCGGGTGAACCGGCTCGGAGACCGCACGGCCATGTGGATATTTCTGTGTGGTGCATCGGCCCTGGGCGAACCCCTCGTTTCTCCATC
>PCSZ01000078.1:45581-51659 GCA_002786495.1 Candidatus Uhrbacteria bacterium CG22_combo_CG10-13_8_21_14_all_47_17 | reverse complement strand
TATGTGACTCGTGTATTTGTTAAGCGCAAACAAGGTCAAGGCCTATGAGCGGCTTGCGAAAACCGACGGAAGACCTTCATGTGAATCACCGAAAAAGCCACGTTTCAGAATTGTCAGAGGCGACCCGCCCGACCACGGGTCGCCTCTGACAGGCCAAAATCTCTTGACGATGACTCCACATTATTCTGTAGACATGATAAGGTCGATAGCGAACATAAATAGAACAGCAAACTTATATACCTCTATGGCCAAAAAAACTACGCAAGAAGAAAACAGCGGACGCAAAATTGCCGTGCAAAGTGCGATTGATCAAATTCAAGAGAAATTTGGAGAAGGTTCCATTATGAAACTCGGAGAAGCGAGAAAAATGCATGTCGAATCTATTCCAACCGGATGTCTTTCTCTTGATCTTTCACTTGGCATTCTCGGCGTTCCAAGAGGGCGCGTTGTCGAAATTTATGGACATGAGTCTTCCGGAAAAACAACCTTAGCTCAGCACATTATTGCGGAAGCGCAGAAGATGGGAGGCATTGCGGCATTCGTGGACGCGGAGCACGCACTCGATCCTGACTACGCACGCAAGATTGGTGTGAATGTAGATGAAATGCTTATTTCTCAGCCGGACACGGGAGAACAAGCGCTCGAAATTGTGGAAACCCTTGTTCGCTCAAATGCAATTGATGTTGTTGTCGTGGACTCAGTCGCCGCATTAACGCCAAAAGCGGAAATCGACGGAGAGATGGGCGACTCGCATATGGGTTTGCAGGCGCGACTTATGAGCCAGGCACTTCGTAAACTAACAAGTGTTATTTCACGTTCGAAGACAACTGTTATTTTTATCAACCAGATTCGTATGAAAATTGGTGTTGTCTTCGGCAATCCGGAAACAACGCCAGGTGGAAATGCATTAAAGTTTTATTCGTCTGTGCGCATTGAGGTACGCCGCAGCGCGCAAATCAAAATGGGAGATAAGGTCATGGGGAATCGCGTGAAGGCTAAAATTGTAAAAAATAAAGTTGCCGCACCGTTCCGTACATGTGAATTCGACATTATGTATAACGAGGGTATCTCTTTAGCAGGAGACCTTCTTGATACGGGGCTTGAACTCGGGACGCTTCAAAAAGCAGGGAATAGCTATTCCTACAAAGGGGAAAAGCTTGGTGTAGGGAGAGAAAACGCAAAAGCGAGCCTGCGGGAACGTCCTGACCTCATGAAGGAGCTGCGGCAAAATTGCTTAGATGAGTGGCAAAGCCGTGAAGATGTGGCGAATGGTGTTACAAAGCCCAAAGCCCCCGCAATAAAAGCGAGTGAAGAAGAAGTCGCCTAAGGGTGCACTTCTTCTTCTCGCCAGGAGCGAGCAAGCGCGCTATAATGAGCTAAACGAGGCATGGCAAGACGACGTAGAAAAGTAGCAGTCGATTTTTCTGTAGACCCTGAAACCCGTAAGGGAGTGGGTATCGTCTTTTTGTTTGCGTTTTCTGTGCTCATGCTCCTTGGTATTTTTGGTCTCGCTGGAGCGCTTGGGCAGGCTCTTGATGCGGCCGTTTCATACGTTTTTGGTTGGGACAGATTACTGCTACCGTTTTTTCTTATCGCTTGGGCATATCATATTCTGGCGCCGGAGCGACTGCCACTAAAGTTTTCAAATACAATTGGGTTTCTCTTGTTTTTTCTTACGTTAAATCCATTGGTACACGCGGTGACATTTGCAGGTAATCTCCAAGTCGGAGAAGCGGCTCTACAAACAGCAGGAGGTAAGCTCGGTGAAGTTATTTCGATTCCATTGGTAAACATGCTTGGCATGGCGGGCGCTGCAACCATTCTTTCAGCGATCTTTGTCATGGCGCTCTTACTCATGTTTAATGCCACGCTTCGTCAAGTTCTTTTTGTGCTTGATATAACGTGGAAAGCCTTAGCCGTTTTTGCAAGAGGACTTCTCATGCCAATTCGGCGTTTAATGGAAAAACGAAATCAGTCCAAACCGCTAGCGCTTCATGAAATAGAAGGCGAGGATGAAGAAGACGAGGAAGAGGAAGAAGGCGAATTTTCTGAGGGAGAATATTTTGAAGAAGACGAGGAAGAGGAAGAAGATTCTGACGAAGAAGATGCCCAGCCTGCGCGTCCTAAAAAACGAAAAAGGCGTTATCCAAAAATTGATATTCCATTTGATTTGCTTGATCGCCGCGATCAGCGGCCAACGTCCGGTGATATTCTTCACAATCGTGAAGTCATTCGAAGAACATTTGAAACCTTTGGTATCAATGTAGAAATGTCAGAAGTAGCCGTTGGTCCGACGGTAACCCAGTTCGCGCTCAAACCAGCGGAAGGCGTAAAACTTTCACGTATCACAGGATTGCATAATGACCTCGCCCTTTCACTTGCGGCGCACCCAATTCGTATCGAAGCGCCAATCCCAGGAAAATCACTCGTAGGAGTTGAGGTTCCAAATCAATCCGTTGCAACCGTTGGTTTGCGCGAAATGTTGGAAACAAAAGAGTTCCGTGATAGTAAAGGCATGCTCTCCTTCGTTTTAGGAAAAGATGTCGCGGGCAAACCATGGGTGAGTGATCTGGCAAAAATGCCGCACTTACTCGTTGCGGGAGCAACGGGTTCCGGTAAGTCCGTTTGTTTGAACACAATCATCATGTCCTTTCTCTATACGAGAAGTCCGGATGAAGTGAAATTTATTATGGTTGACCCGAAGCGCGTTGAGTTGCAAGTGTACAACGGTATTCCGCATCTTGTGACGCCGGTTATTACAAGAGTTCCGGAAACGGTGAACGCGTTAAAATGGGCTCTGCGCGAAATGGATCGTCGTTATGACTTGTTAGCAAAGTTCGGATCGAGGGACTTGTCGACTTATAACGGGCGCGTGGAAGAAAAATTGCCGTACCTCATTATTTTTATTGATGAGCTCGCGGATCTTATGGCGACTTCCGCTTCAGAGGTTGAAGGACCAATCGTGCGTTTAGCACAAATGTCTCGTGCAGTGGGTATCCATCTTGTGTTGGCCACGCAGCGACCAAGCGTCGACGTTATTACAGGTTTGATCAAAGCAAACATTCCAGGTCGTATCGCTTTTTCCGTCGCATCCACAACGGACTCCCGAACAATTTTGGATCAACAAGGAGCGGAGAAACTTCTCGGTCGTGGAGACATGCTGTATTCCACAGCGGAAATGGCTATGCTTAAACGCATACAGGGTTCTTTTGTTTCCGAGCCGGAAATTCAGCGTGTGGTTGAATTCATTAAATCAACATACGAGCCAGCGGATTACGACCACTCCATTACGGAAAAACAAGGAGCAGGCGGAACAAGGTTTAGTGGGGGCGGCGGTCTCGATGGAGATGCGGACACGGACCCGCTTCTTTCCGATGCGAAGGATGAAATTCTGCGTGCGGGCAAAGCTTCAGCTTCACTGCTTCAGCGCCGTTTGAAGGTTGGATACGCGCGCGCCGCTAGAATTTTAGACATCCTTGAAGAAGAAGGGTTTATTGGTCCGTCGGACGGAGCAAAACCTCGAGAAATTTTACAAACAGAGAGGGATATTGAAGATGAGGAAGAAATGGAAGATGAGGAAGAGGGAGAATATGAAGACACTGAGGAGGGGGCTGAAGATGAGGAAGAGGGAGAATACTAAAATCTTATGGCTTTCGTAATGAAACGGGTGCATGGGAGCGAATGTCTCGGTCCGGATCTTATTGAGCTTAGAGAACGAGCTGGCTTAACGATTGCCGAGGCCTCTCAGCAGACAAAAATTACTCCATCATTTATTCAGTCGCTCGAAAATGAACGACTGGAAGATATTCCGGACCCAGTATATTCCGAGCGCTTATTAAGAACGTATGTAGCGCAGCTCGGAGGAAACGTTTCTTATTATCTCCACAAATATCGAGAGTGTCTTGAAACAAGAGGCATTATTCAATCAAAAAACGAATCTCTGCCGCGCCCCATTCGATTGCGTGCAAAAGACCTTTTAGTGACACCACGTCTTCTTGCAATAGCGGGTTTCGGTGTTTTTGTTATTTTGCTTGGCGGATATGTGTATTACCAAGTTCGCACGATCGCTGCACCGCCATCACTTGAAGTTATCGAGCCCGTAGAAGGTACGCGATATGAAGATCCGACGATTATCGTTCGTGGGAAAACATTGCCCGAAGCAACGGTTCGCATCAATGATCAACCAGCCATCGTGCATCCAGATGGAACATTTGAAAAAACACTTTACATCTCAAGGGGAACAACGGAAGTTCATGTGACGGCGAGAAGGCGTTATGGCGACGAAGCCAGTATCACAAGACGCGTAATTTACGAGCGCGAACTTCCTCCATTGCCCGGGCAAACAGAACCGGCTCCTTCTGGAGTAAAATAAAGAAATAAAAAACTCACGATATGTCGTGAGTCTAGTGGGATAACAGCTTGCATCGGGCGAGCTGTTAAAAGGCTTTGTGAGGGGAAAGGGCGGTATGTCCTAAATGGTTTGCGCGGCTTCATTCGGACTCCGTGGGCTTCGCTTTTGGCGGAAGCGTGTCGATGCCCGCGATTTTGCGCATTTTGTCCAAGGTTTTCAGATCTTGGTCAGTGTATGTTCGGGGTTGAGGCTTCTTACTTGGCCTCTTTTTATTTTTACGCACGGGCTTTGTTTTTAGCCCTTTTTTACTTTTCATAGGATTCCTTCCCAGAAGGCTAAAGGTAGCAGTTTGGAAGAATTTGTCCAGATAGTACAAGACCCTCATTCGTCTTTCGACAAATGAGGGTCAGGGATGGCTCGATCTCGCTTTTAGTTGCGAGAGAGCCTTGTGTGGTGATCAGGCTTCAACCTGATCGGACGGCGGGTCGTCGGCCGTGTCGTTGAGAACTTCTGCGTCCTCGGCGACTTCATCGAGGAGTGTCTCGGTGACTTCTTCCTCCGACGCGACGGATTCGGATTCGAGCTCAGGCTCGGGAGCGCTGATTTGTTGACTCGGCAATCCAACGCTGCGTTCTCCACGCTTCTCATGAAGTCCGTAGAGTTCGAAGAAAATCTCCCCGGGCGTGAAGGCCTTTCGGAGAATCGTCTGCAGCGTTGCATGCAGCTTGCAGAGAATGCGCACGAACCGAGGGTCGAGCAGGGCAACGGTGCCGCCCGTTTCGAACGTGGCGCTGTTCGCGTTGTAGCACGGCATGAGACCGACAATGACAGCGACAGCGGCATCTTTGCCAATTCGTTGAGATCCCACCACGAAGCTCGTGAGAAACGCGGTGTACTTCTTTCCAGCTCGGTAGCTGATGGTAAAGCCTGGCGAGTTCATCACTGCGCTTAGCCTGTAGTACGGGATGGTGAGTTCCAGTGGTCTCGACCCCTTGTTGGGGCCGAAGGACGTCTTGAAGCTGGGCACGAAGCCCTGCATCTTCACAGGCTTGGGTTCCTTGCCTCGCCCCTTCGTCATCATCGCTACCTTGCTTCCATCCGGATTGAGGTGAACCCCCTGAAGGGCGCTGAGGATTTGCGGTTCCAGCCGCTCGCTCAACATTTCCTGGTCGCCGGTGGGCGCGACCGCCTTCATGAACGCTTCCGTGTTGGCCTCATTGGGCTGAAGCCGAATGTGGAGGTTCAGGGGAATCACTCCCGCGATGAGCGCGTTGGTGATGGAGATGGCGTACCGATCCGTGATCAGTTCAGAGGGAACGTTGGAGGGGGGCGGTAAGCGGAGCCAGACTCTGGGAACGGACGGCTTGCTGGGAGCGGTGACTTTCTTTTCTTCTTTTTCGGACACGATGGCCCTCCTTTTCTTTTCTCTAAATGAATTGGGCTTTAGCAGTATGCCTTAGCCAGATCTTTGGTTGTCGAACGTACGAACAGGTTTGGGGGAGATGTTTCGAAAGATAAAAATAGATTGAGGGTTAATCCGCGGATGATCCGCTGACGACCTCGGATAAAGTCTTCTACCGCTTATGCGGTTCTCCCCTATGTGCGTACCACGGTTTGTGATACGGGCATAGGGAAGGACCTCCAAAAGGAGATCCTAGGGACGAGAGCCGGTAAGGGCTCATCGTCGAGTGTGTGTTTCCGGAGTACAGGGCTTCGGAAGAAGGCGC
>PCSZ01000078.1:23125-45543 GCA_002786495.1 Candidatus Uhrbacteria bacterium CG22_combo_CG10-13_8_21_14_all_47_17 | reverse complement strand
CAAGAATTCCTTCGAACAGGGAACCAAAGCCGGTTGACTCCGGCTCCTGCTTTTTGGGCTTTACGTTTCTCGCTTTGAGGGCGAGCGCAATGACGTCGTTAAACGCAACGCGCTCACCAAGCCCCTTGTCCTGAAGTTTATCCATGAGCGCGCTGAAGTTGCCCGCGGGCATTTCGGCAAGACTATCGAGCTGTTTATTCAGCCGCGAAAGGACAAAGAATCCCTTTTGGTCGAGCTCTCTGCGGAGACGCTCCTTTTTGGTGGAGAGCTCCTCAAGCTTCTCCTCGATGGAATGAATTCCCTCGAGAGTTCCTTGTGTCGCCTCGATCCAGTCAGCGCTCTCTTCGGACACGAAGCTTGGAAAGCCTCCAAGCTTTGCCACTCGTCGGAGCAGTGTTCGGTCAGAGAAGCTGATCTCGTGAGAGTAGGGCTCTTCCCGCTGTTTCTGAAGCAGAACTTCTTTGCGGCGGTTGAGCGTTTGGAGAAGCTCGGAGAGATTGTCCGCGAACTCCTCGGCATCGCTTTTGGTGTCATCAAGTGCATCTGCGCTGACGGATTCGGCGCCAAGCGCCGCGAGAAGCATCTGCTCTTCACGGCAAGTGCATGGGCGAACTCCTTCATAGAGTCGCTCGTCTTCATCCAGCTCCAGAATTTCAGGAGTCGCAATGAAGTGGGGAAACCCCATGTTTTCATAGAACTGTTTGTCTCGCTCCCATTTCGTAGGAGTAGTCATAGAAACCTCCTCAGGGAATGATGTCCCCTGCATTTAAACTCCAGTCTGAAGGGCAAATGTAGGGGGCGGTTTCCGGAAGCGTATGGAGATGAGCGCCAAGAGGAAGAAACCTTTCGGCGCTCGGAGAAGAAAATCGTGTCTACATCGCGGTCCAGCTTTGCCGGAGAACAATTTTGCACGCATCCATCTTTGTAACCTCCACGCGTTTCCGGAAACCGGAGCGGGATTTTATGTGGAAAGATCGCCGCTGACAAGAAGCAAGTTCTTGCCAATGGTGATCGGCTCTCGCGAAGTGCGAGAGCCGAGAAGAAGGATTCAGAGTCGGCGGAAACCGAGGCTGCGCACAGTGAGTGTGCCGCCATTGATACGCTGAACGAATCCGTTGCGGAGCTGGGCGCCAAGAGGGAAGTCTCCCTCAAACCGTTCAGTTCCAAGGGGCCAGTTCCTGAGTTCGACGTGAATGACTTGCATCCCATCGATCACGAGAACCTCGTTGCGCCAATCGCCTCCCGTGCCGCAGTCGCGATGATTCCAGTCGCTGTGACAGACGGGCATCGTAGAGGATTCTGCACCGGCTCCAACGCCGCTGACCACCGGATAGATGTTTGGCATCATATCCTGGCGGTTGGCGCTGAAGTTCACCTCGACGGTGAGTGCGTAGCGCGCTGCTCTCGGGTCTGCTTTGCCTGAGCTCGCATCTTTGAGAAGCGGGCGTAGGAGCATTCCGAGAATGAGCGCGATTGCGAGTAGGCCGAGAAAAGCGCCGATGCCTTTCATGAGTCTCATCCTCTCGCGAAGAGCTCTCCCCAAGAGAGCTCTTCCGTGTCGCGTTGTGCCGCGAGCATTTCCGGATCCACTCCTTCGAGTGCCTCCGAGAGTTCGACGGGCGCTTCTTGGAGAAGGCCTAGATGGGAGAGCTCACCGCGCAAAAGCTCCTCGAAGGAACTTGTACGGGCGGCTCGCCCTTCGATCTCGATCGGCTGCATACCGTCCAAAACGTTGCCGACAATGAGAGATGTCTGCGCGAGAATGGAGACCACGAACGGATTCTGTCTCATGGAAAAGTCCTTTGGGGGATACATGCAAAGCAAGATAGCTTTGGAAGATCACCCATTTTGATGCTCCGAACATGTCGAAGCGGCAAAATGGGTGCCCAATTTCAGAAGAAATCAGGCAAAGAAAAAGGGCGGGTAGGAGGGGCGAGGAGAGGGACCGGTTATTGGCCCCTCTCCTCGCGTTGGGAACAAACTCAGCCAGCAGCGCGCTTCCTCATGGTGGGCAGGTAGCCGGTACGCCGCGCCTGGTTGATCCTGTCTTGGCGCTCCTTCTGCTGGAGCTCGCGGTTGCGATGGCGCAGGATCTGCGCGTAGGACGCTTGAAGCTCTTCGAGCTTCTCCTCATTCAGGGACTTGAAGCCCTTCGGAAGAAACGCCATCTCCGTCGGTCGAAGCCGCAGCCACTTTTCGATCTTGAAGATCTCGTGCTGGAGCGCGACGCACTCCTCGCGAAGCGGCTCGCGCACCTTTTCTTGTGCGGCGAAGGCCTCATCGGCTTCTTCGTGCAAATCAGCGAGCTTCTCATGCAGCCTGGCGAGTTCTTCGCCGTCGAGCATGAGTGGATCGTCGCAGGTGACGACCTCTCGTTCGAGGCGTCGATGCAAGGCGTTCACCTCACTGAGGAGATGAACACAGCCCGCGCGAAGCTCCTCGCGGAGCTCGCTTGCGGCGCACCGGATGGCGCTCGTGTCAGACGGAATCACGGACTCGGGGTCGAGTGCCGTGAGTTCGTTCATGGCTGCCTCGCGCTCTTCGGTCTCGATGATGTTGCGACGCTTCTGCTGGAGAAGCTTGGAGAGCTTCTCGGCCTTGGCAAGGATGACGCCGTAGCTGTCTCGCCCCTTGTGGATGCGCGCGACGACCTCGATGGCCTTCCGCGCGGTCTTGGAGAGATCCTGCTTCGACTTCACGCCGAAGGCCTTGATGAGCTCCTTCTCGGTGAAGAGGAACTCGAAACGAAGCTGCCAGCGCGCAGCGGTTACCGGCACAGCGGTCTTGTCCTTGTAGGCGAACAGACGAATGAGCGTCTCGAGACGACTGATGAGATCGAGAATGAAAGCCTTGTCCATTGTGGAATGTCCTTTCGGCACGCATAGAAGACGATACTGTCTTCGGATGGCACCTACTTCGCTTGTTGATCAAGTCAACAAGCGAAGTGGGCGGCGGAGAACGATTTACGATCGTTCTCCGCCAGGCTGAGATCAGACGTCGTCCAGAACGGCGCGACCTCGGGGGTATGTCATCAGGACACTCCCATGTGCGTGGAGTCCGGATCCGCCGGACGCGGTGAGACTCTCTTTTTTTGGGTGCAAGTGAGCCGAGCTCGAGCAGCACCCGGAGTCTCTAGTAAAGAACAAAGTTTGGAATGAGGATCTGCTTCCTCAAGGCTCTCCATTTTTCGCCGGGTGGTAAAACGGGGACAACCACCAAGTGTACTGTTGGTGTTAACGCTTATGCATTAGACACCGTTCTTTCCTTTGTTTGGGTTGGTTACACTATTATCGGTCACCTGACCGATCGAAGAAGCAAAACGGGTTTGCTCCTTGGATCGATGTCCGATAGAGGAACGCTATCGGTTCGATGAAACACGTTTAGATAAAAGAGCACCGATTCAAACGGAAAGATGTGAAGGTGAAAATTAAGTGATCCCGCAAGCGGAAGCTTAATGAGTGAAGCCCTACCTATCAGGGGTGGCAGCCAAAGCCGCCGAACCTGACTTCAGACTTCGCCTGCTTACTTCCCATGTTTGGGTTGCGAGCAAGGGTCCTCCTCCACATCTCTCTGTTTGATATGAGAAATTCCGGCAAAGGTGTTGGAGGCGAGTGGTTCGTAATGGTCAGAAGACCTGCGAATCCAGAGATGCTTCAAACGAGATGTTCCAGCCGAAGCCAGATCAGGTCGTTCGAGCGCATACCTTGCTCCGACCAAAGTCAGAGCGCTCCTCCCCCAATACCTTTGCAAGAATGTAAAAAGAATTGTTGTTTATGTTGATTACGTCTCGATAAAAAGCTGTTCGTGGGGCAAGTTGTCATTTTGGTGAGTATTTATCCGAAAGCTTCACTCTTTTTCGAGACGTATTCTTCTGTTGTAAGGGTTCCGACTCGGAGGATCTCCGATTATCGAACGAAGTAATATAACACGTTTTTTATCTTTTGTCAAGAGTAACTAGACAAGATATTTACAGTAAAATTACTAAAATAAGCCAAAACTAGCGCTTTAATAACAAAACTGTAATGTATGTATGCGCAAAATGCTCTCAACTTAGCAAAATTGTGGATAAGGTATGGATAAAAAAGAAGAGAAATGCAAAGCAAGGTAATATTTTGGCTAATCAAAGCATTTTTTGACAAAAACATTTTTATCGAAAAAGCTTGACGCCTTTACAAAACAATGATAGATTTCGCCAGTAACCACGCGACTTGACAAAGGATAATCCACGTCTTTTGTCATGAACTCTGTCATTTTGTCCATGTTTTCCCTCCAAAAGTAGTCGAAGCCCCTCCCGAGTTCCCTGTCGGGAGGTATTTTGATTTTTTGGAAGGAATCGCGTGTACAACTTATTCTCCCGCCCGCCTTTTTGTTCCGTGGCAACCGATGCCCCCGGCTGCCGTGTCTCTTGTCTTCGGTCCCGCGAGACAAAAAGGAAAAACGGGTAGACCCTATCGTCCATGTCTGCGATGCAGTTTCGTCGCCTTCAACCGAAGGACCGCGAGCGTCGTTATTTTACGGCCGCTCGTGATGCTATGGCCCTTCCTGACCTCATTGAGGTTCAGAAGACGTCTTATCGCTGGTTCCTTGAAGAAGGAATTCGTGAACTCTTTAATGAAATTTCGCCGATCAAAGATTTTATCGGCCGAGATCTTGAGCTCTACGTGGTTGACTATTTTCTCGACGAACCAAAGTTCGATGAGAAAACGTCAAAAGAAAAACACGTAAACTACGAAGCGCCGCTTCGTGTAAAGCTCAAGCTTACAAACAAACGGACGAATCAGGAAAAAGAACAAGAAGTATATCTTGGTGATGTGCCGCTCATGACGGATCGCGGAACATACATCATCAACGGAATTGAACGTGTTGTTGTCACGCAGCTCGTACGAAGTGCCGGTGCATTTTTTACAGCAAGCATGACGCATGGCCGCCGTTACTACGGAGCAAAAATTATTCCGAACCGTGGTGCGTGGCTCGAGTTTGAAACGGACACAAACAATGTGTTGTGGGTAAAGATTGATCGAAAACGCAAAGTGGCCGCAACGTCGCTTCTGCGTGCTTTTGGTATTGGCTCGGATGAAGAAATCCTGAGGCTCTTCGAAGATATCGATATCCATCCGCTCAACAAATACATTGAATCAACACTTGCAAAAGATGTTGCGAACAATGAGGAAGAAGGATACACAGAAGTTTATAAGCGTATTCGCCCGGGAGATCTTGCGGCAACCGACAATGCCAGATCGCTTATTCACTCGATGTTCTTCAACTTCGATCGATACGATCTTGGAACCGTTGGACGATACAAATTTAACAAACGCTTTGATCTTGAGACTGAACACGATTTTGTTTCAAAGGAAGAAAATCGCATTCTGACAAAGGAAGACCTTGTGCATCTTTTGCGCGAGCTCATTCGTTTGAACGTTTCTCAGGAAGAAGCAGATGACGTTGATCACCTTGGAAACCGTCGCGTACGTGGCGTTGGTGAACTCGTACAAAATCGTTTCCGCATTGGTCTTGCGCGCATGGAACGCATCGTAAAAGACCGTATGTCGACGATGGATATTACCTCTATCAATCCGGCAAAGCTTATCAATGCTCGACCGGTGATTGGTGCGCTTCGCGAATTCTTCATGAGTTCGCAGTTGTCCCAGTTCATGGATCAGACCAACCCGCTTTCCGAGCTTGAACACAAGCGCCGTCTGTCCGCGATGGGTCCGGGAGGTTTGACGCGAGAACGCGCGGGCTTCGACGTTCGTGACGTGCATCGAACACATTATGGACGCATTTGTCCGATTGCTTCTCCGGAAGGTCCGAACATTGGTTTGGTAGGACACTTGGCTTCCTATGGCCGTATCAATGACTACGGTTTTATTGAAACACCATTTCGAAGAGTAAAAAACTGGGCAAAGAATGACGGAAAAGATGCAGTGGGAGACACACTTCGTGTAGATGTTAGCGACGGTGAAGGGAAGCTGATCGCAAAAGCTGCAACAAAAGTTGATAAGAAGCTCGCGGAAAAAATGGCAAAGCTTCCAATCGATAAGTTGCCGATCCAAGCCTATGTCACAAGCGAGATTGTTTATCTGAATGCCTTTACGGAAGAGAAGGGAACAACGGCTCCGGCAACAACGCCGATCGACAAAGATGGAAACTTTACTGTGAAGCGCTCCAGCGCCAGAAAAAACGGAGAGCCAACAATTGTAGACGTACATGAAATCGATTACGTCGATGTTTCTTCCAAACAAATTCTTTCCATTGGAACTTCGCTCATTCCATTCGTCGAACACGATGATGGTCACCGCGCTCTCATGGGAACGAACATGCAACGTCAGGCGGTGCCGTGTATCAAACCGGATGCTCCTATTGTCGGAACCGGTGTTGAACGCCGCGTCGCCATCGACTCGGGCCATGCGCTCATTGCGCCGGAAGATGGTGTTGTTGTTTCCGTATCCGGAAATCATGTTGAGTTTCAAACGGCTTCGGGAGAAATGCGCCGCTATGATCTCATAAAGTTTCAGCGATCAAACCACTCAACCTGTATCAACTTTCATCCGACCGTGGATAAAGGACAAAAGGTCTACGCCGGCGAAGTTCTTGTTGACGGAACAAGCGTTCAGCACGGAGAACTTGCCCTCGGACAAAACCTGTTGTGTTCCTTCCTTTCTTGGGATGGATACAACTATGAAGACGCCATTATTCTTTCGGAACGCCTTGTGCACCAAGATCGCTTCACTTCCATTCACATTGAGCATCACACGCTCGATGTGAGAGACACAAAGCTTGGCGAAGAAGTCGTAACATCCGACATCCCGAATGTTTCGGAAGAAAAGCTTCGCAACCTCGATGAAAGAGGCATTGTCCGCATCGGAGCCGAAGTAAAATCCGGTGACATTCTTTGCGGAAAGATTACGCCGAAGGGAGAAACGGATTTGTCTGCGGAAGAAAAACTCCTTCGCGCAATTTTTGGCGAAAAGGCTCGCGATGTACGTGACTCTTCCTTATATCTGGAGCATGGAGAAAAAGGAAAAGTTGTTGACGTAAAAATCTTCTCGCGTGAAGCGGGAGACAAACTTCAGCCGGGTGTCTTGCAGCAAATTGTTGTCTCTGTTGCAGACCTTCGAAAGATTCAGGTGGGAGACAAACTTGCAGGACGTCACGGAAACAAAGGTGTTATCTCCAGAATCGTTCCGATTGAAGACATGCCTTTCCTTGAGGATGGAACACCGGTAGACATTATCCTTTCTCCGCTTGGTGTGGTTTCACGTATGAACCTCGGACAAATTCTGGAAACGCATCTTGGTCTTGCCGCAAACGCGCTTGGCTATATTGTTGCAACGCCGGTGTTTGATGGCGTTCCGGAAGACACGATCCGTGCCGAGTTGAAGAGCGCAGGATATTCAGAAGATGGTAAGATCGCGCTTTACGATGGTCGCACCGGAGAACGATATGACCATGACCCAACGGTCGGTTATGTCTACATGTTAAAACTGAACCACATGGTGGAAGACAAGATTCACCAACGCTCCATTGGTCCGTACTCCTTGATTACGCAGCAGCCGCTTGGAGGAAAGGCTCAATTTGGTGGTCAGCGTTTTGGAGAAATGGAAGTTTGGGCGCTTGAGGCTTATGGCGCAGCGCATACGCTTCAAGAGATTTTGACGATTAAGTCAGATGACGTTCCAGGACGTTCGAAAGCCTACGAAGCTATTATTAAAGGAGAGCCCATTAAAAAAGTGAACGTACCAGAATCATTCAACGTGCTTGTTCGTGAGTTGAAGGGTCTTTGTCTTGATGTGGAGCTTTTGAAAAATGGAACGCGTATTGATGAAGCTCCAAATCGCCCCGCGCAATTTAAGACCGCAAGCGTAGCTCCGGATGATGAAGCTTGGGCAACACCTAAATCAACCTAACTCACCTAGACCAACATACTATGGCATTCTTCCAAACGGAGAACATCAAAACGACCGACTTCGACGCCATTCGCTTGAAGCTCGCGTCGCCGGATATCATTCGCGCCTGGTCCTACGGTGAGGTGACGAAACCGGAAACGATTAACTATCGCACGCAAAAGCCAGAACGCAGCGGACTTTTTGCTGAAGAAATTTTTGGTCCAGCAAAGGACTGGGAATGTGCGTGTGGAAAGTACAAAAAAATTCGTTACAAAGGCATTATCTGTGACAAGTGTGGTGTAGAAGTTACGCATAGCCTCGTTCGTCGCGAACGCATGGGCCATATCGAACTTGCGGCTCCTGTCTCGCATATCTGGTTCTTGCGAAGCGTTCCGTCAAAAGTCGGAACGGTTCTCGATATGTCGATTCAATCACTGGAAAAAGTTATTTATTTCAGTGCATTTATCGTAACCCATGTTGATGAAGATTTGCGCAAACAGACCGTTGAACAAATACGCACGGAATATAAAGGAAAGCGTAAAGCAATTGAATCCGAGTCTGCGCGTGAAAACGAACGGGCAAAGAAAACATCCCAAGAAAAAGGATGGAAGCCGGATCAAGAAGCGAAAGAGTTAGATAAAGTCGAAGCAAACAAACAGCACAGACTCGATGAGTTGGATGCGGATTTTGAGCAGGCCGACAAAGAGCTGAAAGACATGAAGATGATGAAGCTCTTGAGCGAAACCGATTATCATGAATTGTCGCTTAAATACGGACACATGTTCGAAGCGATGATCGGAGCGGAAGCCTTGAATGTCTTGCTTGAAAAAATTGATATTTCCGCAACGGTAAAAGAATTGGAAGCGGACTTAGAAGGTGCCTCGCGCGCAAAGCACGATCGCATTATTCGTCGCTTAAAGCTTTTGAAAGCGCTTGAAGCAAATGAGCTCATTCCTTCCTGGATGATTCTGAAAGTCATCCCAATTATTCCGCCGGACTTGCGCCCAATGGTTGCACTCGACGGTGGACGCTTCGCGACATCTGACTTGAACGACTTGTATCGCCGCGTCATCAACCGTAATAATCGTTTGAAGCGCTTGCTGGAATTGAGCGCGCCGGAAGTTATTGTGCGCAACGAAAAGCGCATGCTTCAGGAAGCGGTTGACTCGTTGATCGACAACAGCGCGCGCCACTCGAAAACGGTTATCGCCGCGACCGGAAAAAAGCGTCAGTTGAAATCCCTTGCGGACATTCTGAAAGGAAAGCAAGGACGTTTCCGTCAGAACTTGCTCGGAAAGCGTATCGACTATTCCGGACGTTCCGTTATTGTCGTCGGTCCATCGCTTGAATTGCATCAATGTGGTTTGCCAAAAACAATGGCACTTGAACTCTTCAAGCCATTCGTGATTGCACAGCTTATTAAGCGAGAATTGGTACATAATATTCGAAGTGCAAATCGCTTTATTGAATCGGATCACCCGGAAGTGTGGGATATTCTCGAACTTATCGCGCAAGATTCCGTTGTACTCTTGAACCGTGCTCCAACGCTTCACCGTCTTGGTATCCTTGGATTCCAGCCGAAACTCATTGAAGGAAAAGCCATTCAAATTCACCCGATGGTCTGTCCTGGTTTTAACGCCGACTTCGATGGGGACCAAATGGCGGTTCACGTTCCTCTTACGGAGGAAGCTCGTTGGGAAGCGAAGAATCTCATGTTGGCGACTAAGAACTTGCTGAAGCCTGCAACCGGCCAGCCAATTGCAAAACCGGATAAAGATATTGCCTGGGGCTGCTACTACATGACAACCATGCGCGCCTCCGAGGACGAAAAGGTAAAAGCTTTTGGTTCTGTCGCAGAAGCACTCTATGTTTTCCAAATGGGAAAACTGGATATTCGAGACAAAATCAAAATTCGCTTACCGGCAAGCAAAGAGCTGACAGAAACAACCATCGGACGCATTCTGCTTAACCAGCTGTTCCCGAAAGAAATCGGATTCCGCAATGAAGTGATCGGAACAAAACAGCTTGGAGAAATTGTGCGCACGACAATTAAGCTTCGTGGTTTTGAGCGCACAGCGCGTTTCTTGGATGAAGTGAAAAATATCGGCTTTTTCTACGCGACGAAGTCTGGCTTCAGCTACGGAATGGGCGACTTGCCGAAAATTGATAAGACAAAAATCATGACGGCTGGTGAAGAAAAAATCGTAGAAATTGAAGATCAGTACAAAGAGGGTTTGCTGACCAAAAAAGAGCGATACAACCAAATTATTCGCGTTTGGTCAGATGTGAAAGATCAGGTGCAGCGTATTTCAAAAGATTCGCTTGAAAAGGAAGGCTCCGTATTCGCGATGATCGATTCCGGTGCTCGTGGATCTGTTGGTCAGTTGACCAACGTGATCGGTACCAAGGGTCTCGTTTCAAACCCAGCTGGTGATATTATTGAGCTCCCGATTAAATCTTCTCTACGTGAGGGGCTCGACGTGCTTGAATACTTTATTTCTTCGCACGGTGTTCGAAAGGGTTTGACGGATACGGCTCTTCGTACGGCAAACGCCGGATATCTGACGCGTCGTCTTGTAGACGTTGCACAAGATGTCATTATTCAAGAAGAGGACTGTGGAGATTCCGATGGTGTGACGTTATTGGCGGAAGAATGTGATGAAATTGGTGAGCCGATTTTGACGCGTTTGCTTGGTCGCGTGCTGCTTAAAGATTTGAAAGACGCGGATACGAAAGCAACGATCGTGAAAAAGGGTGCGCTCATCAACGAAGAGCATATCCGCGAGCTCACAAAACATCATATCGAAGAGGCGCATGTACGCTCCGTTCTGACATGTAAACTGAAGCGAGGTCTCTGTCAAAAGTGTTATGGATATGATCTTGCATACAATGCGCTTGTAAAAGTCGGGACAGCCGTCGGTATCATTGCCGCTCAGTCTATCGGTGAGCCAGGTACGCAGCTGACCATGCGAACATTCCACTCCGGTGGTGCCGCTGCCGCGGATATTACGCAAGGTCTTCCGCGTGTTGAAGAACTGTTTGAGGCGCGCATTCCTAAGCGCAAAGCGCTTATTGCTCCTGTTGCCGGAACGGCAAAGATTTTGGAAGGCGAAGGACGCATCCTTCAAACGGCAAAAGGACAGAAGCTTGTTGATTCCCGTGCAGGTGCAAAGACGCTCCAAATTCATTTCACGGAAATGCAGGAAGAAACGCTTAAGCTACGCAAGAAGGACGATGTAAAAGTTCAAGACGGGAAAAAAGTAAAAGAAGGACAAGTCCTTCTCATAAAATCGACGGGAGAAGAGCTAAAGAGCCCACACAATGGCACAACAAAGGTAATGGATACGACTATTACCATTGTCTTTGAGGCGCCGGCGGTTGTTGAAATGGAAGTTCCTTCCGGTTATACGCTTCATGTGAAAGACGGCGATGAAATTCAATCCGGCGATATTCTAACGGAAGGTCAGCTTGATCTGCAGGAGCTTTTCCGTCTTCGCGGTCGCGACGATGTTATGCGCTATGTTTTGAAAGAAATTCTTGCCATTTATGCATCTCAAGGTCAGAAGCTTAACGCAAAGCATATTGAAATTATCGTTCGACAAATGTTCTCACGTGTCTATGTACAGGAAGTCGGCGACACAGATCTTCTCCCTGGACAGATCATTGAGAAATCTCGTGCCGATATAGAAAACGCACGTGTTGGCGAATTGAAGAAAGGGGAATTGGCTACCGTCGATTCACTGTTCATGGGTATCACGAAAGTGGCCCTTTCAACGGAGTCTTTCCTTTCGGCGGCTTCCTTCATGGAAACGGCGCGCGTCCTCATCAACGCGTCTGTTACCGGAAAGGTAGACCACCTGGAAGGTTTGAAAGAAAACGTTATCATCGGACGTCTAACGCCTGCCGGAACAGGATTTGGCGCAGATCTCTCCGGAGATAATGAGGAAGAAGAGCCTCCTGAAAGTGAAAATGCGTAGAGCGTAAAATACGCAAACAAAAAACTCCTCCGCGTGGGGAGTTTTTTGTAAGGAAAAAATATTGATAACTTGCAGCGGTTTGTTGCATGCTGTTAACTATCTATGAAATATGTCCGGTCACTCTAAATGGCACAAAGTCAGACAATTTAAAGGCGCGATCGATGCGAAGCGCGCAGCTTCTTTTACCAGGCTTGCGCGTGAAATTACGGTTGCGGCACGTGAAAAAGGCTCTGACCCCGATATGAATACGCGCCTTCGTGCGGCAATTACAAGGGCGAAGGAGGCTTCAATGCCGAAGGACAATATTGAACGCGCCATTACGCGCGGTGCGGGCGGTGGTGAGGAAGGGGAGATTGAAACGCTCACATATGAAGCCTATGCCCCCGGGGGAACGGCGCTGATCATCGAATGTCTAACGGATAATCGAAATCGAACCGCAAGCGACGTAAAGCACATGCTTACAAAAAATGGAGCAACGCTTGCCGCAAGTGGAGCGGTAACATACCTCTTTGATCATGTGGGCGTTGTGCGCATTCCGGAAAAAGTCGCGCAAGCAAACCCGCTTTCTCCAGAAGTTGAGTTGGCGTTGATTGATTCCGGCGCAACCGACATTCAAAATGACGAAGGAGCCATTGAAATTCACTGTGATCCGAAGGATCTTGCACAGGTCGCCGATGCTACCGCTCAAGCCTCGCTTGAAGCGGACACGGTTGAGTTCCAGTGGATTCCACAGACCTTGATTGAAACAAATGAAGAAATTGGTATGGCTGTTGCGGGTTTAATTGAAAAGCTTGAAGAAAATGATGATGTGAGTCGCGTGTTTTGTAATTTAGCGTAAGATAGCAGCATGCGTATTCTCGGAATTGATCCAGGTTTTGATCGGACAGGTTGGGGTTTAATTGAAGATCAGGGGGGTAAACTGACTCAAATTGCCTGCGGGTGTGTTCAGACTTCCGCCGATCAGGCATTTAGCGAACGACTGCAGATCGTGCGTGATGAACTTTCTGTCGTTATGAAAAAATATACGCCGGAAGCTGTAGCAGTCGAGCATATTTTTTTTCAAACCAATGTAAAAACAGCTATAAAGGTTGGCATGGCTCGCGGCGTAATTCTGCTCGCGATCGCAGATGCGGGACTTCCTCTCGTGGAGCTTACGCCGGGCCAAGTAAAGCAGGGATTAACGGGATATGGAGCCGCGGACAAGAAGCAGGTCCAGGAAATGGTGGTTCGTTTATTGAAGCTTACAAGCGTGCCAAAACCCGACGATATAGCGGACGCTTTAGCCATCGCGATTGTTGGAGCAACCCTCGCAAAACGCCTGAATTAGGCCTTGATTCTTTCTTGTTTTGTGTCACAAAACCTGCTAAAATAGCCCTGGACGAACTGGTCCATTTTTACGCTAATTTATGCAGATTTTCTGGCACGGATTCACTTGTATTCGGATAGAAGCAAGCCATGGCGATCGCCAAGCGACGCTTGTTACAGATCCATACGAATCAAACCAAGGTTTACGTTTTCCACGCACGCTCGCTCCGGATGTTGTGGCGCTCTCAAATCAAGATGTGAAGCGCTTTAATCTCGAGAGCTTCACAAACAAACCCTTCATTATAAATATGCCGGGCGAGTTTGAAGTGCAGGGCATTTTTGCTTACGCGATTCCTTTTGAAGATGCGGAAACAAAAACACGCCGAGGTATTATGTATCGTTTTGAGACAGAAGGAGTGTCCCTGGGTTTTCTCGGAGGCCTCCATCGCGCGGTAACAGAAGCTGAAGTCGAGGCGCTTGGAAATATTGATATATTATTTCTGCCGGTCGGAGGAGGAAATTGGGCAAATGCAAAACAAGCCGTCGAAACAATTTCCCTGATTGAGCCGCGCATGGTTATTCCGCTCGCGCATCATGTAGAAGGTATGAAGGAACAGTTGGGAACCGCAGACGCCTTTTGTAAAGAGTTGGTGTGTCAGCGACAAGACGCGAATAAAATTAAAATTACAAAACGAGATCTCCCAGCAGAAGATCTTGTTGTTACGGTTTTGGAAAGAGCCTGAGCAAACATGCACCGTAGTTCCTATATATGAAAAAGCCTATTCGTCGGAGCCCATCCAAAAGCAAAACCTCGCGCGCTGCGAGCTCGGCGTCCAACGAAGACAGGCACCTTCTTTCAGAAGAAGAAAAGCGCGAGCTTATTCTCGCCCACACAGAGGCGCGGCAAGACGGACAAAAGAGCCCTGGACCGGGATTCTACATCGCTATTGTAGCTTCCAGTCTCGCCGTGATAGTCGGCTGGTGGATGACTCTTGGAATCACAATTAACGCTAACGCATCCCAGCAGCCCGATCCAGCCGTAGAGGCTTTTAAAGAAGCTACCCAGCAGCTGAAAGCGGGTCTTGAGAAGCAGTCGCAGGGGATAAAGGAGACGGTGCATGAAGCCAGTGATTCATTACAGCAGGCGGTAAAAGCCAGCGCGACGTCTACGCCCGAAACGGTAAACGTACACTAATCAAAAATTCCTATGCCCGAAACACCAGAAAAGAACGAACAAACACCGTCCGTTATCGGACCTACAGAGGTATCTCTTGTCGAAGAAGTACAGACGGCCTTTTTGGATTATGCCATGTCTGTCATCGTCGATCGTGCTCTGCCAGATGTGCGCGACGGCATGAAGCCGGTGCATCGACGTATTCTGTATTCCATGTGGCGGGAAGGACTTCGTGCAACGGCAAAATTTCGTAAATGTGCAACGGTTGTTGGAGACGTGCTCGGAAAATATCACCCGCATGGTGATAGCGCCGTGTATGAGTCTTTGGTTCGCATGGCACAGGACTTTTCACTTCGCTATCCGCTCGTACGCGGACAAGGAAACTTTGGTTCCATCGATGGTGACAGCGCGGCCGCTTATCGATATACGGAAGCGAAGCTCACCGCTATTGCGGAGGAAATGCTTTTTGATATTGAAAAGAATACAGTTGATTTCCGTCCGAACTATGATGGTTCGCATCAAGAGCCAAGAGTGCTTCCAGCAAAAATTCCAAACCTGCTTCTCAATGGAACACTCGGTATTGCTGTTGGCATGGCGACAAATATCCCTCCGCACAACTTAACGGAACTCTGTAACGGGATCGTGGCGCTCATTGAGAATCCGGATATTACCATCGACGAGCTTTGTGAAATTATTCCCGGTCCGGATTTGCCGACAGGTGGAATTATTTATGATAAAAGTGCGATTAAGCAGGCCTATGCAACGGGGAGAGGCGGAATCGTAATGCGCGCCAAGACGGAAATTATTGAAGAAAAAGCAGGGCATTTTCAGATTATCGTGAGCGAATTGCCATATCAGGTAAACAAAGCAACCCTGCTTGAGAAAATTGCCATGCTCGTGAATGAGAAGAAGATCGAGGGCATTCGTGATTTGCGCGACGAATCAAACAAAGAGGGCATTCGCATGGTCGTCGATTTGAAAAAAGACGCGTATCCGAAAAAAGTATTGAATACGCTCTTTAAGATGACGCAGCTTCAAGACACGTTCCATGTAAACTCGCTGTGTTTAATCGATGGAATTCAGCCGCGCGTTTTGACGCTGAAAAACCACTTAGAAGAATATTTGAAACATCGTCAGGAAGTCGTACGACGTCGCACACAATATGAATTGGATCGCGCGAAAGATCGATTGCATATTCTTGATGGACTCAGAATTGCCTTGCTTCACATCGATAAAATTATTGAGACCATCAAAAAATCGAAAGATAAAGAAGAGGCTAAAGAAAACTTGATGAAGAAATTCAAGCTCTCTGAAATTCAAGCGCAGGCAATTCTGGATATGCGTCTTCAGTCTCTCGCGAACCTTGAGCGCTTAAAAGTTGAACAGGAACATGCGGAGAAAACAAAACTTGTTGCCGAGCTTGAAGCCATTCTGAAATCCGCGAAGAAGATTCTCGCCATCATCCGCGAAGAAGTAGAAGAGATTCAAGAAAAATACGGAGATGCACGTCGCACAAAGATCATCCCGGGACCCGTTGGGGAATTCTCTATGGAAGATCTTGTACCGGAAGAAGAAACACTCGTTATGATGACGATGGACGGCTATATCAAGCGACTTCCACCAGATACCTTCCGCACGCAGGGCCGTGGCGGCAAAGGCGTCGTAGGCTTAGCAACAAAGGAAGAAGATCGCGTAAAACGCATGTTTATGGCGAATACGCATTCGGAAATCTTGTTCTTCACAAACCGCGGACGTGTGTTCCGATTGAAGGCTTACGAGCTTCCACAGGGGAGCCGAACATCAAAAGGACAGGCGATCGTGAACTTCCTTCAGCTCGCACCGGGAGAGCGTGTATCCGTTATTCTTCCAAAAGATGACGTAGAAGATGCAAAATTTCTTGTGATGGTAACCGCATCGGGTACGATCAAGAAGACGGCACTCGATGAATTCGACAATGTTCGCCGCTCTGGTCTCATCGCGCTCAATCTTCGAGAAGGTGATGATTTACTTCGCGTAAAACCATCAACGGGAACAGATGATATTTCTATCGTCACGTCGCAAGGACAATCTATCCGATTTAGTGAAAAAGGCGTGCGCGCAATGGGCCGCACAGCTGCCGGTGTACGCGGACTCAAATTGAAAAAGAATGATGTAGTTGTCGGCATGGACATTATCGATCCGAAAAAAGCGAATAAAGGCGACATCGAGCTCTTCACTATTACAGAAAATGGCATGGGAAAGCGGACCAGCTTAAAAGAATATAAGCAGCAAGGCCGCGGAGGATCCGGAATTCGCACGGCAAAGGTAACGCCAAAAACCGGAAAGGTGGTCGCGGCATATATTTCTTCAAAAGAAGATGATTCCGATCTTGTCATGATTTCCAAAAAAGGAATCGTGGTACGTACGCCATTCAAGAACGTTCCTTCACTCGGGCGTGATACGCAGGGCGTTCGTCTCATGCGCTTCAAAGAGAAAGATGATCTCGTTTCAAGCGTAACCTTCGTCTAATAAAAAACATCCCGATGACAAGATCGGGATGTTTTTTCATGGGATAAAAAACATATGAAAACCTTACCAATCTTTTGTCAGCTGGCTCGCTTTGCGCTAAGCTCCTAGAAGTCTATGATCGCTTCTCTTCGCGGCAATGTTATTGAAAAAAGCGCCCTATGGCTTCTTCTTGAAGTCGGGGGCATCGGCTATCGCATAAAAGCTTCACCCGCTGTATTAACGACTATTCGCGGAGGTGAGGAAGTCTTTATTTATACCTATCACCACATTCGCGAGGATGCAGAAGAACTCTTCGGATTTCTTTCTCTGCATGATCTTGAATTATTTGAACGGCTCTTAGCTATTTCCGGTATTGGGCCAAAAGTTGCTCTTACGATCCTTTCCATTGGTTCAGCTGACACGATTAAAAAAGCCATCATGAGCGGAAATCTTTCTACACTGACAAGCGTTCCGGGCGTTGGAAAAAAGATGGCGCAAAAAATCATTCTCGAACTCAAAGGCCAGATTGTGGAAGAAGAACAAGCTGCGCCCGGAGACACAGATCTTTTCGACGCACTCATGGGGCTTGGCTATTCCGCAAATCAAGCGCGGGATGTAATGAAATACATTCCTCAAGAAATGGCGGATCCTTCCGAACGTATTCGGGAAGCATTGCGTCTTCTCTCAAAGTCATGAAACTCATCGAAATAACGGAGAAAAAAGATTGGAGCGATTTGCTCGAACGCGGAAAGAACCCCTCTTTTTTGCAAAGTTGGGAATGGGGCGTTTTGCAAACGAGCTTAGGAAAAGAGCTGCGACGTTTTTCTCTGGAAGGAGGGGAAAAAAAACTCGGTTTAATTTCTCTTATCCGCGAAGAGCGTAAGCCTTTTAGCGGATATTGGATTGCCCCGAAAGGCCCGGTATTTTTTGATGAATTGCATGCGGATTTCACGAAGCTTGGAAAGCTTTTGGAAGAGACGCTAAAAGAAAAAACGATGTTTGTTCGGGTGGAGCCGGAATTAGCTTCTCAGCAAAGATTTACTTTGCCAAAGAAATGGAAACGCCATCGAGCCTATAACCCATCCACAACGTACTGTGTAGACCTTACGCAATCGGAAGAAGAATTGCTTGAGCACATGCATCAAAAAACGCGTTACAATATTCGCATTGCGAAACGGCACGGGGTAATAACGCGTCTCGGTACGGAACAGGATTTGCCCCTCTTTTTAAAACTCATGCAGGAAACGGCAGGGCGAGATGGCTTTCGCCAGCACGAAGGAGACTATCTGCGCTCTACATACGAAGCTTTGCAAAAGGAAGGCATGGCATGCATACGCGTTGCAGAACAGGAGGGAGAGCTTCTTGCGGCAAATTTGGAGATTGCTTTTGCGGGAACATTAACCTATTTGTATGGAGCAAGTTCCGGCAAAAATCGAAATGTTATGGCGCCTTATCTTCTTCACTGGGAAGCAATGAAAGCCGCAAAAAAAGAAGGGCTCGTAAGTTATGATTTTTGGGGAGCGAATCCCGCAGATGAAACTGAGCTCGATTTTAAATCTTCATGGAAGGGAATTTCTCGCTTTAAAGAACGCTGGGGTGGAGAGCGGCTTGAATATGTTGGAACCTACGATATCCCGCTGCAGCCATTGCTTTATAAAGTCCTTAAAACATTTGGCCGTCTGTAAAATAAAAAAACCGCAGAAATGCATCTGTGGTTTTTTTAGTGAGCTTTTTGTCTAAGCCCTTTCCGTTTCTGATTGACAGCAGCCACCGGCACAGGTTTTGTCATCCTTTTTACACATGTGCGCTTCAATGGAGAATCGTCCTGGGCCCATGGAATAGAGCGCAATAACGACACCTAGCAAAGCGAGGTCCGGATCTCCCATAGGAAGCTGAAACTTTTTTATGGCGGTGAACGCAATGATCATAACAATGCCGAGTAAGAAGGTTGCTGGCTTAACAAAGATTCCGAGCAACAGAGCAATACCGCCGAGGAGTTCCGTAAGAGCCACGACCCAGGCAAAGAACATCGGGGCAGGAAAACCGATTCCCGCTACCATGCCGGAAAACAGTTCCAAGGAAGGGTTTCCGGTGAGCTTTCCATATCCATGAAGGACAAAAATAATTCCCGCTACAATGCGAAGGACGAGCAACCCCCATGATCTGCATTTCATCGGATAGGACGCATTAAAAAGATTTTTCATACTACAAAATAGTTAAGGTTAAAATAACCGTGTTAAGTGTAGCAGACGTATTTAAAATTCCGAAACGCCTGTCAAGAGAAATTAAAGGCTTTGCAAAAAGTCCATTTGGACTTGTTCAAGATGAATTTCCGGACGTTTTGCGACGATGCGAGCAAGAGCGTCCTGAAGGGAAAGCCCGCGCTTCTTTATAAGATAGGCGGCAAAAAAAGTTGGGGAGCGGCCATGACCGTTTTTGCAGTGAACATAAATGTTTCGTCCCTGTCGAAGCATTTCATCCAGAGCTTCAATCCCGACAAGCGTATTATGCAGGGAAGGAGCCGTATGATCCTCCGTGGGGAGCCAGAGATAACAATCTACGCCAATGGGCTGATCAAGAGCTTCTCCTTCAACGGAAATGTCACAGGTAACGCCTTGATCAAGAAGCTCTTGTTTGAAGTGCAGCATACAACAGGCATTTGTGCCGATATAGATTTGATCTTCAATCTTCGAATATTCCATGATGGTATGTGGGGCAGCGGTCATATGCGCCCCATCATATCAGACGGTTCTATTTGCAAGGAGTGGGTGTAGTAACGTAAGCTGGGGAATATATGAAATACCTTATATCTGCAGCAACTCTTTTTACGTCCGCAGCCCTTCTGGGCTCGGGATGCTTGCCTTCGGCCCAGCCCGAAACCTCGCCCTTGCCGGCTGAACAGCCGAAACAAGAGGTGCAAACGAATACCGAGAATATGATGGGAGGAGACATGATGAATACAGGCGAATCGAATACGCCTTCTTCTGATCAAACAACAGGAGAAGGAATGATGGGAGAAGAAACGACGGAAGGCATGACCGCAGAAATGACGGAACACGTGGATCTTGCCGCCATTGATGACACATGGGGAAGCTACACAAACCGTGCAGGAACATTCAGCTTTCGCTATCCGACACGAGGACGTTATGCTCCCGAGTGGGAAGTTTCTTATATCGCCACCGACGATACAAATCTTTCCGGCGATTGTTACACCGGCAATGGAAGCTCACGCGGAACGCAAAGTATGCTCTCAGTAAACGGAACATCTTTCTGTCACACAAAGACGGATGACCCGGGAGCGGGCCAGCATTATTATTCTGATTACTATCTCGCGAACGTCGCCGGAACGCGTGTTCTATTCACCTTCACAAAACATCTTGTGAATGGAGATATGTATGACGACGTGTCCTGCCATGGAAAAATCGTTTTGTCGGTTGGCGACTCTTTCTGCGCACAATTTGATGAAGCGATATACGAAGCAACGCTGGATCAAAGCATGAATACATTTGTAGTTGCAGGATAAATCTCAAAAACGAAAACACCCCGTTCAGGGGTGTTTTCGTTTGGTGGACCGTGTGGGATTCGAACCCACGACCCCCGCCTTGCAAAGGCGGTGCTCTAGCCAGCTGAGCTAACGGCCCTCGTTGCCAACGCAATTTAACCGAAAACGCATCAAAAGGCAAGCCGAAGGCTGGAGAGGCTCTTCTCGCCGTGCTGTATGAAATAAGACCTTATGTTTGCATTTCTCGGCAGTTTATGGTCAGGTCAAAGCGGAGGTGCTACATGGCACATGGTAAAAGCAGAAGCCTTCTTGTTCATTTGCTGGTTTCAACCGGCATTTTTCTCGTCGGCCTCATCGTTGTCCCGCGCGTGTTTGCGCAGCAGGTCTCGACGCCGGATGAACTCTCTTTCACCTGGGCCTATGTCCTTGGTACGGCATGCGCCCTGGGATACAAGATGGGCATTGGTACGCTCAAGAGACTTCAAGAGAAGCGCTTTCGATGGGCAAAGCTCCTTTGGCCGAGCTTTGTCTCGTTCCTTTTGTCGGTGCCGCTAATCTTTGTGGTCATGCCCAAGTTTGGAAGACCGACAGGTTCATTCACAACAGACATCATTTACGCCTATCTCACGACGTATACACTCGTAGACATGACGAGCGATCTTTTTACTGTTCGTGAAATCATTTCAGAAATGATTTCACGAGCCACTGACGAGGATGAAGTCTGACGACTACTTTAGCACAACGCCCCGATGCGGATCGGGGCGTTTTATAAAATCGAAAAGTTTTTATTTCGCGGGAGTCAAAGGTTTTTTTCCGGAAAGAACAGCAATAATATTTTTTGCCGCAAGAAGCGACATGGCTTGCCGCGCTTCGATCGTCCCGCTTGCGATATGCGGCGTCAGAATGACAGTATCAAAACTCTTCAGTTCAAGATTGTCGCGAATATCGCAGTCGATGGCCGGCTCGCATTCATACACGTCGATCCCGGCGCTGGCGATCTTCTTTGCCTTGAGTGCTTTCAATAAGGCTTTCTCATCAACAACGGGTCCTCGAGACGTATTCACAATGAACGCGGTTTTCTTCATCAAATTAAATTCCTTCGTGGAGAGATAATGTCTCGTCGAAGGGAAGAGCGGTATATGAAGTGTAATGAAGTCTGCTTTCTTTAGCAGCACTTCTTTTTTGACGAACTTCGCTCCAAATTCTTTTTCAAATGCCTTATTCGGCTTGAGATCTGTATAGAGACATTTCATGCCAAATCCATTTACAGCGCGTTTGGCAACGGCGGTTCCAATATGGCCAAGACCAACGATGCCAAGTGTTTTTCCATGTAAATCCGTTCCGAGAAGAAGATTGGGCGCCCAGCCTTTGTATTTTTCCGCACGCGCATATTTATCCGCTTCAACAATGCGATGAGCGAGACCAAGCATAAGCGCAAAAACATGTTCCGCGACGGCTTCCGATACTTCCGGCGCAGGTGTATTCGTCACGGGGATATGGCGGCTTTTGGCGGCCGGTAAATCAATATTATCGAAGCCAACCGCGTAGTTCGCGACAATCTGCAATTGTTTTCCTGCGGCGTCCAAAACGGCTCCATCGATTTTATCCGTAAGGAGCGAGAGAATGGCGTCAACGCCTTGTACGCGTTTTAATAATTCTTGCCTTGGGATCACGCGATCTTTTTCGTAGACGTCTACGAGATAGCCTTTTTTCTTTAAGGCTTTAATACCTTCATCGGGAATGAGCCGTGTGATAAATACTTTGGGTTTTGCCATAGAAGAAATAGGTATTTCCGTTTTCACGGATACAGGATTTAAGTAAGTAAATCTTTCAATCGAAACTTCATTTTCGGATGAACAATTTTTGCAGCAGCGAGCTTCATAAATGGAAGAATAGCATTTACAACAACAAGAAGCATAATCTGTTTCGGGACAACACCGAGCTGGCCGAAGAATTTATCTCCGACGAACAAGGCAAGCGTATTATTTAAATAGAGCATGCAAAGTGAAATGGTAATGCGTTCACCCGGCGTACGCCAGCGCACGAGAAAATAAGACGCAAAAATAAGAGAACCGAATAAAAGAGCG
>PCSZ01000078.1:0-23114 GCA_002786495.1 Candidatus Uhrbacteria bacterium CG22_combo_CG10-13_8_21_14_all_47_17 | reverse complement strand
CGATGCGAATAGGCGTTCCTCCGGCGGTATTGGCAACAATGCCGGCGATGAGCAAGGCAAAAGCAAGAACGGAAATATTTCGCCACCAGGCATCATATTTATTGACGCGTTTTGGCGCCGCGCGTTTTACAAGCATCGCCAACATGAAGGGAGCGACGATCGTAAGAAAAAGCGACCAAAACATTTGCAACACGGGAATTGGCACGGCGCGTCCTAGAGCAATCTTTGTTACAAGCGGAATCGTAAAAGGAGCAAGGAGAGAAGTGACGGTTGTAATCACAAGAGCGAGTGAGGTTTTTCCACCAAAGAATTCCGCCATGAGAGCAATCGTCATTCCAGTAGGCGTTGCTCCAAGGATGAGAAGGGCAACAGCCCATTCATACGAAAAAGGAAGCGCGGGGAGAAAAAGCGCAAACGGCATAATAACCAGCATATACACAGCAATAATTGCAAGCATGCGCCAATCTTTTGAATAATCGAAAATTTCCTTCAACTCCAGACGAAGGCTGGAAAAGAAGAAAACTAAAATCAAAAGCTGGGTTGAATACGTATTCAATGGACGAAAAAATTCCGGAAACGCCATGCCGACAATGAAGGCTACTAAAATCGCTGTAATCTGATTTTCAATGAGAATCTTTTTTATGTGTTGCCAAATCTGCATACAAAGGAGTCTATCGTTTTTTAATCTCTGCGCGAACCTGCGTAACCTTTATTTTTTCCACGGCATTTTTTTTGGGGAGGCTTCTCAAAATTCCAGCCTTTGCGCCCATGGATTTTACAACGCCATCTGCATTTAGCGCCGCAATGCGCAAAGCTGTTTCTAAATCCTTTCCTTTTGCGAGCGCTGCGATAAACCCGCTTCCAAATGCATCGCCCGCGCCCGTGGTGTTTATGGGTTTTCCTTTAAGCGTTCCAACAAAAAATGTTTTTCCATCTGCATGCACATAGGCGCCATGAGACCCATCTGTGACAACGAGAATGCCGTGAAAAAATCCCGCGAGTTTTTTAATCACATCTTGCAGATGGCGCGGGGGGAGCTCGGTAAGTTGCGCCGCTTCTTCTCGATTAACATGGAGAACATCAATTTCTTTAATAAGAGGACGAAGGGCTCTGAGTCCTTTCGCGAGTTCCTTCCCGCCCGGATTCCAGGAAATTTTGGCTCCAATGCGTTTTCCAGAAGTGATAACCTCCTTTGCAAGTTTTGTGTCACCGCCAAAGCTCGTGAGATAGAGCCACCGGCAGGTTGTTTTCTTTAATGGAAGTTCCTTTGCCTGAAGATTCTGTGCAGCACCGCGATGCGTCAAAATACCGCGACGTCCCGTTCGATCAAGAAGAACAACCGAATAGCCCGTTTTTTCTTTCGGGTCTATTTGAAGAAACTTTGTATCAATTTTTTCTTTTTTAATCTCAGCTTTAATAGCTTGGCCAATAACATCTTTACCGATGCGCGCGATACACGCTGTTTTAAGACCGAGGCGAGAAAAAGTCGTCGCTGCATTTGTTGCGCCACCGCCCGTTGAAAAGGTGAGTTCATCTATGCCGATTTTTGAACCAAGTGGAACGCAGACGTCTATGCCGTCAGGCACGAGAGGATCTTTTTGTTCTTCGAGAGCTTTGCTTCGAATAAAAACGTCTTGCGTTGCCGAACCTATCGTGATCACATCGTATTTCATAGGCCTATTCTATGCTATTCACGCCGCAACATGAAGCGGGGAAGTGATGTGTTATGTATTTGGGAACCGAATTTATTGAAAAAATATGCTTATTTTGATAGTGTCAGCCGTTAATTTGGCTAATGTAAGCGATTAATAGTGTAATAATTACCTTGACAAAGTTGTTTTTTTGTGCTATATTACTTTGTTCAGTGACGAGTGCGTTGCGAACAAAATACGAAAAAACTAGGAGAGCAAATGAACCTTCAAAGCCGGTTGATAAGTGCGATTCTCGAAAGAGATGCCGTGCGCACATTCGATCTGCTGAAGCAGATCGACAAAATTCTCACGAGGGCCTTGCTCGGAACGTTCTCAGATCGTCCTGACGCGAGCGTTCCTCAGGTAAGGCAGGAAATTCAGGACTCCCTGACCTCGCTCAATACGGACCGTCGTTGACCCTTTGTTGTCGTCTATCTCGGCGATGGGGGTTACTCGAGACTTGTTATCGCGCAGGAAGAAAATGGCACGATCGAGCTACGCCTCACCGACAGCTCTTCCCGCAAGGCAAAAGAGAACTGGTCGAAGCTGATTCAATCTTGAAACGATTTCTGTTTCCGGCGAAGCTGACACGCCGCACTCTGTCAGCACTCTTCTTGGATTCGTGACAGTTTCGTCGCGGACCAAAGCTGGAGGAAAGATGCACATTCAAAGTACGCTAGGGGCGAATTTCGAAAAGGATCTCACGGAGATCCGTGAGAAGGCGCGCGATGCCATCGCGCGGCTCCAGAAGCTCGGCCAATGGCCGGTATACGTGGATGGGGGGATGTCCATTCTCGGACGCATTCCGCGGGAAGCTGGTCGAGGTGAAGGTCTCGATGCGGGTCTCGCGTGCGCGCTGGATCTCATCCCGCGTAACAAGCAGAGGCTCTCCACGATCCTGCACGCGGCCTACACCATGAAGGCTGTCGAACAGGTTCGTCACGAGATCATCGATCTCACCTCCGATTCGGAGACTTGCTGGTGGCTCGCCATGAGCTCGCTCTGCGTCGAGGACAAGTTAGTCGACGAGAACCGCTTCGTAGTGCAGCTGCACGAAGCCGTGCATCTCGCCGAGCACGCGCATGCACGCCTCGCCGCCGCGAAGAGGGAACTCGGCATCATGGCGACCGCCTTCGAAGAGATTCGAGGGGTTCCGTTCGTCATCCGTGACGGTGGTCTCCAGGGCGCCTATATCGCGGGCGGCTATGATTGGGGCGTCCAGTATAGGTCCGGCCTCTTTTTCATCGGCACCATTCGCGAGTCGCTCGGCCTCGAGAACTTCTTGTTCTCAGACTGGGAAGACTGCATGGGCCGACCGATGAGCGGGCCCGTGCACGGTTCGCAGCAGTTCGTGAAGGTGTCATCCTTCGATGAACTCGCCCGCGCAACCGCTGCCGTCGAAGCGCACCTCGGCAAACCCAAGAAGTAGGGTAAAATACTTTCGGCGAAGCTGACACGCCGTACTCTGTCAGCACTCTTCTTGGATTCGTGACATGCTCGTCGCGAACCAAAGCTGGAGGCTCTGTGAAAGCACGCAAGAAAAATCGACGAGTCACCCGACGCGTCGTCGTTCCTAAGGCAAAGGCGCCGAAGAATATCAGCGTCGAAGCCAAGCTCACGTCCTTCCTTCGTTGGATGTACGTGCAGATTGCACTCGCTGCAGCATGCTTCCTCTTGAGCCTGCTGACACATGCCCCGCTGGGCGCAATTCTGTGCGCAAGTGGCGCCATTCTCTTGATGGGTGCCTTTGTCGCAGATGGCAAGGCCTTGGAGTGTGAGGTGAAGTTGCGACAACGCGACGAACTTCGCGAGGCGGTGCTTAAGGGGCTCGCCAACTAAGCACAGTCTATCTGTGTCTGAGCGTCTCATCTTCATTGATGGGACGCTCTTTTTCTATCTGATTTTCTGCTATGCTTTTCTTTGCATGAAAAAACGAATTTTTGGGGCATTTTTTGCTTTAGCGATTAGTGTATTTGCAATGCCTGCTTTCGCGGAAACGATCAATTCTTTCCACGTGGATGCGACGCTCAAATCCAATCGCCTGCTGACGGTGACGGAAACCATTAATTATGATTTTGGTGATGCCTCGCGGCATGGTCTCTTTCGTCTTATTCCAGAACGATATGCAAGAAACGGGGCAACCTATCGCCTTTGGCTTCATGTACTTGATGCGACCGTGGATGGGAAATCTGTTCAAACACAGGTATCGCATGAAGCAAATAATATTAAGGTAAGGCTCGGTAATCCAAAAATCTTGGTTACAGGAAAACATGTTTATACGATCACGTATGAAACAAATCGGGCGATCAATGATTTTCCTGATGAAGGAGAATCGGAACTCTATTGGAATATTACCGGAAATGGTTGGAGCGTACCTATTGAGAAAACTTCGACAACTTTTACCGGGCCGAATCATTCAAAGACGATTTGTTTTACAGGATTTGCCGGGAGCCAAGCGCAAGACTGTAAAATTACAGGCGGCGAATCTCAGACCGTTCAGGTTGAAGCCACGCGAGCCTTAGCTGCTGGCGAAGGTTTGACGCTGGCTATTCGTTTTCCTGCGGAAAATATTCAGCCGGTGTCGTTGTGGCAAAACATCGTGAACTTTCTTTTTGATAATGTCTGGGCCTTTATTCCGGTCATTGTTCTGATAGCCATGTTCAGTCTTTGGTGGCGTTTTGGAAAAGAGCCGAAGGGGACAGGTACAATCATCGCTCAATATGAAGCGCCGGAAGGATTAACGCCCGGACTTATGGCCGGCCTCCTTGATCAGCGCGTTTCCTTGCAGGCAATCACGGCAACGATTTTAGATTTAGGAAGGAGAAACTTTTTAAAAGTTGTTTTTGAAGATGAAGAAGCGGATAAAACCCGTTGGTTTAAAAAGAAACCTAAGTTTGTATTGAAAAAACTTCGTGAACCGGAGGGCCTGCTTCCTTATGAGCAGGAAATCTTCGACGGCTTATTCGCCAAGGAAGATGAAGTGGATATCACCGAGGCAAATTACCAGCTCGCGGCCGCTATTACAAAAGCGCGTAAAAAGCTTTTTGAAGAACTGCGAGATAGAGACCTTTTTGGGAAAAATCCAAGCCTCGTTCGAGGGCTTTGGCTTGTGTGGCCGGGCCTTGCGATATTCATGGCCTTCCCTTTCTTTCTCGATATTTACGGCCCACTCGCGCTTTTAGCCTTAGTCATATCCGGAGCAATCGTGGCGGGCTTTGGCTGGAATATGCCGAGGATGACGCAAAAAGGCGCGCTTATGCGTGAAAAAATAGAGGGCTTTAAACTCTATTTATCCGTTGCGGAAAAAGATCGCATTGCCTTTCACAATGCGCCGGAAAAACGTCCGGAACAATTTGGAGAATTATTGCCAGCAGCTATTGCATTTGGTGCCGAAGAACGCTGGGCAAAACACTTTGAAGGCCTTGATGTCCATCCAAGATATTTAGAGGGGCGGACACAGAATTGGTCAGCACTGAGCTATGTGGGCATGGTGGATTCATTCCATCAGGCATCAACCACAACCATGTATCGAACGCAAAGTTCGGCTGGCTCCGGCGGCTCCGGCTTTTCTTCCGGCGGCTCCGGCGGCGGTTTTGGCGGTGGCGGTGGTGGAAGTTGGTAGTACCACATCAGGAACGGAGAAAAACGTATTTATTCAATAAAATAGAAAGACGCGATCCAGGAGGATCGCGTCTTTTGGAAGAGTTGCTGTATGGAAAGAACTACTTGGACTTGTTGGGGAGTGGCGGCGGCTTCAAGCTGCCACCGCGCTTCTTCGGCTTGGCCTCGGCCTTATCGTCGTATCCCTCGTCCTTCTCGGCGAGATCAGGGACATCTCCGACAAGGGTCTCGTCGCCTCCTCCGATGACGAGCTCGGGCCCATCATCATCGTCTTCGAGCATGAGAGGCCCTGCCTTCGGTGTGACAGGCGTAGGGATCTTGGGTGGCGGCGCAGACTCGGCTGGCTTCTCCGGAGAGGAGTCCTCCTCTGCCGGATGAGGCTCGGTGGCCACTTGTTCGGACTCGATCCAGTCGAACTTGTCGGCTGCCGCATCGAGCGCCTTGTGGAGCACATCCAGAGGCACATGCTTCACGAGCACGCTCGGAGGCGCGGCGTCCTCATCGAGGATGACATCTGCCGTGAGCATCACGCCTCGCTTACCCATGGTGTAGGCATGCATGAGGATCTTCGTCCTCAATTCGCTTGGCATGTAGTCGGCCATGAAGGCTTCGAGGCCGAAAGCCTCGACAAGGAACGACCACTTGCCGCTCCCTTCTCCGCCGAGACCCTCCTTGATCATGCTGCTCAGCGCATGCTCCATGAGCGCACGCTTCTTCTCGTCGGGCTTCCGCTCGAACCAGTGCGTATCGCGGACGAGACCCCAGACGGCCTTCTGATCGAGCACGCGGACAATCTCGTCGGCCGTCACGACCTCGAAGATCTGGTCAGCCGTGAGGTCCTTCGCTTCGAGTGCCTTGTCGAACAGGGTGGTGCAGGTCTGTCCATCGAGGTTCTTCGCCGTGGCCTCACCGAAGTGGAAGATCGCGCTGAGGAGCTTAGCCCGAGAGTCGGGCTCCTCCGTGTAGCCTTCGAAGATCTTCGAGGGCGGGTAGGTCTTGAGAAGGTCATCATTCGAGATGACCTCGGCCCTTCGGGCCTCCTGGATGAAGTTCGAGAGCCAACGCTCGTGGCTTTCGGTGAGTACGGAACCGCTCTGTTCTTTTTCTGTCATTGTCTTTCCTTTTCCAAAGGTGCGCCTACAGCTTTAAGAAAAATGCACATTTTGTCAATAGGAGTAGGGAATATTGACAAATGAACATAAAACAGTTTTGACAGGAGATATGCCTTCGTAAAAGAATGGGGTATCCAGTAGGCGCTGCAAGAAAGGTAGAGCAATTAGAGCGACAAAGAGGCATCTGTTTTCGAGAGCCAACAACATTTCGCATTTTTCTTCCTCTGAACAGTGATGAGAAAATGGTGGTTTTTTCGTTTCGTTCATCAGCAGGGTCTGACGGTGAATCGACTGGTGGAAGAATCGAAAACGCGATTTGTTGAGCTCTACGTGAGCCACTCAGAGCGGGAACGCCTTGAGGCATAGGGAGATTTCTTTGCAGAAAATAGAGAGGTGATCCTCGGAACGAGGCAGTCAAACTTTTTATCTAAAGGATGCGCATATGGCGCATCCTTTTTTCGTTTCACAAAAACCCTCCGGAATTCCCGGAGGGTTTTTGATCTTTGCTGGGGCGGAACGGTAAGCCGAGTTCTGTCGCTCCAACATATCGCTGGAGGGATGACTATCTCTCTGGGACTTCATTTGCAGGAAGCCTCAAGCGAGCGACCATTGATCCGACGATTGTCGAATCGCTTGCTCTTGCACCGAAGAGGGTTTACCACGCTCCGCCGTTACCGACGGAGGAGCGATGTGGCAGAACATTGCTCCGAAACGAAGTCGGAGATAACCACCTCATCACACTTTTCACCTTTCTCTTCCTTCGCGTGAAGCTAGGGGAAGATAGTATTGTCTCTGTGGCACTTTCCCTGGGTTTACGCATAAACGTTGGGCACGTGTCCGTTCGTTGATTGACGCTATATCCCGGCGGCCGTTAGCCGCTCTTCTTGTCCGCTCTCTAGACGCAAAACGCTAGAGGCTTTGGGTGCTCGGACTTTCCTCTCCGACAGGATGTCGAAGCAGTCATCTGTCCTGCCCAAGCGATCGGAGAATAGCCTATTTTACCTAAAATGTCAATGAGAATGGGCTGTTCGAAGAGAGAAAACCTGCTACAATCGAAAGGATTGTATGAAAAGGTGGATTCTCGCTGCTTTCGTTTTTTTCGTCGTACTCGTCGGCGTCTGGTTTTGGTCCCTTGGCGCGCTTCCGGCCATTGTGGTGCCGGTTACAACACTTGGAGAAATCACGGGCGAGGTACAAGTAAAGGCTGCGGATGCAGCATCTTTTTCATCGGCAACGTCTGGAGAAGAATTGCATGCCGGCGATACAGTAAAAACCGGACCAACAAGTTCCGCGCTTATTCAATTTTTTAACAAAGCGGAATCAAAACTTGATGAAAATACAGAGTACACCATTCTTGAATCAAATAATGGAGGCGCGAACGGGGATGAGCCCATGCAAGTTCGCGTGCGTTTGGAAGCGGGCCGCGTCTGGTCTCGCGTTCTTCAGATATTTGATCTCGATGGACAGTTCGTGGCGGAAACAAGCGATGTAGTCGCTACGGTACGCGGAACATCATTCGATCTTGAAAAGCTTCCGTCAGAAAAAACAAAACTCTGGGTTGCCGAATCGGTTGTTGACGCTTCTTCCGCTGGCAATGAAAACGCCGTTTTTGTTGCAGAGGGATATTCAGCTGAATTTGGAAAGGGATCATCTTCAACAACCGGAACACAGCGACTTGGGAACAGTATTGTTGAAAGCGATTGGTTTCACACAAACCGCGCTGCAGACAAAACTTTTCAGGACGACAATAGAAATCGCCTCACAGAATCTTTAGCACTTAATCGTGTTCCTAAAGCGGGTTTATTAAAGGATGTTGTTCGCTCTTCCGAGCTGCTGCGGGAAAGGCTTGCATCGCAAGCAAGTCGTGAAGCGTTAAAGCTACGATACCTGCTCCGAAAGCTCGCGATTATCCGTCGGGACGTTTTAGACGGGAATACGGGAGCGGCTCTTCGCGAGTACACGCGCTTTGAAAATACCATTCAAACAAAAGTGAAAAATACGGCAGACGCCAAACAGGTCCGAAAAGTTCTGGTGGAAGCGCATCGGCTATTTATTGATGTCCTGCCGGAGGATCCCGCCTATCGGTTAAAGCAGCAGCTTGAGGATCTCATCGTTCAATTGTCAGATGATTCCGAGAGTGAATTTACAGCGCGGTTTATTGGCGTGAAGGCGCGGCTTGATGAAAGCGCGCAGCTATTTGATGGAAATAATTTTTCCGCGGCGAAGAGCACGGCTCGCGTGGCAAAAACCGCGCTGGAGAATCTCTCCAGAGAGCTTCCGGTGGCGAAGATAGACGCCGGCGTTCAATCAAAGCTGATGCGTGTTTTACTCGCTTATCGCGTTCGAACGGAAGCGCTTTTACAGCGTATTCAAGAACAGAAAAAGAAAGCGCAAATGCCGGTGCTTCCGTCGCCGATTTTTGTTACAAGTACGGACATGTTGCTTTCAACAACAACAACAACAACAACAACAACCGAACCGCAAACGGGAGCCTGCCTTGCTTTACGTGTTTCGGCTTCACCGAATCCTGTTTCCGTCGGAACCGAATCAGTTATAACCGTGCAAGCCGTCTATGCTGATGGACACACGGCAGATATAACAAAAGATAGTTCGATTAAAACAATCGGTATGAGCGGAGCTTTGCAAGGGAACGTGTTCATCGCGGCTCAGGCAGGCTCGTCGCACATTGAGGCGACCGCTTCATGCGGACAAGAAACGCTCACCGGGAGCATGGACTTGTCGGTGAATACTCCGAACCTTCCTGTGTCGCTTGAGATTAGTCCAAGCCAAGGAACGCGTTCTTTCTTGCAGCCGATAAGCTTCCAAACGCGTGCACGGTATACGAACGGAGACATAAGAGATGTAACAAAAGAAACCGCTTTTCAATCAAGTGATGAGAGAATGGGTATTCAAAACGGATCAATATTTACAACCTATCAACTCCCAGGCGTCGTGCAGATCACGGGGACATTTACAGATCAAGGTGTAAACGTTCGGGCGAGTGCAACGGTAACTATTCAAGCTCCATAATATGAAAAAACGATATACATTAGATGCCTTGTTCATCGGCTTAGCCGTAGGAATTCTCGCGGCTTTCGGTCTCCTGTTTGGGGTATTTGATACCTGGAGCCATTCAACGACGGATCGCTTTTTTTTGCCACATGCAACGGATCCAAAAACCGTTATCGTTGCGATTGATGATGCTTCGCTTGCGCGTATTGGGCGTTGGCCATGGGATCGAAGTGTTCAGGGAGACCTCGTCCAACGTCTCACAGAAGGTGGTGCAAAGGTTATTGCGCTTGATGTAAATTTCCCGGAAGTCTCAACCGCGCGAGAAGATGCAGCGCTCGCACAAGCAATCAAAGATTCCGGGCATGTCGTACTGCCGCTCGAGCTTTCTTTGGAGCTTCATAATCAAAAACTCACATTTGATGCTTCGAAAAGCGTTCAGCCCATTGCAGAGATTCAGCGCATGGCAAAGCGCGTCGGTTTTTCTAATACGCCTCTTGATGCCGACGGCGTCGTACGCAGAATTCCGTTAACCGTGTCCGGAAAAAGCGGCGGAACCGTAGAGTCTTTTGCGTATGCGGCCGCTGAGCTGGCTGGTCGTGCACCGGATAGAAACGAAATTCCAACAGATGCGTTTGGGCGCGTTATTGTGAATTTTCCGGGGAGCTCCGGAAAAGCATTTCCTTTTGTATCCGCAGCAGATGTTTTGGAGGGCAAGGCGGACATGTCTCAGTTCGTTGGCACAACGGTATTTATTGGTGCGACGGCAGCGGATTTGCATGATGCGCAGAACACAGCCACGTCGCGCAATCAACCCATGAGTGGAATAGAAATTCACGCCTCGTTGTATGACACGTTAGTGAATCATCGCTGGTTGGTAGAGGTTTCAAAACTTTGGCAGGCCTTAGCCCTCTTGTTAGCTGGACTGCTTTTGGGCCTGGTTATTCCAAGGTCGCGAGCGCGTAGCGGGGCGCTTCTGGCATTTTCCCTCTGGTTCGGCTGGGTACTGGCGGCCTTTCTCGCTTTTGATCGTGGCTGGATTCTCGATATTGTTTGGCCGACGCTGCTTATTATTTTTACGTACGCAGCCCTGCTTCTTGAGCGATGGATTTCCACGGAGCGCGAGCGTAGAAAAATTCGAAGCGCCTTTAGCCAGTATGTTTCCGTAAGCGTCGTTGAGGCGATCATGAAGAATATTGATCGGCTGAAGCTTGGCGGAGATCGCCGCAATATGAGCGTTTTATTTTCTGATATACGCGGCTTCACTTCTTTATCGGAAGGAATGGCACCGGAAGCGCTTGTGGAATTGCTGAACAAATACTTGGACAAGATGACAGATATTGTCTTTGAAGAGGGGGGTGTGCTCGATAAATATATTGGAGACGCCATCATGGCTTTTTGGAATGCACCCTTTGATCAGAGCGATCACGCGATGCGCTCTGTACGCGCAGCTATTCGCATGCAAGATCGTCTTGAAGAAATGAATCGTGAAGGATCTTTTGCAAAAGGTCTCCAATTAAAAATAGGCATTGGTATCAATACGGGTGAAATGATCGTTGGAAATATCGGCGGTGAGCGCCGTTACGATTACACGGTAATCGGGGACAGTGTGAATCTCGCCAGCCGGACAGAAGGACTTTGTAAGGAATACGGCGTAGAAATCATTATCACCAAACACACGCGAGACGAGCTTGATGAAACAATTGTCACACGCCAACTCGATACCGTCGCTGTAAAAGGAAAAAAGGAGCCGGTTGCCATCTACGAAGTTATGGGGCTCGTTTCAAATATTGATGATGCGAGGCAAAAACTTGCTACGGAGTTTGATAAAGCGATGGAGCAGTACTTTGAAAGGAATTTTGAAGAAGCGGCGCGTTTGTGCGAACAAATTCTCCTTGTTTGGCCAGAAGATATGCCGGCGAAACACTTAAAAAATCGCTGCGAAATCTATCAAACAACGCCTCCCCCCGTCGATTGGAATGGCGCTTGGGTCATGACAAAGAAATAAAAAAAAGAACATCCGCTACAGGATGTTCTTTTTAATTTGCTTGTATTAGGCGCGTCCAAGACCAACGCGTTCTCGGACCAATTTCATTTTTCGCGCAGCTATTTCCTTCGCTGTGTCGCGACCTTCATCAAGAATACGCTCCAGCTCAGATGAGTTTGATCGATAACTTTCGATCTTTTCGCGGATGGGGCTAAGTTCAGCGATAACCGCTTCCGCAAGTGCCTTCTTGAAATCTCCATAGCCCTTTCCTTTAAACTCAGATTCAATTTCTTTGAGGCTAAGCCCTGACGTATGATGATAGAGCGTCATGAGATTTGAAACGGCGGGCTTTTTTTCCGGATCAAAATGAACGGAGCCTTCCGTATCCGTCACCGCGCGCATAATCTTTTTACGGATAATTTCCGGTTTATCGGAGAGAAGAATCTTGCTCGATTCCGCCGGATCACTTTTGGACATTTTTTTCTCCGGATCTTGCAGACTCATAATACGCGCACCGACTTTTTGAATAAGCGGCTGCGGAATGGTGAAGGTTTCACCGAAACGTTCGTTAAAGCGGCGTGCGATCACGCGTGCAAGTTCCAGGTGCTGCATTTGGTCTTCCCCGACCGGAACTTGATTTGCGTCATAGAGAAGAATGTCAGCTGCCATTAAAATAGGATACGTGAAGAGGCCGGCACTTACGCCTTGCGTCTGTTTTTTGGATTTATCCTTGAACTGCGTCATACGCTCAAGTTCGCTTACTTTTCCGATCGTCCCCAAAATCCAAGCAAGCTCCGTATGTTCGGCGACTTCACTTTGGATGTATATGCTGCATTTTGTCGGATCGATACCAGCGGCAAGATAGACAGCGGCTGCTTCCAGAATATTCGCCCGTAATTTTTTCGGATCTTGCGGAACCGTGATGGCATGTAAATCGACAATGCAAAAGAAACAGCACTTTTTGTGTTGCAGCTCCGCCCACTGTTTTAGTGCGGCGATATAGTTCCCGATATGTAATTCATGCGTCGGCTGAATGCCGGAAAAAACAAGGTCTTTCATAAGCTTCTGCGCGAAGCATAGCCGAAAATAGGGCGATTGTCGAATAGGACAATAAAAAAACACCCCCCGATCGGAGGGTGTTTTTTTGCTTTATACTTCGACAATGACGGGAATAATCATCGGGCGAAGCTCTGTTTTTACATAGAGAAACTCGCCGACTTCATCACGAAGTTTGTCTTTGATATAGCTCATATCCGGAGCCGCCTTTGCTCCATGATTTTTGAGAATAGCGTCCGCCTTTCGTCGCGTCTGTGAAACCAGCTCCTGGTGTTCTTTCATAAAGACAAAGCCGCGGGAAATGATATCCGGCAAGGCTTCTGGGTTCCCCGTTTTTCCATCAAGAACAGCAACAACGATAACGACGCCATCTCCAGAAAGATGCTGGCGATCGCGCAGAATGATTTGGTTTGTATTACCAACGCCGAGACCGTCCACAAAGACATAGCTCGTATCAACTTTCTTGTTCGTTAACATGCCGTTACGGCCTTTGTCGAATTCCATAATCTGTCCATTGTCAGCAATAAAGATATTGTCTGAGTTGAATCCGTTTGCAACGGCCGCCTTTGCATGTTCGCACAAGAAAGAATAATGCCCCTCAATCGGAATAATATATTTTGGCTTGATCATGTTATGCATCTCAACCAAGTCGTCTTGTTGTGCATGGCCACCGGCATGAACATCCATCATCTTGTAATGGATAACCTCGGCGCCTTCACGATAGAGCGTATCCTTTACGCGCTGAACGGAGCGTTCGTTTCCCGGAATAACCGAAGAAGAGAAAACGATGGTGTCGCCCGGCTCAAGCTTAATGAGTCGGTGCTCATGATTTGCGATGCGCATCAGCACGGCACGCTCTTCTCCTTGAGCACCGGTACAAATAACAGCGGTTTTTTCGCGCGGATATTTGTGGATGTCTTTCGTGTCGATCAACGTCCCTTTTTCCACTTGGATATAGCCAAGTTGTTGAGCAATGAGAACGTTTGAACGCATGGAGAAGCCCTCAACGGCGACTTTTCGTCCTTGACGTTCACAGGCTCTGATAATCTGCTGAACACGCGAAATCATGGATGCAAAGGTTCCGATAATAATGCGGCCCTTCGCATTTTTAATGATTTCATCAATATTTGTTTGAATATCAACTTCCGCAAGCTGTCTTCCCGGCTTGGAAGCATTCGTGGAGTCAATCATGAGTGCGAGTACATCACGATCTGCAAGCGCTTTAATCTTTTCCGTTTCTTGAACGCTTTGAGCGCCCGGCCCTGAATCAAGTTTAAAGTCGCCCGTGTGGACGATAATTCCGGCTGGCGTTGTGACAATAACGCCAAGCGACGATGGGACAGAGTGTGCGACGCCGAAGAATTCGACTTTGAAAACGCCAAGCTGCAAAACATCATCCGATTTAATGGAGTACAAGTTGAGTTTTGGTTTGTCGCGGTGGTCTTCCTGTCTTTTCGCAATGATGCCGCAGGTAAGATCCGTCGCAAAAAGCGGCGGGTTTCCAAGCATAGGTATAAGATGCGGGATGCCTCCGATATGATCGTAATGCGCATGCGTAATAATAACGCCGCGAATATTTTTTTCTTTTCCCTTTAAACAGGAAAGATTCGGAATAATATAATCCACACCCGGCATATCTTCATCCGGGAACTGGAGACCGAGGTCGATGATGATAATGTCATTTCCATATTCCATCACTGTACAGTTGCGGCCGACTTCTTCGTTGCCGCCGACGACCATGACGCGGACGCGCTCGCCATCTTTTTCAAGAAGATCTTTATCGGACCCCGTTTTAAATTGGGGCTCGTTTTTATAGGTGTGCATGCGCGGTTTTGCCTCAAAGGCAGGACCGAATTTCCCGCGTTTGCGGTTCTTGTTTACCTCATACTTATCAGAGGGTCCACGTTTCCCATGGCCACCTTCTTCTTTTGAAAATCCTTTTTTGAGGCTGTCTTTTGGATTATAAGACCCTGACTTTTTAAAAGTCGAAGAGCTCCCTTTGAATGCCGCTGGCACGGGTTTTGCACCTGCGAGGGGAGTGGGTTTTTGTCCTTTCGCGTTTGAATGCTTGGATCCGGAAGAGGATCCTCCCCGCGGAGAACGTTTTGTTTGGTTCATATTGAGTTGTTCGAATCCGTAAAACGTATCGAGAATAGCTCGCTAGAAATACAGGATAAACACGTAAAATACGTTGTTTTTGTTTAAATGAAATTATTCTATTCTGGCAATGAAGTACAATTCCATTGCAGGTTCGTAACATCTTAAGCTGTCACGACTTTCGTTTACATTCGAGCGACTCGATATCCAAGCGAAAAACGTGAACGGAACTATTCTAGCAGGAAGTTGGTTTTTGGTCAAGGTAAATAGTTGCTTGACGAAAAGCGAAAATCACCGCATTCTAATAGAGTTTTTAGCGGAAGTTACAATCAAATGATGCCGCGGTGGCGGAACTGGTAGACGCACTGGCTTCAGGTGCCAGCGCTCGCAAGGGCATGAGAGTTCGAGTCTCTCCCGCGGCACCATTTGATTGTAAAACCAATATCTGGAGAAAACATTTTTTCGTCAGGATTTAAATGAAGGGGCGGAAGACGCTCTTTTTTTGTAGATAAAGACGCATTTTAGCGCCTTCGAGCGAGCTGATGCAAGAATGTTAATTCGTGAAGGACAGTCTTTATATGCGCGAGCTGCACACGGCTTCCATTTTGGTGTGACCAGGGCACACCAATTTCTTTTACAGAAAAACCATGCAGGCGAGCGCGTAGAAGAATTTCCGCATCGAATGACCATCCTTGTAGCATCTGTTCTTTGAACAAGACTCTTGCATTTCGATTGAAACATTTAAAACCGCATTGCGTATCGCGATAGGGAAGAGGCGTCGCTAGTCGCAAAACAAAATTAAAACTTTTCCCGAGAGCAACGCGCCAAAGAGGCTGGCGCTGCAAGAGCTTCTTTCCGGAAACGCTTCTTGATCCAATAAGCATGTCCGCCATAGAAAGAGCGGGAATAAATCGATCAAACGCTTCGGGCGGCGTTGAGAGATCCGCGTCAAGGAAGAGAGCGTATTCATGTGTCGCTGCGAGCATTCCTGTTTGCACAGCGGCGCCCTTTCCGAGATTTTTAGGATGCTGGAGCACGCGTAATTCAGGCAGAGATAGTTCTTGAGCGAGGCGCAATGTTCCATCTGTCGAGCCATCGTCAACAAGAATAAGTTCATAAAAAAACCCACGACTTTTCGCGTAGGCATTTACAACAGCAAGTTTTTCTTGAAGATGGGGAGCTTCGTTGTATGCAGGGATGATGAAGGAAATGGAAATAGACATGGCTTTATTTCCAAGCCCAGTGCGTGTTGACGTACCAACTCATTGCTTGCCAGAGCCGATCCGATGGGGTTCCGATGCGGAGATCAGAGGCCCCTTGAATGCGTTTTGAAAGAAGATAAGAGTAGGACGGCTCGAAGAGAAAAAGCGCGGGATAGCGTTCCGTAATTGTTTGAGCAAGCTCCGTGCGCGCGGCGGCCAGCATTTCGGTTGTAGTGGCTGCCGTCGTTTTATTAAGGGCCGCGTCAAGATCACGATCTTCAATATTACTGAAATTGAATCCACCGTTTTTGGTTTGAGAACTATTCCAAAAGGCATTCAGATCTTGTTCCGGAGAGAGAAGAACATTCCAAATAAGTACTTGATATGTACGATGGCTAAGAGCGTCTTCAAGCAAAGGCTGTGCGTCATCCGAATGAACATCAACTTTTACGCCAACAAGAGACCAGCGTCTCTGAAGCAGCTCAGCTACTTTTACCAAATCCGGTTGATTTGGAACGGTGATCATAAGAGAGAGGACGGTGCCAGAAGCATTCTCATCGGTAGAGGTTGCTTTTGCATAACGAAGTCCGTCTGGTTCATTCAATTTCCAGCCAAGGGAATCTAAGAGTTTTCTGGATTCATCGAGGTTTGCAGGCGTTCCCGTTGTGGCGACGTCGAAAGGAAACGGCGAGTCTGTGATACGAACTTCCGAACCGAGGACATTAGCGATTTCACTTGAATCAATGGCGAGCGTAAGAGCTTTACGCACGTCGATGTCTTTAAGCAAAGGATCTTTTGTATTGAAAAAGGCAATCGTTTTCTGGGGAAGTTCGATACGAATCGGGTGGCTGTTATCATTTTTTGTTTGCTCAGCTTCTGCCCATGGTGCGAAGGCAAGCGCATCAACAAGACCATTTTTAAAGGCGGCTTCAGCGGACGGACGGTCCGCATAAAAACGAAAGCGCCATTCATGAATATAAGGTTTTAGCCCGTAGTATTGATCAAATTGTTCCAAGCGAAAATTCATCACAAGACCTTTAGAGTCTCGTGTAAAACTCACGACTTTATAAGGTCCGCTTCCAATAGGGCGAATATTAACATCCGCGAGCTGAGCGCTCGCTTCGGGAATATTGCTCCAAATATGCGCAGGAAGAATGCCGATGGTTAAATCATTTAAAAAAGTTGGGTTTGGCTCATCAAGTTGAAATTGAATGGTTTTATCATCAACAAGAACAACGTGGACAGATCGAAAGACGCGTGCGAGAGGACTGCGATAAGCGGGATTTTGTATAGCGTTATACGTGAACGCTACATCGTCTGCCGTAAGCGGTATCTCGTCCTGGAACTTCACATCGCGTCGCAAAGTCACCTCAAGCGTTTTTCCATCATCAGACCATTGATAGCTTTCCGCGAGATCCGGAATAGGTTCGAGATGGTCATTTAATCGAAATAAGCTTGAATAAACGAGCGTCGCAATATCGCGGTCGACGTCATTTAGAGAAGCATAAAGAGGATTGATGAGTTTTGGAGATCCGACAAGCGCTTCGGTGGCAACGCCACCATGAGCGGGAACCTGGACAATCTTAAAACGGGCGAGGTCAATGGTTCCAACTAATATTCCTGCAATAAAAATGAGTCCGGCTATCCAAAAAATGCGCCATTCCGTTGCTGGAAGGACGCGCGGAAGAAACCAAAGCCGCTTAAACAAAGAAGTCTTCGCTGATCCGGACACAGCTAAAACCAGAGCATGGTCATCGTGCGTTTCTGGTTGCATTGCGGCCGACGGTCCAGACAGTTTTTGCCAAAAGAAAATTCGTTGCCAAACCGCCCGCAGCTGATTAATCCAGCGTGACATGGGGATTAGACAAGAAGGAGGTTGAGCACGGCCGTTGCCAGGAAGATGACCGCGAGGGCAATCGTTGCGTAAAAGAGGACTTTTTCAAGTCCGCGTTTTGTGCGAAAGACATTCCCATCACCACCAAACGTAGCTCCAAGGCCGGAGCCTCGTTGCTGAAGAAGAATGGTGGCGGTAAGCAACACCGATAAGGTGATGATGGCAATCGCGAAAATAAGGTCTCGCATAACGAGCAAACACTAGCTCTTTTGATGGGGGGCGTCAATGATCCGGGGAACTACGAAATAAGGGGTAGGCGTGGTATACTTTTCTCAATGCATACACGGATTTTTGGGCGCGAAGTCCATATCAGTTTTTGGAAAACGATTGGTATTCTTCTCTTCATTAGTTTTATCGGGGGAGCGACGCTTTTTGGATATCGCGTGTACGGATATTTCCGTGCCATTCAACAAGGAGACGCAAATCCTTATTTGAGTGAAAAATTACAATCTTCTGTAAGTCATGCAGTCGCAAATACAAATGTAACGTCAGAAGATCTGGCGTTGATCCAGGATACATCGTCCCCGGCACTGGGGAGCGACACGCCTACGCTCACGATTGTTGAATTTCTTGATTACGGATGTCCGTTTTGTCGCGCTTCTTTTGAGCCCGTTCGTGAACTGACGCAAAAGTACGGTGATAAGGTGCGGCTGATTGTACGTAACTTTCCCTTGGAAGATTTGCATCCGGGAGCCAATCGCGCCGCATATGCCGCGCTTTGTGCGCAGGATCAAAATAAATTTTGGGTCTATCATGACAAACTCTTCGTAAATCAAGGCACATTCGAAGAAACGAATCTTCTTCAGTATGCGAAAGAAGCTGGGCTGGACGTTGGAGTGTTCCAAAGCTGTCTTGATACACAAAAGTTTCGTAATCGGATTGAATCGGATGTTACCGTCGCGCTTCGCGCGGGCGTACAGGGAACGCCAACCTTCTTTTTTAATGGTGCGCGTATTCAAGGAGCCCTTGATCAGAAAACGCTCGAATACCTCATCCAAGCATTCCTAAAACAGGAATTGAAATAAATATGCGCCGCTTCTTTTCCGCTTTCTTCATCTTCTTCAGTCTGCTTGCTCCTGCAGGGAGTTTTTTTCTCATTCCACAAAAAGTGGCAGCAGCAAATATAAAAATCCTTTTTGTAGGGGATAGCCAAGGAGATGGCTTAAGCCGGCCACTGCGCTCATTGTTGACCTCGTCCGGATTTGACGTTGTAGGGGATGAAACCTGGGTGAGCTGGCGAACCAGGTATTTTTTCAGTGGAAGACCAAATTCGCCCGCTTGTGGAGCGGGTTTTCAATGCAGGCCGCCGGGAGATCTATCACAAAGCACAATCCCAGATATTTTACAGGGAGTCGTGGATAGAACGCACCCTGATGTTGTTCTGTTTATGCTTGGTGGAAACGACTATGCAAATTCAAGCCTCTCAAGTGATATTCGACGCGTAGTCCAAATCGCCAAAAGCAGTGCATCAAAAGTCATTTGGGTGGGAACAGCTCACTCGGAAGATCCTGCGGTTGAAACAAGGCATCGTGCGGTTGCTGGTGTGCAGCAAAGCACTCTTGCGGCTTTGGGAGATAATGTGATTTGGATTGACGGCGTTTCGGGGAGTCAGCCGGGACCCTATACAAGCCCTGGTGTTCATTTGACGGCCGCCGGTTACAGCCGCTGGGCAAATGAACTTGTTCCGGAAATTATTCGTCTTGCCGGAGGTGATGCGAGTGCTTTGCCGGCATCGGGAGCAGCAGGCGGTACAACGGGTGCTACCGGGGCAGGAGATCTCGGAGCTATTGCAGCTCCCTGTCCGGTTGCTCCCGCCAGCCTTCTTCCGATTCAACTCGGAGTACGTATTGGAACATTGGGAGAAGTGAATGGCCTCGCAGATTATATCAATGTGATTTATCGCTATCTCGTCTCCATTGTTCTTATTGTTGCCATTGTCATGGTTGTCTATGGGGGCTTCCGCTATCTCGTAGGCGCCGGCGTCGGCGGAGTAGAGCGCGGGAAAGAAATTATTCGCGACGCCATCATGGGTATGCTTGTCGTACTCGGCGCTTACGTGATTTTACAGACAGTGAATCCGGCAACCGTTTCTCTTTCTGGTATCCAGCCCACAAGCGTCGGTTGCACAGAGCTAAACATCGATGCTGTAAATGTATTCCGCGCAACAAATCCTGATTGTCAGCAAGATTCCGATTGCGGTGAAGGGAAACATTGCATTCCCACACGTTGGGTTTTTCAAAATAATATAGAAGAATCGGGGTATGCCGGGGCTGCAGCGGGCGCCGTGATCGGATCGCCAGGCGCGCTTCCGGGAGCCATAGCCGGTGGAGCTACGGGATATGTGGTTGGTGTTTTTACAAACTTGGGAAGAACTATTCACGCCTGTTCAGATGGAAAGAATGGTTCTCCTTGCGGAGAAACCGCTGATTGTACGGAAGCGGGGTCTGTTTGTTCCGAAGGATGGAATGTCTGCATAAAAAGCAATAATAATCCACCAGGATCGCCCTGCGATACGGATGAACAATGCGCTGCACCGGCAGGCGGAGAAGCTTCCTGTACGGGTTCTGATCAGAAAGTTTGCCGAGGGAATGTCAGTATTTTTACGGTTGCAAACTTCCGGAGTATCAATTTTAATCTTGATAATCTTCCGCAGGCTCTCAGCTGTTTTCGAGACCATGACTGCAGCGATCCGGGGGCGAAATGCATAGGCCCAAGCGGAACACCGCATCGGTTTTGTAGCGCCAGTTCGGAGCAAGCAGTAGATGGATCACTCTGTTTTCTGAGTGCGAGTGAAGTAATTTTGCCTGTATCGTGTAGTGGCTATGGGGACGCGTCTTTTACCTGTGTGGTATGCCCAGCTTCGGGTTCCAGAGTCTGGCAAACGCTTGATCATAATACTGACCCAAGTCACGTTCGCGTTGGGGCATGTAAGCCCCGAGAATCTGTTGGAACATCTTGCGTGGGCGGTTCATCGTAAGAATGAGGTAGCTTGGTCATCGTTCGCTTTCAGCCCTTGCCATAATCGAAAAAATGAGGTAGCCTCGGCGGAAACGCGTCTAAACAGCATGAGACGCCCGAAGCACATGCCAAAGAAAAACGTCATTTCCATAAAAGGAGCAAGGACACATAACCTAAAGAATGTTTCGATTGATTTGCCGAAAGACAAATTTATCGTCATTACGGGCTTATCTGGATCCGGAAAGTCGTCTCTTGCTTTTGATACAATCCATGCAGAAGGCCAGCGCCGCTACATGGAAAGTTTGTCTTCCTATGCGCGCCAATTTCTTGAATTGCAAGACAAACCTGACGTAGATGAGATCGTCGGACTTTCACCAACGATTGCCATTGATCAAAAATCTTCATCGCATAATCCTCGATCAACGGTGGGAACCGTTACGGAAATCTACGACTATTTACGTATTTTATACTCGAGAGCGGGACGTGCTTTTTGTCCGACATGTGATTCGCCCTTGGTGGAACAATCGCCAAAAGAGATCACGGAAAAAATTCTGAAGGCAATGAAAACGCAGAGCATTACTTTGCTTGCTCCGCTTGTACGTGAACAAAAAGGCGAACACAAAGTAGCGCTTAAAGGAGCAAAAAATGCGGGATACTCGGAGGTTCGTTTTGACGGCATGTTGGTAGACATCGACGAACTTCTTTTAACGCGTATCGATAAAACGCAGGCGCATACAATTGAAGTGGTAATTCTTCGTCTGGAAAAAGAAGCGGTCATGCCGGAGGAAACGGTTTTGGAGTTTGTAAAACAAGCGCTCGAACTTGGAAGCGGTCTTACGGTTACGCTTAATGAAGATACCGGAGAAGAGCTGGCCTATTCGCAGGCGCTTTACTGTGTTGCTTGCAACAAAGCTTTTCCAAAGCTTGAACCTCGTTTATTTTCATTCAATTCGCCGCATGGCGCTTGTCCTGCTTGCACGGGTCTTGGAACGAAACTCGTGCTTGAGCCGGAACTCGTTATTCCAAATAAGCGTCTGACGCTTGCACAGGGTGCGATCAAGGCTTGGACACGTATTGCAGGCAATCAAACGTCTCATCTTAAACTGCTCGAAGAAGTTGGGAAAAAGCAAGGATTTTTCATTCATGATCCGGTTGCTGATTTCTCGAAAAAAGCTCTCAATATTCTGTTCTACGGAACAGGGGAAGAAGAATATATGGTTGGAGCGAAAAGCCTGACCTTCCCAGGTATTTTGAAAATGCTTGAGGACAAGCACAAGGAAACGGATTCGGAATACGTTCAAAAGGAAATCGAAACCTATATGCGTGTGCTTGTGTGCCCCGACTGTGGCGGACGACGCCTGCAAAAAGCAGCCCTGGCCGTTAAAGTAGCAGACACGGGTATCGCGGATCTCGTAAATCTTCCCTTGGATGAAATTCTTGTCTTTTTTGAAAAATTAGGCACAAGCTCCACAAAACAAAAGCCGTCAAAAATAAGCAAAGCGAAAACGAAGATTGAGGCTGATAAAGCAGGGTTTTCTGAAGCGGAACGGCTGGTAGCTGATCCGATTTCACATGAAATTAAGCGCCGTTTACGGAACTTGATTGATGTCGGTTTGGAATATCTCACGTTGGATCGTAGTGCGATGTCTCTTTCGGGCGGAGAAGCACAGCGTGTACGTTTAGCAGCTCAGCTTGGTGCGGAGCTCTCGGGCGTTATTTATATTTTGGATGAGCCTTCCATTGGCTTGCATCAGCGCGACAATGACAAGCTCATTGGCACCGTGAAACGCCTTCGTGATCTTGGAAACACGGTTATTGTTGTTGAACACGATGAGGCCGTTATGCGCGCGGCGGATTATATTGTGGATGTCGGTCCGGGTGCGGGGGAATATGGCGGAGAAATTATCGCGAAAGGAACGCTTCCTGAGCTCAAAAAAAATAAAGACTCTATTACAGGAGCCTATCTCACCGGAAAGCAGCTTTTCGAGAAGCCAAAATCACGCCGCAAAGGAAATGGAAAAACGCTCACGGTAAAAGGAGCATCGGAATTTCATCTGAAAGATATCGATGTCAGTATTCCGCTTGGAAAACTGGTGTGTGTGACGGGCGTTTCCGGTTCCGGAAAGTCGACGCTTATTCTCGATATTCTGGCACGAGGTCTTTCCGCGCATTTCTATAATGCAAAAGATCCTGTTGGCGCACATAAAAAAATTGAGGGTATTCAACATCTTGATAAAATCGTTTCGGTAGACCAATCACCAATTGGAAGAACGCCACGTTCAAATCCGGCGACGTACACAGGTGTCTTTACCGCAATCCGCGATTTATTTGCATCGGTTCCGGAGGCAAAGATGCGAGGTTTCGATGCGGGGAAGTTTTCTTTCAATGTAAAAGGTGGCGGACGATGTGAACCGTGTGGGGGAGATGGATGTATGCAAATCGCCATGCAATTCATGCCGGACGTTTATGTGGAATGTCATGAATGTG
>PCSZ01000004.1 GCA_002786495.1 Candidatus Uhrbacteria bacterium CG22_combo_CG10-13_8_21_14_all_47_17 | reverse complement strand
TCAATGGTAGGACGAAGGTCTCCAAAACCTTAGACGCGGGTTCGATTCCCTCCGCCCCTGCCACATAAAAAAACCGCGTAACAACGCGGCTTTTTATAAAGAGCACTACAACGCTTTCTTAAACGTCACTTTGAATACTGGTTCAAACTTTGTGTCATTTTCGTCGACGATTTCTATCGTCTCCCCTTTCATGAGCTTGGTAAGCGCCATATCACTTAGCATTTCCGCGTCAGTTTTTAAATCAAGCGTTAATCGTTCAAGCTGTTCCATTTCCTGGGAAAACTGTCCGCGCAATTCAGTCTCAATTTGAACCTTCTTTATTTTTACCGCCTTAAGCTCATCCAATACTTCTTGATAGGGAGTGGATTGTGCAAGCACATCACGAAACACTTCATTCACCTTCTTTTTTTCATCGCGCTTGGTGCGCATGCGATCGTAGATTTCTTTTAAGTCATTCATACAGAGTTGTTAGGGCGGTAGTATAGCATGTCTTCAAAAAGAGCCACTCGCCTGTGCGATTGCCTTTAAAAAAGGTAATCATGCTACAGTCTCTGCATATGAAATACCCCCTTTTATCTGTTGCGGGCGTAGCTCTTATCCTTCTCGGAGCTGGTTGCAGCAGTGCTGATTTTTCGAATGATTTACCCGATTCCCCATCAGAAGACTTGCAGCTGCAAACCATTCAAGAGCAACCGCAAGCAACCGCAACAACGGCGCATACACTTGATTTGAGCAACCGAGGTCTCACAAAAATCCCTAATTCGGTCTTTTCACAAACGGACTTGGAGTCACTTAATCTGAGCGGGAATGCTTTGGAAGGTGCTCCGCAAGCGGAGATCCGACATTTACAAAAGCTTACCTCGCTCAATTTGAGCGGAAACAATCTTACAGGGCTCCCCGCGGAACTCGGCCAGCTAGCGCAGCTGCAAACACTTGATGTCTCGAACAATCAACTTACAGGCCTTCCGCTTGAGCTTGGGAATCTCACGCAACTGCGTGTCCTCGATATTCGCGGGAATACCTACTCAGCTCAGGACCTTGATCAAATTATGAAAAAGCTGCCAAACACCGAGGTTCGACGCTAGGAACATCCACAAACAAAAGTTGCATACTTATAAAGGAATCCGCTAGGATAAGCTCATGAATGCGTTTCTCTCCGTCCAAGATCTTTCTGTTTCCTTTGGGAAACTGCGCGTGATTAATAATGTAAGTTTCGAACTCAATCGAGGCGAATCCTTGGCGATCATTGGCCCAAATGGTTCCGGAAAGACGGTTTTGCTCAAAACCCTCCTTGGGCTTACCGAGCATGCCGGAAGCTTTTTCTGGAGTCCGGATGCGCGGCTTGGCTATGTTCCCCAAAAAATTGACGCGGACCGGCACCTTCCGATCAATCTTCAGAACTTACTTGAAGCCAAAGCAAGTATTCAACATCTCAAGCGCGCCGACATTTTGAGCACGGTAAAAACCGTCGGCCTTCCCCAAGAGACCCTTCGAACGCCAATCGGACACCTTTCGGGCGGACAATTTCAAAAAGCACTGATCGCATTCGCGCTTCTGGGAAATCCAAATGTTATTCTCTTTGATGAACCAACGGCATCGCTGGACGAACTTTCCGAAGAACATATTTATGAACTTTTGAATGAACTGCGTCGCGAGCGAGGTCTTACGGTTATTCTTGTTTCGCATGATTTGAGCATTGTGCCTGAAATGGCAGATAAAATTCTTTGCCTCAATAAATCCACCGTTTGTTTTGGACCGCCGGAAGAAGCGCTCACGGAAGAAGTTTTTGCAAAGCTCTATTCGGAACCGCATAAGGTATTCCATCATCCATCGGAGCATCATCACCGTCATCACGCCTAGCTATGTCACCTCAAGAAATGTACGCGCTCGCGCTCGCGCTTTCCGCTGCCTTTGCCGCAGGGCTGATGGGCTGTTTTGCTTTGATGAAAAAGATGACGCTCGCAGGAGACGTGATGTCGCATATCGCTCTTCCGGGACTTGGCCTTGCTCTGCTCTGGAATATTCAGCCCGTGATTGGAGCCATTGTCTCTCTTGGTATCGGCGCTGTACTGATTTGGAAAATTGAACAAAAAACCGATCTCCCAACAGAAACAACCATCGGTGTCATGTTCTCAGCCGCTCTTGCCATTGGTGCCCTTGTGACGCCTTCAGAAGATATTATTACGGCTCTCTTTGGCGGAGCAAATCCGGTTTCATTACAAACGCTTCTTCTCTATGTCGCGCTTTCAGCACTTGTTGTTATCTTTTTATGGGTGGAGCGGAACCGCCTCGTGCTTAGCTTGTTTAATGCCGACCTCGCAATCGTTACAGGCGTAAATGTTTCCCGACTAAATCTGATGTATCTGATCGCCTTTGCCTCTACGCTTATTCTCGGGTTGCGTTTTCTTGGAGCTCTTCTTGTCGGCGCACTTATCATTGTTCCTGCCGCCGTTTCGCGTCAATTTACCCACACGCTTCCAAACTTTCTCGCCGGCTCCGCTCTTGTAAGCTTACTCTCGGTAAGTATTGGCTATGCACTCGCTTCTGCTTTTGGACTCCAAACCGGCCCAACCGTTATCGCATTAGCCGCAAGCGTCTTTTTCTTGAGCCTTTTTAAAAAGAAGAAGTAAAAAACAAAGACAGGCATAAAAAACAGCGCTCCCTGCCCCAAGGGAGTTTTTTGTAGTATAATATTTAAAGGTTTATTTATTTCTTTTAATCCCCTTTCTTTATGAAAGACAACGCAAACAAACTCGGCCTCGCCGGCGCCCTCACCGCCGCTTTCTTCATGCTCGTCCTTAGTCTCTTAAACAGCGTCGGTCTGTATCAAGGAGCCACGCAGCAAATGCGCGCTTGGCACATGTGGTATACACCAAATTTTGGAGGAACGATTACAGGGATGATCGAAGCCGCGGTGATCACCTATATCGTGCTTTTTGTTTTTACTTCCGTCTATAATCTTCTTGAAAAAAAAGCCTAAGCCTGTGAACACAAAAAAAATTACGCTCTTCGCTTTGCGTTTATTGCTTGGTTGGGTCTTCTTTTACGCGGGCATTACGAAGATTCTTACTCCCAATTGGAGCGCCGGCGGTTTCTTGCAAGGTGCAAAGACCTTCCATGGTTTTTACGCCTGGCTTGCACAAGCAAGCTTGATTCCGTGGATTAGCCTCATCAATGAATGGGCGCTTTTTCTCCTTGGCGTTTCTCTTCTCTTGGGCATCTGCATAAGATTGAGCGGCTGGCTTGGCGCCTTGCTCATGCTCCTCTACTACCTCCCCGGTCTCACGTTCCCCTATATCGGACAACATGCCTTTTTAGTTGATGAACATATCATCTATATTGCTTGTCTTATTTTGCTCGCAACCTATCATGCGGGAAACACATGGGGCCTCGAGGGTTACGTAAAAAAATATCTTCCACAACGAAAGCCTGGTAAAAAGTAATTTCAAAAAGAACGCTCCAAAATAGGAGCGTTCTTTTTATTTTCCGTCTTTTCACGATGCGTTTCTCTTGCAGAAAAGAATTACTTCATCATGCCATGAAAGCCATCCGCACCGGCTCCGCCATGCGTCTTGTGACCCAAGACATCCCCATGTCCCGTTGCGAGGAGATAATCTTCAGCAGCACCACGGGGATACCAAGCGGCCTGCCAGCGATACGCCTCTCCGAATAATTGCTTATCCGTATACGTATTACTGTAAGTCTTGAGCAGATATCGGAAGAAACCGCGCGCAGCCTGTGCATGCGCACAAGCGCAAAAGCGATTCTTCGTAACATCGGCGGGACTTCCACAGCAAAAATTGCAAGTGAATTGATCGATGAGCCGTTGATACCTTGCCTCCAAGTCCGAAGAAAGCGGTAGCTTTTCATAGGATCCCCAAGCGCTTTGCGCACCAATGGGATCTTCGAAGCGAATACCTTGCGGCGCATAGAATGGAGCGCCTTGTCCGGTCATAGTCGCCTGAGCCTGACCAACCAAGCTCTTGGATTTCGTTGTTGAAGGCGGGGAAATTGTTGGCATGAATTGTAAGTTCGTGGTTTTTCCATCCGTATTCAACATCGGCATGACGATTTCCGCCGCATGCGCAGGGGCAATCCCGAAGAGCGCACCAAACGAAAGAGGAATACCCATACCCATATGCGCACTTATATTCCCAATAGCAAATTGATTGAATACAAGCGACAAAACAAGTATCCATGCAAAAGCCGAAGGGACGCGTGGCATCGTCTGTAGTTTTTGTTTCATAAGTCAATATTATGGCTTAGTACTGGTTGCGACCGGCAGCTGAAGACGTTGTGCTTCAAGATCGAAGTAGGGCTTTCCTAAAACGGCAACATCCCGAAACACAAGAGAGCCGTCATCTTCAATAGTCCCAATGCCCTTCCAGATTTGTGCGAGCCGCGGATAAGCCGCCGCTTCGGAAGATAAGATGAAGGTTGGAACGCGTGTAAGATGATACGCATCAACCAGTTGTTTTCCTTCTGTGCTATCCACATCAATTTTTTCGACATGGGAAAAAGAGACGCCGTATTGATCCTTCAAGATAGATTGATTGACCATTGGATCATAGCAATCGGAACAAGCGTTATCGGTAATAAGACGTAAGTCTGAACGCCCGATCACATCACCTGATTTTGCATCCACATAGACCGGACGTGCAGGATTCACGAGAAGCGCGTCTTCAGCACGCGTGCCCAAAGCAGCGAGCGTTTCCGCTACATTCGCTTTATCAATTTCCCCGCGAATAATGAGAGCCGGTATTTTCTTGATTTTGTACTGTTCTACAAGCGTTTTTCCCTCTTCAGAATCATACGCAATGTCTTTCTCCTCCGTTATTTCTACTGAGAGAGACTTCCGTACATCCGCCCAGGACTGTTTCATAGGGAAACAGTCCTGGCAGCTAAAGTCTTCAAGAAAGACAAGCTCCAGATTTGCTGGACGGCTCGCCTCTTGTTCCGCCTTGTTTTTCTCTGCAAGTGCAGAGCGTACATGGCCGACCAAGATGATATTAAGCCCGAAAACGCATAGGAGTGCGAGATACAGAAACGACCGAAAAGGCGCGATTCGTTTAAGCCAAATCATAGACAGGGTCTTAACAGCCGCCCACCATTTCCGGCAATGCCCCCGAAGAAGGCGCGGACGGAGCGGAAAGAGTGGCGGCGTTTGCCGGAGCGGTTACTTGGAACGA
>PCSZ01000049.1 GCA_002786495.1 Candidatus Uhrbacteria bacterium CG22_combo_CG10-13_8_21_14_all_47_17 | reverse complement strand
GATATTCTCATAAACCACGAATTTTAATATGGCTCTTCGATTGCTGTTTATTACGCCGACCATCGATGAGCAAGACGATGATCTGGCTTTTACGAGTTTATGGGCGCGCACGTTTTTCGAGGCAGGCTATGACGTTACAGTTATTTGTGGACGAAAAGGGGAGACGTCGCTTCCGTTCCCCGTGTATGGACTCGGGCATGACAATAAAGGCGGAAGCAAATTCAAGCCTATCTTCCGGCTTCTTCGTTTGATTACAACATTAAAATACGATCGTGTATTCGTTCACATGAATACTGGATATCTTGCGGTTGGCGCTTGGTATTGGTGGCTTCGAAGAATCCCAACCTATCTTTGGTGGACGCATTACACACGCCCGAGAACGTTTCGCATGAGCGAATTTGTTTTGAAGCGCCTGTTTGCCGCAACAAAAGAATCCCTTCCGCAATTCGATGGTGATCCGCGGAAAGTTGTTACCGGACATGGCATCGATACGCATTTTTGGAATGTTCCGGCTGTTTCTGATGAAGCACGCGAACCAAAAGAACATTTGCTTGCGGTGCATCGCATTTCAAGATCAAAGCGCCTTGAACTTACTATTCGCGCGCTTGCGCTTCTTCCGCCTGAGTACACGCTCACGCATTACGGACGTCCGCTTAATCCGGCGGATGATCTTGCATATGAAAAAGAAATGTATGCGCTTGTAAAAGAACTTGGCCTTGAATCGCGCGTCCGCTTTATGGGATCCGTTCCCATGCCACAATTATGTGAAATCTATCCGCGGTATCAAACGTTTATTAATATCGTTCCAAAGACAATTGATAAGTCTGTTCTTGAGGCGATGTATTGCGGGCTCACACCTGTATTAACAAACGGGCAAGCTGAAGCTATCGGCGGGCTCTCTTATCCGAAAGACGATACGCCTGAGGCTATTGCAGAATATATACGCACCATGCGAATTATGAGCCGTGAGGAACTTCGTCAGATTGTAGATGAACGCCACAGCCTTAAACGGCTGATCAACGTGCTTTCCGAATATATTCAACCTGGAATTTGATATGTGTGGCATCAATGGTTTTACATTTCGCGATTCCGAAGCCTTGCGGCGCATGCACGACATAACCAAGCATCGCGGTCCGGATGATGAGGGTTTTTTTGAATCGGATACATGTAGTCTTGCACATAATAGGCTTTCTATTATTGACCTTTCTTCCGAAGGACGTCAGCCAATGAAAACGCCGGACGGTCGATATGTAATTTCTTTCAATGGAGAAATTTATAATTATCGCGAGATCCGACGTGAATTAGAAACGCTCGGAGAAACATTTCGTTCCGAGAGCGACACAGAGGTTCTTGTTCGCGCGTGGTCGATTTGGGGCGAGGCGGTTCTGGCGCGGCTTAATGGCATGTTTGCATTCGCCATTTGGGATTTGGAGCAAGAAGAACTGACGCTCGTTCGAGATCATGCCGGAATCAAACCGCTCTATTATCGTGTAAAAAATGAAGCGCTCTTATTTTCTTCAAGCATGAAGGCGCTTCGTTCTCTAGATGATCAGGCGGGCATCGATCCTGTTTCTTTGAATCTCTACTTTCGCTTTTTGTATGTTCCGTCGCCGCGCACAATTATCAGCGGTATACAGAAGCTCCCGCGAGGGCATTTACTTCGATTTAAAAAAGGGCAGATTCAGATTGTTGAATGGCATAAAATTGAAGAAGGCCAGCCATTTACAAATCGTGCGGAAGCGCGAACTCTTCTTCGTGAAACGCTTTCTGATGCCGTGAATCTCCAGCTGGTTTCAGACCGTCCGCTTGGCGTATTTCTTTCCGGAGGGATTGATTCTACGGCTTTGCTTGGTTTGATGCGGGAGCGCGTTCCCGGAACAATAAAAACCTTTTCCATAGGTTATGAGGCAACCGAAGAAGCGGGTAAATACAATGCGGATTTTGAATTAGCAAAAAGAACAGCAGACTATTTCCAGGCCGAGCATCATCCGATTGTTTTATCGGGTCGCGATATTGTCGATGCGTTTCCTACGGTTATTCGGGCCATGGATGAACCGGTCTCGAATCATATTCAGCCATCAACATATTTTTTGGCGAAGTATGCACGTGAGGAAATTGTTGTTGCGCTTGGAGGTGATGGTGCAGATGAGCTCTTTGGTGGCTATAGCCGCTATTGGCTTTCGGCTCGTATCGATCAATTAAGAAAGATTCCAGCTTCTTTACGTCCGGCATGGTTATTTCAAATGCTTAGGAAAACAGGTCTTGAAAAAAAGATGTCTACGACACACGATGTAAATCGTTTTTTGAGCTTCATGGGGCAGAAGGCTGGTGATGTGCAACCTTTATTCAATCCGGGCGTTTTTAAAGAAGACGTTGCAAGAGAAATTTTCGCTCCTTATTTTGAACCTGCGTGGTCTGATTTTACGAATCAGCTCATGGCTGTAGATGCGCAAACTTGGCTTCCGGATGAATCACTGGTTCGTTCTGATAAACTTACGATGGCACACGGGCTTGAGCAGCGCGTTCCTTTTCTTGATCCGCGTTTGTTTCAAATAGCTTATCGCATTCCTTCGGCTTGGAAGCTTGATACACGCGAGCTTGGAAAACAGATTCTTCGTGAAGCTTTACAAGATGTTCTTCCAGCTTATCTGTATAACGAAAAGAAACGCGGCTTTTTTTCTCCGGCGGCAAAGTGGCTCCGTGGTGATATGCTTCTTTTTGCGAGAGAAGTGCTTTCGGATGGCTACGGAGAAGATGCATACATTGATCTTCCAGCCGTACGCCGTATGTTGGACCAGCATGTTTCGAAGCAAGGTTACTTTTTGAATCAGATTTGGTCCGTGTTGACCTATCGTATCTGGATGCGAGAGGTTGGAAAAGGCTAGCTTTCTTTTTTCACTCATTTCCTTTAAACTGGCCGCGTTATGCAGGATGAAACATTGAAACAAAAAGTTCGTGGATGGTGGGACGAACACCCTTTTGCTTACCTTATTAAAGGTGAGGAAGAGGGGAGTTGGGTTTTCTACCGAAATATCGATAGAAAAGTACTGAAATGGATGTCGCCTTGGGCGCATACGCGGTACCCGCTTCTTTCGAATTTGGTCGATTATTCGGAACTGAAAGGAAAAAAAGTCTTGGATATTGCTTGTGGAACGGGCTGGACAACGGAGCAATTCGTTCGTGCAGGGGCGGATGTAACAGCAATTGACCTCACGCCAAAAGCGGTCGAGCTTACAAAACGGCGCTTGGCCATGTATGGCTTGGAAGCGCGCGTTCTGGAAGCCGATGCGGAGCATCTTCCGTTTGAAGACAACAATTTTGATTATGTGATGGCCTGGGGTTGTCTTATGCATACCCCGGACACGGAACAAGCGATTCGGGAAATCTATCGCGTCTTAAAGCCAGGTGGAAAAGGAGGTGCCATGATGTACAACAAAAGTTCAATCCACTGGTGGTGGGGCATTTGGTTTGGGAAAGGTATTCTCCGCGGAAAACGGTTTCGCATGGGGTTGCAAGAGCTTACAAATCGTTACACGGACGGCGTAGACGTTGGTGGAAATATGTTGACGAAGTTTTGGACACCGAGCCAATTCAAAAAACTTTGGTCAATTTTTCCCAAAGTTTCCGTCGTGACCTATGACCGCCCGGAACTTGTAAGCGATCTTCCTGCGCGAAAGTTGCCTTTAGGTCGCATTCTTCCGTACAGACTAAGAAAATGGATTGCGTATCGTTTTGGTCTTACGGCGTGGATTGAGTTTCAGAAATGAAAAGCCGATTAGAAATCAAGGAGGCTCTTGCAAGCGCGTTTGATGCGCTTGGGAGTGTTGCAAAACGTGAACGTGTTGAAACATATCGCTTGGTGCGCACGGCAGAGTTTATCCAGCGCATGGGCGGAAGCTTTGAGGGAAAGCGCGTTCTTGAATTAGGAAGTTCACTTGGTGTGAATTTAATCGGAACAAAGCAACTTGGCGCTCAACGGGCGGTTGGTCTGGATTATTTTGTTTTCCCGGAATCCGGTTCAAATGATTTTTATGTTGCGCCGGAAGCTTTTCAGACTTTGCAACAAGCATGGGACACCTCCGGTGTTGAAGTTATTCGACATAATCTCGAAGATCCGCTTCCATTCCCGGATGGTTCATTCGACCTCGTCGTATGTAACGCTGTTATTGAGCATGTGCATGGAATACAGCAATTACTGTTTCATGAAGCATTTCGCGTACTCGCTCCGGGAGGACACTTTGTCTTTACGACGCCGAATCTAGCCTCACTGCTTAAGCGTATTCGCTTCGCTCTTGGTCGATCGCCGAATTGGGATATTGGCGACTATATCGCGCAGGGAAAGAATTTTACCGGGCACGTCCGTGAATTTACCGTTCCTGAATGCACGTATATGCTCACGGAAGCAGGATTTAAGGATGTACATGTCGAGGCCAAGCCCGGTTACTTTAAATGGCGTTGGATCAAAATGCCGAAGAAATGGCATGTCTTCCTTTTTCAACTTCTTGCTCGTCCTTTTCGAACGCTCGGTGATCTTGTTTATGCCTCAGGACGAAAACCTTAGCTATGTTTCAAAAACGCATTCCGGCTACGGTAACTATTTTGACTTACAATTCTGCAGCGCATGTGCGGCGGTGCTTGGAATCTGTGCAAGCTTTTGAAGAGATCCTTGTTCTTGATGGTGGAAGTACGGATGAGACACTCGATATTGCGCGAGAGTTCGGTGCGCGCATTCTTGCTCAATCCGATGTACCAGGACCTATTCATGATTTTACCGCTGTAAGGATACGTTCCTTTGAGGCAGCGTCGCATGATTGGATTTTTTGGATTGATTCAGATGAATATGCTGACGAAACTTTAATACAAGCGATATCTGAGGCGGTGTCCCTTAATCAAAAAAATATTGCGTATCGCGCCAGTAAAATCCCCGTTCTCTCCGGCGCTATTATTCGTCATGCTTATTTTCTCCCTGATTTTACTCTTCGATTGGTACGAAAATCTACGGCAGAGTGGGCGAGAGGAAAGAAGGTGCATGAGCATCTTAAAACGCATGAGAACGTAAAGGGAGAAAATTTAGCTGGAGCGGTTTATACCCCATGGGGTTCGCTTGATGAACAATATAAAAAGGATAGGTACTATATTCACTTGGCTTTTAGTAAGCCTGTATTGAAACGACCCGCTTTCAAAGTCATGGCGAGAAGCGTGAGAAAGAACCTTATGTATGCCGGCTGGATTTTTTGCGTT
>PCSZ01000009.1 GCA_002786495.1 Candidatus Uhrbacteria bacterium CG22_combo_CG10-13_8_21_14_all_47_17 | reverse complement strand
CAAGACGCGCCCTTGATTCCGCTAAGCGACAAGCGACTTCTTTGCGTGATAAAAGCGTCATCATTCATACGCCGTTCAAGGACAAGACGCGTGGGCTGGAAATTCATTTTGATATTGAAAGCCATCCGCCGACAGACGTCGATTATTTGTATGGATTTTGGATCGGGGATTATCACTCGGGAACCTATCAACGTTTTGTCGCGGAAACACCGGAAGACGAACGAAAAATGTGGCGCGCATTTCTCTCTTGGACGGAAACGCTTCCGGAAGAATATACGGTGTATCATTATGCCGCTTATGAATTGCAGCGCCTTCGCCAGCTCGCAGAACGTTATGGCGATGAAGCGCATCCCGGTTTCGAGCGTTTTGTAAACGCGCTTCAAGATGTGAAAGATATTATTCGAGCGAGCTGTGTTTTTCCTGTTTATTTCTATAGCTTAAAAAGCATTGCGAAATTTCTCGGAGCTTCCTGGGGAAGCGACGTGAAGGGCGGGGGAGAGTCGGTAATCGCTTTTGATCGCTGGCTCGAAACAAAAGATCGCGCTATTCTTGAAGACATTATTGTCTATAATAAAGATGATGTTCGCGCGACGGCATTTCTGATCGATTGGCTGCGAACCTATGGAACATCACAAATCGTCTATGAACCTCCGTATCCGTGGAAATAAAACACTCATCACCGTTCTCACCTGTTTTTTTGTATTCGGCTGGGCTCTGCCAAGCTTCGCACAGGAGAATGTATCATCCACCACAACAGAAGCCGCGGCTTCGTCTACCGCGACGCCAGTCTTTGCGGCAGGACAGGAAGGGCTTTATGAACGTGGCCAAGTTATTTCTGTTCGCCAGGGAGAAAAAACAGACACGACAGGGGGCGAACAAGTTGAGATTTATGGCATCCGATTTCTTTCGGGTCCGCTGAAAGGCGAGACGCGTGATGTAGAGAGTTCCGTTCAAGAAAATCCGTATGGATTAAAACCAGCGATCGGGAACAGCGTGGTTTTGTTTATGCAACAGGCAGATGAAGCCGGTTCCTGGCATGTCTATATTGATTCCTATGAGCGAAGAGCAGCAATGCTTTGGCTTTTTGTCGCCTTTTTTATCACGCTCATTCTCCTGTCGGGTTGGCAGGGCATGAAAGTGGGTATCAGTATCGTAATCAGTATTTTTGTCATTGGTTTCGTTTTGATTCCGCTCTTTATCAAAGGCGTAAACCCCGTGCCTGTCGCTATTATTCTGATGGGTTTGCTTACGTATTTAGCGTCGGGCTTGTCTGGCGGCTGGAATAAAAAAGCCGTCGTAACGGCTTTGGGAACGATGGGCGGCGCGCTGGCCGGGTATTTGCTCTCAATAGTTTTTGTGGAGTGGGCGCATGTCTCCGGCTTAAGTACGGAAGAAGACAGACAATTTTTTCTAAGTAATCCGATGTTGAACCCGCGGGGTCTTCTTTTTGCCGGAATTATTATCGCCGCAGCGGGAGCAGCGGAAGACGTCGCCGTTTCCATTGCTTCAGCGGCTAGCGAGATTAAGCGCGCAAAACCGCATGCGTCATTTAAGGAAGTTTTTTCCTCCGCCATGACGGTTGGAAAAGATCATATGGGAGCGCTTTCCAATACGCTTATCTTTGCGTATGTAGGAGCCTCGCTTACGCTCTTGCTTCAATACACACAGTTTGGCGGTTCCTGGTTGAAATTTATAAACTTCGATTCTGTCGTGGAAGAAATCATCCGCTCTCTCACAGGAACGATCGGCATTGCCTTTACGGTCCCGATTACAGCTCTGCTGTCCGCTTGGGTTGTCATGCATGGTGGCCCGCTAGCGGGTAAGGCCTCCGAGCACGAACATCTACATCAGCATCATTAAAAAACACCTCGGCATTTCTGCCGAGGTGTTTTATGGTCGGGCTGGCGGGACTCGAACCCGCGACCTCACGCACCCGAAGCGTGCGCGCTAGCCAACTGCGCTACAGCCCGTAGGACTCCTAGAATGAACGACGGGAATGTATCAGTTCTTAAAGCCATTGGCAAGCATAACGGAAGCGTTTTTGCTCTTGGAGCACCGGGGAAATATTGCTATGATCTGGCCTATGATGGAACAAAAAAACTTCTGGATTCAGAATAAAAAGAAGGGGCAAATCCTTTTGCTCATTATCGGCGCCATTCTTTTATTGTTTGGCCTCAATTGGTTTTGGTCGCTTGGAGCGGTAGCTTCCGTGGAAAGAAAGTTTATCCGCGTGGAGGCTGTTGAAGGACATGTTGAATGGAAACGCGCGAATGAAAGCGAGTGGCGAGAGCTCACAGCTACAACGGAGGTCAGTACGGGAGACTCTGTCCGAACGGATGCGAGTGCACGCGCGCAAATTCTTTGGGGAGATCGGGGAGTAACGCGTCTTGATCCGGCAACGGAAATCGTTCTTGATGAAGCTCCGAAAGGAAATACAATAGACACAGCTTTTTTACGCGTGCGTCTTGAGAGCGGTCGTGTTTGGTCGCGTATGCTGAAAATGATTGATATCAACGAAGGTATGCAAGTACAAACGAATAATGTTGTTGCTACCATTCGAGGTACGTCATTTGGCGTAGCGAAAGAGGAGGACGGATCAAAGATTGCGATTACCGATTCGGTTGTAGATGCGGCATTGACGCTTGTAAGAGAAGGGCAGTGGGGCACCTTTGATAAAGACGGTAAACTTGTTGAAGTGCGCCAGTTGACGGACGCGGACGCCTGGGCAGGAGAGAACAGAACATTAGATCGCGCATTTGATGACGCAAAACTGCATGAACTGGAAACGCGATTTCAGCAGCGAATAAGCGGTGGAGCGCAAGCGCCCATTTGGATACTTCAGTTATCTGAGCAACTTCATCTTTCTTTTCTTGCTGGAGACAAAAAAGAAGCGCGTCGCGAGACCTATGCACTGCGCCATCTTGCGCTTTCGAGCGAATCGAATTCTTTTGACGCACAGCTTAAGGCGGCGGAGAATCTTTTTGCGGGAAAATCCGTATCCGGAGAATTTCAGAATGAACTTCATGCCTGGATTGCGCTTTCCCTCAGCGCACGCGACGCGGGTCAAAATATAAAGCTTTCTTCAGATCAGCTCGTAAGCTTGGAAGGTCTACGGCTCCGCCTGGCGAATTCGGAGGAAGGCGCCTTCACAATAAAAGCTGTTGAGCTTGATGAAAAAATTGATCAGCTGCTTTACGGAACTCCGCCGGAGGGAGTGACAGCTGGAACGCTCCTTGCTTCCATTGCGGATTTTGTTGATCAAGTAAAACGAAGTTCAAGCCTTCAGCCAAAAAGTGTGGAGCAACTTGTTCGTCGTGCAGAAGCCATGGGCTACCGTTTGGGTTTTGAAGGTTTTGGGAAAGACATCTCTTCCGACACGCCAGAAAAACCATTTGAAGAAGGAGCGCCTGCTACGGATATTCAAAATCAAGATGAAAACGCGGCGCAAGCTACAAGCTCAACGAGCCGCATATATCGGCAGCTCTCGCTTTTTGCGAGTCCTTCACGCGTAAGTGTCGGCGACGAAGTCCGGCTGACGCTTTATGGGATTACCGTTGCGGGCACAACCGCCGTGCTGAATGAGAATGCGACTTTTGGAATCGTTCCGCCCGGAGAAGGAAAGATTGTCTCTAATACAACTTTCATCCCATCGGTTCCAGGACAGATAAAAATATCCGCAACATATGAAGATCCTGAGGGAATGCGTACGGTTTTCGCAACGGTACAAGTAGAAAAACCGGTAGCCGTTTCTGGGTATTCTGGGCTTACCTTTGTTTTTCAAACAGATCTGACGGCGCCCTGCGGTGCGAAATTACCATTCAAAATCAAAGCTCTTTATAAAAACGGAACACAAAAAGATGTAACCTTGCAGGCGTCGAAAAGCGTCTCCGATCCGAATCTGATCTATGTTCAATCGGACTCCGTGGTCACGTATTGTCCGGCGCAACAATCTTCTGCGGAAGTATATGCAACGTATATGGAAGACGGTATTCGTCAGACAACGCAGGCAACGATTACCGTCGTGCCAGATCCGGCTCCGGGCGGTGGAGCGAACGCGCCTGGCGCCGCAGCGGGAATGCCTCTTTTACTGTACTAAGAAGAAAATAAAAAGGCCCCGCCTCGACAGAAGATGTCGAAGCGGGGCTCAGTTGTAGTTGGGGACTCAGCGTTGGCGATAGGTAATCCAATCGCAGTCGCAGATCGCTCTGCTACCGTCCTCGTTTTCACGAGGGTGGTGAGCACAGGCCCAGTGAGGGGTGCGTTCTCCCACGGCTGTCTGGACATGTCTCCAGTCTGCCTGAGAGAATATTCTTGCGCCCGGACGTGCCAACGAGTACCGCTGGCAGTTCGGACGTCCGGCTGTGCCGGGCGGGTGGCGCACTTCCTCGTAGGAGACGGGGGCGTCTTGGTTATGCGGCTCGACGGAGCCGTTCATCGTGAGTAGTTCGTGCGAAGCCTCGTGGGGAACCGCGGTTCCCTGCGAAGTCGCATCCGAAGAGCGGGCTTCCTGAACTGTCTGTTGACACACGCTCATAGCGAGCATGCCCAAGAGAATGAGGATCACGCCGATCCAGAGGGCCAAGCTGAGCCCAGAGAACCGCCTGGAGATCCGCTTGTTGCTGGGAAGCTCTTGCGGCTCCGTCTTTTCGGCGGCGCGCGCCACGAACCCGGGGTCCGCAACCTTCCCTTTTGAAGACATATTGGCGGCGTTGTCTATGGCGACCTGCTTCTCAGCATTCGCCTCATCGGCTTGACGCTGAACCTCGTTGTCGAGCGCGACAAGGGCCTCCCGTTTCCAGCCCAAGAACTTCTTGGTTCTGAAAGTGGTCGCCCCTAACTCTCCTCGGAGTTCGAGAAGCTTTCTGAGGGATAGCCCTCTCAGTCGGCTCAGGTCTTTCGGGTTGTCCCAGAAGCGGACCTCCATGAACGACCGAGTCAGTTTCAGCTCCAGGACCTTCTTCTCTTCGCGCGTTAGTCGCGTCAGTCTTGTTCCGGCGGGCTTCTCCGGCGGTGAGGACGCAGCACTGGCTGCGGCTTCCTTCGGCAGTTCTGCCTTCGGCAGTTCTGCCTTCGGCAGAGGTTTGACTGGGGGCTGAACGCCCTCCGTAGATGTTGGCACCGTCACTGAGGGCAGCGACGACGTCGACGCTATCGCGCTAGGAGCGCTTTTGCTCTTCGGCTTGTCGGCTGGATTTTCCAGCTCGACATCCTCGAGGTCTTCTAGATCTATTTCCACATTTCCTCCAAAGATCACCCATCTTTTGGGTAAAAAGGCCGCGCTTGCATCGATATGATGTAAACGATCCCTGAGAAGGGAACGAGGAAATATACCAAAAAAAGGGCTTTTTGTCAAGTATTTTTGTTAAGCCTGACAGCAGCGGGAAAACACGGTAAAATGAGGCCTATGCCAAGAACAAAACCCGTAATTCTTCTTATCCTGGATGGGTTTGGAATAGCTCCACCCGCAGCTGGAAATGCCGTAGCGGACGCAAAAATGCCTGTGCTTCGAAAACTTATTGATAGTTATCCGGCGATGACTGTTCACGGTTCCGGCGGTGCTGTCGGCTTGAGTTGGGGAGAAATGGGGAACTCCGAAGTCGGCCACTTAACGATCGGTGCCGGTCGTATTTTTTATCAAACGTTTCCACGCATCAACTTAGCTATTGAAAGCGGAGAATTCTTTGCAAATCCTGCCTTCAAGAAAGCGGCGGCGCATGTAAAAGAAACGGGAGGAAAACTGCATCTCATGGGACTTGTTTCTGTTGGAAACGTGCATGCAGCGCAAGAGCATTTAAACCAGCTTCTTGAATTCTGCCGTCGGGAAGGCATAACGAAGAATGTATATATTCATGCATTTCTTGATGGTCGCGATACAAAATTTGATAGGGGCTTGCAGTTTATAAAAGATTTGGAAGCAAAAACGGCAGAACTCAAAATTGGAAAAATTGCGACCTTATCCGGCCGCTTCTATGCCATGGATCGTGACCATCACTGGGAGCGTATCGAAAAAGCATATAATGCCATCGTGAAAGGCGAAGGGGAAACAGCTTCAAGCGCGGAAGCGGCGATTCAAGCTTCGTATGATAAAAAAGTGTATGACGAAGAATTTGTTCCAACCGTCATTTTGGAAAAGGGCCAGCCAATAACACAAGTCACGGAAGGGGATTCGGTGATCTTTTTCAATTTTCGACCGGATCGCGCACGTCAGCTTACAAAGGCTTTTACCTTGCCGGCATTTAACAAATTCCCGAGAGCATACATAAAGAATTTGTTTTTTGTAACTATTGCGGAATATGAGAAGGATCTTCCGGTTGAAGTTGCCTTTCCACCACAGGTTCCAAAGACTTGTCTTACGAAAGTTATTTCTGAAGCTGGGCTTCGACAATTGCATATCGCGGAAACGGAAAAATACGCGCATGTCACATTCTTTCTTAATGGCATGCGCGAAGACGAATATCCGGGAGAAGAGCGCGTTATTATTCCGAGCCCGCGCGTTTCAAGTTATGACCAAAAGCCGGAAATGAGCGCCTATGAAATCGCTGATCGTATTGTAAAAGAAGTTGCAGGCGGACAGTATGATTTCATTGTTGCAAACTTCGCGAATCCCGACATGGTCGCGCATACGGGAAATTATGAAGCAACCGTGAAAGCGAATGAGGCCGTCGATGCATGCATAGGAAAGATTGTAGACGCGGCGCTTGCGGTTGGCGGAGCCGTCCTTATCACGGCGGACCACGGGAATGCGGAAGAAGTATCAAACCTGGCTACGGGCGACATGGATAAAGAGCACTCAACAAATCCCGTTCCATTTATTATCGTGCGAAAAGACCTGGAAGGACTCTCCGCTCCTTCGGGAGATATTATTGGCGGAGATCTTTCTATGACAGAGCCCGTGGGGATGCTTGCAGACGTAGCTCCCACAGCGATCCATATGCTTGAATTGCCTATTCCTGCCGAGATGACAGGAAAGCCTCTCATGTAATATGGCTAAGAGCATGACGAAACAGAGAGATGAAAAGCAAGAAAGGGTCATACGGAGTTTGCGCATTCTTGGAAAACTCTACAGGGAAAAAGGAAAGACGACGGATCTTGGAAATCCAAAAGATACGCTGATTGCAACGGTTCTTTCTGCGCAAACGACTGACGCACAAGTGCTTCGCATTTTTCCTGATTTAAAGAAGCGTTATCCTACATTTGAAAAACTTGCGCAGGCGCGGATAAGCGATCTTGAAAAAAGTATTAAGTCGATTGGATTTTACAAAACCAAATCCAGGCGACTCAAAGAGCTTGCGCGGGATATGCTCACGCGTTTTAATGGGCGCGTTCCAAAAACGATGGAGGAGCTCGTCACGCTCCCCGGCGTCGGAAGAAAAACCGCAAGCATTGTTCTCTCTTTTTGTTTTAATACGCCGGCAATCGCGGTTGATACGCATGTCCATCGAATTGTACGGCGTCTTGGTTGGACGAAGTCGGACACGCCTAAGCATATTGAACAGGACCTCAGAAAGCTGCTTCCGAAACAATACTGGTCTAAAATCAATAATGTCCTGGTTCCTTTTGGCCGTGATATCTGCAAGTCACGAAAGCCGCAGTGCTGGCGCTGTCCTTTGCTTCACGATTGTCCCTACGAGCCAAAAACACCAAATCCATAAAAAAAAGAATCTTTATGATATTGTAGTTCCATGTCACAAGATCTTGTGGGGGTTTTACAGGTACAACAATGGCTTTCCGGGCCATTTGGTGTTTTTGTTTCCGTTTTTTTATCGAGATATCTTATTTTTATTTTGGGAGGCTTCGTTGCAATTCTTGGGTATCTTCCCGGGAGAAAATTTTTTCGATCGTCTACTTATGAAGCCGGCTGGGCTGCGCTTATATCTTTTTTTCTGGCATACGGTCTCGGAAAGCTCGTAGGACGACAGCGCCCGTTTTTCGCTTCTCCACTTGTTGAGCAAAGAATTCCTATGCCGCTTACAACCCATTCGTTTCCTTCTGCGCATGCGACGGTCGCGTTTTCCCTTGCGATGTCGCTTGCGCTCGCGCACCCAGCTCTCGGAGCGCTAGCCTTTGTCCTTGCTATTCTTGTTGCTCTGGGCCGTGTTGCGGCAGGCGTGCATTATCCAAGCGACGTGATAGCCGGCGCAGTGCTCGGCGTCTTTTCAGCTTTCTGTATTCACTGGTATCGTCTGAAAATGCTGCCAAAGATCAGGCGCCGTTCCTAATGTATGCGACACATAAAAATCCTTCTATTTTTATTGACGGGGCTAGGCATTTTTTTTGTGTATGCCTTTATTCAGCAGGCCTATATTGGGAAGGTGGTAGCGGGCGCGCCGATTCATATTCAGATTGAACAAGGTCTTGCTCCCGAAGGTGTTGCACGGCTTCTTGAAAAGGAAGGTATTATATCTTCCGCGTTTCTTTATAAAATCTATGGTCGTTTTGATCGTGCATACGAACGTCCAAAGGCGGGGGAATATGATATTCGTTCACAAACCAGTTTTCAGGCGATCGCGAAAACGCTTGCAAAGGGTCCCGCTCGACGAGAAGTACAAATAAGAATCATCGAAGGCTGGAGCGTAAATGATATTATTGACCATCTTCAAAAAACAGAAGGTATCGATCCCGCGGTGACAGCTTCTCTTGTTGGTCAATCGGTGAATAAGAAAAGTTTTGATCCTGCATTACGCAGCGCCTTTCCATTTTTGGATTCCTTGCCGACGGAGCGTTCTTTGGAGGGCTATCTTTTTCCGGATACCTATCGTGTATGGGCCGACCAATTGCCGGATGCGCTTATAAAAAAACAGCTGCAGGAATTTCAGAGTCGTTTTGCCGATGCAAATATTTCTTCGGACGTCGCTCCGCTTAAAACACTCGATGATGTCGTGATTTTAGCTTCTCTCGTGCAAAGGGAAGTTCGTGATCCGCAAGATATGCGTATTGTTGCGGGAATATTCCTTAACCGACTAAAAGCCGGGATGCGGCTTCAAAGTGACGCAACGGTGAGCTATCTCACGGGTTCCGGAAATGCGCGCTCAACGCCGGCCGATCTTCAAATCGATTCTCCATACAATTCTTACAGAAATGCCGGCCTGCCGCCTTCACCGGTGGGAAACCCGAGTGAAGATGCTCTGCGGGCAGTCTTAGCTCCAGAAAAGACGAATTACTATTATTTTTTAACCGATCAAGATGGCGCGGTTCTCTACGGGCGGACATTTGAAGAACATCAACAAAATCGCATAAAAGCAGGGTATTGAATTGACAGACCCGGCTTTTTATGCTCGGATGAGTTGTTCTCCTATACGGAGACCAGTGTTTTAAAAGATTGGAGGAACCCATGCCAGGATCGGATCATGTTTATCATGAAGATCCGATGGGAGATGGATCTTACAAAGAAGAAGATGAGAAAGAGGAAGTAAATGCAGCGCAGATCTATGGTTGGACGCGTCGCCATTTTATTGAGCGGGACAGACTTGTCCTACGAACGCTCGAAGGATTTCTCGAAAGGCATACCTGGCGGCTACAAGATGAAGAGCTGCTAAACCGTTTACGCTATAGCGTGGATCCAAAACGCGATCTCAGAACCTTGGTTTCGGAGAAGGCCTACGCTACGCTGGGATTCGTAATCGAATCGGTGCAGCAGAGGGCCGGGGTTCCTAAGTCCCTGCGAACACATGTTCTTGATTTCGCCGAAGCCTATTTTACAGGCTGGAGGCGAGGGAAGTTTCAGAACAATGCTCGTCACAGAAGCCAGCCGGACAGGCGCGCACTAGCTGTACGAGCGCTCATTCGCATTTTGCGAACGAAGCAGAAAGAAGAGCACCGTGTCCGTGTGCGACATATGTTGTCTTGTGCGGACTCGCATGACCCTGATCTTCTCAATCTTTTTTCGGAGGAAGAACTTCACGAACTTCGTACGCGGTTGCACGGACCAAGATCGAATGAGGAAGAGATCTCCCCGGACCTGAGCGGCCTGTGGCGCGTCTTCGAAGAAGCGCGTTATCGAGTCCTGAGCACGCAGAAGGATTTCAAGCTCATCGCCCTCATGGAGTGGGCATTTCAAGAAAAATAGGTCTTTCGGCCCGCGAGCGTTCTGCTCGCGGGCTGTTTTTATTCCGTGAGAGAGCTTGCCATGCTACCCTGCGTTACATGTCCGTTTTTCAGCTACAGGGTGCCGAAGGGCATCCAATAAAACACATTAATTACGTCGCTAAACTCAATCAGGAACAGCTTGCCGTTGTGCTTGGAGGCGATGGAGCGCATCTTGTGCTCGCCGGAGCGGGATCCGGAAAAACCAGAACGCTCACATATCGCGTGGCCTATCTTTTGGAGCAGGGCGTGGATCCTTCGAGCATTCTTTTGCTTACGTTTACGAACAAGGCTTCCAAAGAAATGCTCTCTCGCGTCGCTTCGCTCCTTGGCGTCGAGGCAAAAGGTCTTTGGGGTGGAACGTTTCATTCAATCGGTGCGCGTCTCTTGCGACATTTCGCACGCGATGTCGGATACGAACCGAACTTCTCCATTCTCGATCAAGAAGACAGCCGCGTGTTGGTAAAAGCAGTAATGAAAGATTTAAAAATCGATCCCAAAGCGAGACGCTTTCCTAAAGCATCGGTCGTGACGAATATCCTGTCCTACGCAAGAAACACGCAGCAATCTATTCAAGAAGTTCTTGAAATAAAACATCAAAACTTTTTGGAGCTCGCGAGTGATATCGAAGAAATCGCGCAGCAATATCAAGAGCGCAAAAAGCGTTCCAATGTCATGGATTTTGATGACTTACTTACAAACCTTGTTCGACTTCTTGATGACGCGACGCTTGGTCGCCGCATCTCCGAACGGTTTCGATATGTGCTGGTGGATGAATATCAAGATACGAATATGCTGCAGGCACGCATCGTCCATGGCTTTGCTCGCGTAAATAAAAATATTCTTGTCGTCGGCGATGATGCGCAGTCGATCTATGCTTTTCGAGGAGCGGACGTAAAAAATATTTTAAACTTTCCGAAAGAATGGCCGGGAAGCACTATTTTTAAATTGCTTCACAATTATCGATCAACGCCGCAGATTCTTGATCTGGCGAATGAGTCGCTCAGTCACAATGTTGAGCAATTTAAAAAAGAGCTGTTTAGCACGCGCGAAGAAGGGGCGAGTCCGCGGCTTGTTCCCTGTTCCTCTGCGGCGCAAGAGGCGAAATATATTGCCGAGCAAATTCTTTCTCTCCGTAATGAAGGAACGGCTTTGGGAAACATGGCTGTCTTGTTTCGTTCAAGCGCTCATTCCCAACAACTAGAGTTTGAACTTTTAAAACGGGATATTCCCTATGAATATCGAGGCGGACAGAAATTTTTTGAACGAGCGCATATTAAAGACATCGTGGCCTTTCTTCGAATTTACGAAAATCCGGAGGATGAAATCGCTTGGTTGCGTACGCTCGGCTTACAGACGGGTATCGGAGCTGTCGGCGCCGGAAAAATTCTTCAACTTGTTCGTCAAAAAGATTCGATGGAGTCTGCGGTTGCTGAACATGCCCTTTCTGTTCCGAAGCGCACCGAAACGGGGTGGAAAGATTTTTCATCCATCATGCGCGCCCTAGTGAAAGAAGCGAGACTTCCCGCGCAAATGATTCGCGCAATTAATACTTCAAGCTATCAAGATTATTTAGAGCGTGAATATCCAAACTGGAAAGATCGTTTAGAAGATCTTGAACAGCTCGCTCTTTTTGCGGAGAGCTATGAAGATCTCACGGCATTTCTCGTGGACACTTCGCTCTATGATGAAGTGGTCGCCACGCGCGAAACGGATATGCGGGGAGATGATGAGCGCATGGTTCTTTCAACGATTCATCAAGCGAAGGGACTTGAGTGGGACACGGTATTTGTCATTCATTTGGCGGAAGGCTCTTTCCCAAACCATCGGGCACTTGCGGAAGAAGATGGACTGGAAGAAGAACGCCGCTTATTTTATGTCGCGGTAACGCGCGCAAGAAAAAATTTATTTCTCACATATCCAATGACGGTTGGACACGAATCCTTGGCATTTAATCAGCCTTCAACATTTATCGATGAAGTGTCCACGCGATTATTTGAACGCATTGAAGTGCGAGAGCCTTGGCAGCGCTTCGGGCGGGGAGCGAAAAACGCAGATACGGATGACGCTGGAGAAGATACGCATTGGTCTTGGGAAGGAACAGGCTGGGAAGAGCCAACCATCGAAATTAATCAGAATGGTGAACGCCAAGGTAATACGGGGTCAAAAAATGTCTGGAAAAGCACGCCTTCAAATGAGCCAAAAACAAAACCAAGCTCTTTTTTACGAGATATTGATGAATTGTAGCTCCTCCATTAAGGTGCGGCTATGCCTCAAGCAACGGTTTTTGGCCCAGGAAGTCCTGAAAAAGCCTGCGATCTCATCGCAACGGCTATCGTTGAAGAATACGTAAAACGCGATCCAAACGCGAAAGTTGATATTCGCGTATCGGGCGGGTATGGCGCCTTATTTGTTTCAGGGGAAGCGAAGTCCGAAGCAGATTTTGATATTTCAACGGCGGTAAAGCGGACTGCAGCGCAGATTGATCCGCGTCTTGCTCTTGAACCTTTTGTAGCTATTGAGCCGGCTTTGCTTGCGCGAGGTCCGATCAGTATTTTTGGATATGCAACCAGTGAAACGGATTCCTTCCTTCCTCCGGCTGTTGATGAAGCGATGCACATTGCACGGGAGCTTGAACGTTTTCGAACGGTAAATGAAGATGGCTTTTGGCTTTCGGGAGATTACGATGTCACGGTTACGCGCGAAGGGAAGGAACGTATTGCCTGCATTCAGGTCAGTCACATGGAAGAAAAAAATGTTGAAGACGTCCGAGCACAAATCACGGATATTGCGTCTCACGTATTTGAAGGAGGGCTGCGTATTAACCCAAACGGAGCGGACCACAGACAGGGTTTGCAAAAACGCGTGGGTTCGAGTGGACGCCTTACGCAAGAGTGGTTTGGAGCCAAGCTGCCATCTTCAGCAACCGGTATCGGTTTTGAATTAAAGCACCCATCAAATTTGGGACGATGGTTTGCACGCGCTGCCGCAAAAGAACTTGTGATTGCGAAAAAGGGAAAAGCGGTTTTTGTGGAAATGCAATGGCTTCCGCTTGAAACAAAACCGCGTATCTTAAGTGCGCGCAATGAACGCGGAGAAATCCTTTCTTCCTATCTCGATCGCGACCGTTTTGATTTGACGGCGCCACCGGAAGCCTGGACCGCCCCGGAATTGCTCTCAGGAGAAGCTCAGTTTCTTACAAATAATGTAAATATTCTCCCCTGGGAGAAGGAGTTGCAGCCCAAGGATTGAAGGCGTAAAGTATAAATTCAAAAATTACATTTCTCTATGAATACAAAAATTTCTCTTTCCATTGTTTCTCTTTTCGCCTTTGCGCTTTTCGGTGCTGGGTGCGCCGGGAACACAGCGACCGATTCTACATATCCAACGGTAGATGACCTAAACAATGCGCCGGCAGCGGTCGAAACCGCACCGGAACCGCAGGCGCAACCGGAGAGCTCCGAAGTAAGTACAACGACTGATTCAAACACAACAGCTGATTCAACCTCTACAACAGATGTCTCTATGAATAAGACCTATACCTTCCCGGGTGTTCTCCCGGCACAAGAAGTCGATAAAAAAGTTCGCATTAAAACAAACAAAGGCGACATCTTGGTCCAGGTGGATTCAAAAGCCGGACCGAATGCCGCGTCGAACTTTATCTATCTTGTAAAAGAAGGATTCTATAATGGAACGATTTTTCATCGTGTGATTCCGGGATTTATGATCCAAGGAGGAGACCCAACCGGAACAGGCACAGGAGGCCCGGGCTATCGATTTAAAAATGACCCTGTAGCCGGCCTTCCTGAAAAGACCTTAACGATTCAAGGAACAACGATGTCGGCGCCGGTGTATGAAAAGGGCGTTCTCGCCATGGCAAATGCCGGGCCGGATACGAATGGATCGCAATTCTTCATCATGGTTGCGGATTACCCACTTTCACCGGATTACTCCATTTTTGGAAAAGTCATTGAAGGGCAGGACGTCGCTGATGCGATATCGAATCTTCCACGCAATAGCCAAGATCGACCAAATGAAGAAGTAAAAATGCTTTCCGTGAGCGTAGAGGAATAAATAAGTAGAGAAAAATACAAAAGCCTCGGCCAAGCGCCGGGGCTTTTCAAAACCCTCTTTTTATGTTAGTCTCTTCTGTTATGAAACGTTTCGCTTATTTCGCAACAGCCCTCGTCATCCTTTTAGCGGCTTTGTTCGCCTACGTAAATCGTGGGTCGATTCGCGATACGCTAAACGTGTGGACGAAGCCGAAGCTTCCAATTGCACAAGAATACACATCCTCTACAGGAGAAACGTCAAAGCAAAACACAGAGAATATGAAGGAAGCCCCACAGAAGGTTTATGCTGAAATTCAGCCTGTTGCGGTATCCGATACGCTTGTCTGGAAGGGAGCGCTACCCGCGGAAGTGAATCTTGCCGTACCGTTTCTTTTGCAGGCGCCGCATCAGAATTGGGTGGAACCATTTGAGGATGCTTGTGAAGAAGCTTCGTTGATTATGGTGGACGCTTTTTATCAGGGTCGCCATACAAATTTTGCTGCTGACGAAGGGGAAGCTGCGCTCTTGAAAACGGTTGCGTATGAAGACAGTATTTATGGCCACAATAAGAATACGAACACGCGGGAAGTGGCGCGAACAGCTGAAAATTATTTCGGATATCACAATGTCATTATTCGAAAAATAACTTCCGCTTCCGATATGAAGGCGGTTCTTGCGAACGGGTATCCTATTATCGTTCCAGCTGATGGAAGAGCACTTGAAAATCCAAACTTTCGAAATGGCGGCCCCGATTATCATATGCTGGTTGTGAAAGGTTATACGAAAGACGGCCTTTGGATTACAAACGATCCGGGAACGCGAAATGGACCGGATTATCTCTACAAACAAGATGTGCTTTTAAACGCGATTCATAGCTTTGTTGAAGGGAATATGGAGGCGGGCGCAAAAGAAATAATTGTCGTGCTTCCGAATTCATGAAATAATGGAGGTTGATATGCCTCCAAAACGAAAAACCACAACCAAAAAAAGTTCAAAGAACGCACCAAAAGTCGCGCAGGCACAAGATCTGACGATTCGTTTGGTGCTTTTTTCTTCCATCATATTCATGCTCACAATTGCGTTGGTGTTTGTTTGGTCACAACTTCCGCAAGCGACGAAGGTTACGCCTGAGCCGGCGCCAATCGTCCAAACAAGCCAGCCTCAAGCACCCGAGTTAAAAGGGGATAATGGCATCACAAAGGGAGCTTGTGAAACGGGGGGAGGTCATTGGATTGATTGCGGAAACCCCTGCCATGGAAATCCGGGAGAGGTCTGCACGCAGACATGCGAACCGCAGTGTGAATGTGGCGGCATTGCAGGATGGAGCTGTCCAAAAGATTTTACCTGTACCAATTATGAACCGGCAGCAGGAACACCGGATGCGCTCGGCGTTTGCCGCCAGCAGACGGCTACCCCCGAAGAGGTAGTCGTGGAACCGAGCGCGCCTATTCGCGAACAGCCGGCCGGCATGGTGTGCGACGATTTGAATTTCATTTGTGTCGATGATGCTGTTCGAAACAGTTTACTTGCGAACCCATTTACGGTTACGGGATCTGGAATTGTATTTGAGAATACAATTAATTGGCGCTTGCTGGATGGAAATGGAAAACTTTTGGAAGAGGGAAACACGAATGCAGCTGCGCCTGATATTGGACAAGCGGGAGATTTCGAAATACGAAACTTTATTCTCAGCGTGCCTGAGACCGCAACGGGAACACTCGAAGTATTTGAATATTCGGCAAAAGACGGAACACCTACGCACGTAGTGAGTACGCCGGTGCGCTTGCCTCAGCGGGCGATGAACGTCCGCCTATATCTGAGCCCGTTGGAAATGGGAACGAATTGTAGCGAAGTTACGCAAACAACAGAAACCATTGCGCCAACGAATTTGCCGGTTGAAGCTACGCTTCGCAAACTTCTTGCAAAAGATCCAGCTGTCATTGATCAGCAGGCGCAGCCCGGTTATGGCACATATATTCCAAAAGGAACGCGCCTTATTTCACTTAAAGTCTCCGGCGGAACAGCAACGGCCGTTTTTAGCTCCGAGCTTGAGAATTATGGAGGAGGCTCCTGTAATGTAGAAGCAATACGTGCAGAGATCGAACAAACCTTAAAACAATTTTCTTCGGTTCATCAGGTTGTCATTTCTGTCGAAGGAAAAACGCCTGAAGAATCCCTTCAGCCCTAGGCTGGAAAAAGCGAGCGAAGAAGACTAGGATACATATAGTATGTGGCCAACTATTCTTGCAGGTGTTTATGCTGGTATCGGAGCGGGAGCTATTCTAACGTTTTTGTCTTATGTTGCGCCGCATTTTGGGGCGGGAAGCTATGTTCGCGATCTCGATCCGCCTACGATTTCTGGAAGAAAGCTCAGTAAACGTGAAACGCAGATTGCCGGCTTATTGATTCATCTTGGACTCTCCAGTTTTTTTGGCGCCGGCTATGCCGCTTGTGTTGAATATCAACTTGTTCCCAATTTTTCACTCCTGCCAATTCTTGGCTGGGGCATTGTCATGAGCCTCTTAGCTGGATTGATTGTTATGCCGTTAGAGGGACATGGTTTGTTTGGACGTAAACATGACGCGTGGTTCATGGTGGATGCAATCATAACGAATACGCTTTGGGCTTTCCTATTTTTTGCACTGATACGTATATGGGTGATCGGCGCTTAAAGCGGCATGGTTTTGTTCTCTTCTCCGTTGCCTTTTGCGGAACAAGTCTGAGCTTAGTTGCAATCCTGTCCGCTGCGAAAATCGCTATTCCTACCGTTTCTTATACCCCCGTAACAGCGACAGTTGTTTCGTCAGGAAAGAGTATTACCGGTCTTGATCGAGGTATTGAGCTTCCAATAAAAAAAGAAACAACGTCTACGCACTTGCTCTTTGTTGGCGACATCATGCTCGATCGTGAAGTAGCTAACCGCATTCGCCGATCAGGCGACGCAGCATATCCGTTTGAAAAACTTCCGCCCGGATGGATTGCTTCTTTTGATTATTCCGTGGCAAATTTAGAAGGTCCGCTCACAGACAAACGGCTTCCTCCGGTAAAAACGATTGATTTTCAATTTTCTCCCGATAATATTCCCGTATTAAAAGCGCAGGGTTTTGATGCATTTTCCCAGGCCAACAATCACGCGCTCGATCAAGGAAACGCGGGCTATGCGGATTCCGTAAGCCGTCTGCGCGAGGGAGGGTTTCTCGTCTTCGGTCATCAAGTGCAAGATAATGAAATAGCTCGCGCAACAACGACGCTGAATGGATTGCACATCTCTTTTCTTGGATTTAATACAACAGATAATGCGCTTGATCGAAAACAGGCCGCCCGCGTGCTTCAAGAGGCGAGAGAGACATCCGACAAAGTCATTGTCTTGATGCACTGGGGGCAAGAATATCAGGATCGTCCACAAGCAAAAGAAGTTGAGCTCGCCGACTGGCTCATTGATCACGGAGCAGATATGATTATTGGAGGCCATCCACATTGGGAGCAGGGATTTTCTATCTATAAAGGCAAACCAATCGCCTGGTCGCTTGGGAACTTTGTTTTTGATCAGGATTGGTCAACGCGTACGAAGCAAGGTTTGGCGGTTTCACTGACTTTTCAAGCGGACGAAACGGATATAGAGCTCTTTCCGCTTTTTATCGAGAAAAGCCAACCGCAGCTCGTGGAAGGAGTCGAATTGGAAAAACGTCTTAACCGTTTAGCGGGCGTGTCCGATGATGTGCTCGCCCCACAAATCCGCGAAGGTATGCTACGCTTTCCCTAGTATGGGCCAAGCGAATCCACTAAGGAATCCTTTTAAAGAAGACCCGAACAAGCTTAGCTCCAATCCCGCTGAGGATGTGAGCCCGTTTGAAGATACGGCTCTCGCAAGCCCGTTAGGCACGCCCGAAAAATCTGGCGTACACAAGCGTCCCGAGCGAAGTTTAGAACAGAAGCTGGGTTTTGCTGATGTAGAACGCGCCTTGTCTGAAAAATACATGCCGCATTTTCTCGCAGAAGGCGGAGAAAATATCGTGTATGAAATCCCGGGGCATCCTGACATTGTCCTCAAAGGGAGCAAGAAAGTTCTTTATGACATCCTGTCAGATCCAAAGGGCGAGACACATGCATTGAACGAAGCAAAAAATCGCATTGATCGCGAACGGATGCTTCAAGGTAAGCTACGTGAGCACTTCGGTGCTGAACATTTATTACGGCAAAAACAATTTCTCATGAAAGTTCCTGTGACTCGGGAAATTCTCGCGCATACAGAACAGAACTATCTTCGATTTTTCCATCGTACGATTCCGCAAAATAGAAGAGAGGCATGGACCTATGTCACAATTCAAAAAAAGCAGGAGCTAAAGAAAGGAAGCTATGAAAATCCAAAAGCGGAAAATATTAACCCACAGGAACTGGGGAGAAATTCAATAACGGAGCTTTCTTCAATGGACGCATCTTTTTTCGATCCGAGGGTGCGAAAAGATTTTGAAGAGGTGAGCGAAGGTTTACTCCGCGGGGAACGCGCACAGCGTATTAGCGAGGCAGACTTTTCAAAGCTCATAGGCTCACGACCACTTAACCGCCTTCTTCATCGCATGAGAGGAGATGAGGGGCTCCGTGAGGCAGTGAAGAGTTTTGTAGAAAATTGCGTGCATTTTGCAGAAGATACAGGCGAAATCATTGATTTTGTTGGAAAGGATAATATTGTTTTTCTAAAAGAAGATGGTCGTTGGACCTATAAGCTTCTGGATCCGCTCTTTCCGTTTTATGATCACGTTCTGGAAGACGCGCGTAAAATATTTGTTGAAACAAAAGGCGAGGGGATACATGATATGGATACAGATAAATCAAACAAGCTGACGCAGGCATTTGTTTTTGTGCGCCTGATTAATGGGCTCGCTGTCGCGTCAGGCGCGGAAGCCTCGCTCGACTTTCTTCCGGAAGAACTCTTGAAGAATGACACGCTTACAAGTCGCATTATTCCTAAAGCAACGGAGGAGTCTGGACGCTAAACACGAGATACTATGCAAATTCTTTCCGTCAGTGAATTCGTTAACTATATCAATGAAACATTCCGCGCTATTTGGGATCCATATCAAGCGGGCGTGGAAGGAGAGGTGAGTGAATTTCGCGTGTCGCAGGGCCAGTGGGTTAATTTTAATCTGAAAGATGAAGCGTCCATGGTGAGCTGTTTTATGGTATTGCGTAATCTGAATGTTCCCATCGAAGATGGCATGCGCATTCGCGTATATGGATCTCCGCGCGTATATCCGAAATGGGGGAAGCTGTCTTTTAACGCGGATCGCGTTGAACCGATTGGAGAAGGATCGCTTCGTCGCGCGCTTCAACTGCTACGAACGAAACTCGAAGCGGAAGGATTATTCGATGCTTCTCGAAAGCGCACGCTCCCGCGTTTTCCAAAAAAGATTGCGCTCATCGCTTCAAAAACAAGCGCCGCATACGGCGACTTTATTCGCATCGTGAATGAACGCTGGTCCGGCTTGGAAATAGATCTCTATCATGTTGTTGTGCAGGGCGATCGAGCGCCCAGAACAATTATGCGCGCGCTCGAAGCAGCGCAAACACACGACTATGACGCTATTGTAATCACACGCGGCGGCGGTGCCTTTGAAGAGCTCATGGCTTTTAACGATGAAACGCTCGTGCGCGCGATTTACGCATCAAAAATTCCAACACTTGTTGCCATTGGTCATGAACGCGATAAAACGCTCGCGGAAGAGGTTGCGGATATTCGCGGATCGACGCCAACCGATTGCGCAAGAATACTCGTTCCCGACAAACGGGACGTGCTCTACGAACTCTCCGCGCTGGAAGGAGCAGTAGCGGCGGGAGTGAAGGCCCTTATCGATGAAGCGCATACGCGCGTGCAGCGTTCCCTTGAAGGCTCTCTCCATTGGATTTCTTCGGTGAAGCTGCGCGTGGAACAACGCACAAATGAAACGGAAGAAGCCTGGCGAAGATGGTTTGAAGGACTTCGGACGCGTGTGGATTCGATTACGCGGCTCATTCGTTCCGTTGATCCGAAAACCGTTCTTAAGCGCGGCTATGCCATGATTATGGATAAAAAAGGAAAGGTGAAAACCGATGCGGTCTCAATGAAAGCGGGGGATATGGTTTCGATCCGCTTGCACGATGGCTCACGTGATGCGACTATTTTACCAACAAATCAAACTTTGTTTTAAAAAATATGCCACCTAAAAAGAAATCCGAAATTGATTTTGCAAAAGCCTTTGATGAACTGGAGGGAATCACCGCATGGTTTGAGCAAGGCGAGCCCGACCTTGAAAAGGGACTGCAAAAATTCGAACGGGCAACCGAACTCGCGAAAGCGCTTAAGACCAAGCTCGAAGAGGCAGAAAACAAAATCAAAGAAATTCGTTTAAAAAGTGATAGCTAAACATCTATTTTAAAACACATATGTATCTCATTGCTCGACTTGTCCTAAATGCACTGGCGCTTATGCTGGTTGCCTATGTCATTCCAGGCGTGACCGTCACAAGCTTTGGCATGGCCCTGTTTGCCGCCATTATTATCGGTTTGGTAAATGCGTTGATTCGTCCGCTGCTCCAAATCCTCTCACTTCCAGTGACGATTTTAACCCTTGGTCTTTTTACGCTGGTCATTAACGCACTTATGTTCTGGCTCGCGGCAGCGCTCGCTCCGGGATTCAGCGTTTCCGGATTTGGCCCAGCCTTCTGGGGTGGACTTGTTTTCTCCGTTATTGGATGGGCAACAAACACCGCTATTTTTGATCGTAAACACAATTAAAGAAAAACGCCTCGGCATCGGCCGAGGTGTTTTTATATAAATTACTTTCAAGAAGTTGATATTTTAAAAAAAATGTCAATGCGCGAACAAAACAGATTTGCCTAAGTTCAGTGCAGAAATAGGCATGTATATCTGGGAGAAATCTTCCATGTTATGATAGATCTATAAGAAATAAGAAAAAAACCCCATTTTATGCATTCCAACCATGTTTATAATTTAATGAACCAGCTCACGATTGAGCATAAGAGTCTCTGGCGCATCAAGAAACATTATTTGGAGGACGCGGGTGACTGCGCCGATTGTCGTGCTTTTTGGGAGAAAATGGAAAAAGATAAAGAAGAACATATTAAAGACCTCACGGAGCTTATTAAGAGCCATCTTTCATAAATACCGAGGACTATTGACGCCTTTCCGCTGATGTAGTCTACTAGTGTTCGAACAAACGCATAGTCCTGAGACAGCAAGGGCCTGTAAAATGGCTTAAATCACCACCTTGCCGAGGTGAAGCGAACCCCGAACGTCATTCCCCGTTAAAACGGGAGTCCGGTCCAAAAGACCTGGCTTTCCGCCACGCGGCGATGATGAAGAAGGTGCAGCAACGCAGGACTCGTCTCCTGCGTTTGTTTATACCAAAAATCCTTCCAAGCCTTCTGGTTTTTGGAGGGGAAAGGTCGAACTCTTAAAATTCATATCGAACTATGCCAAAAACACGTGTTCAAAAAGCGGAGTCGATAGAACGGCTGATCAGCGCCCTGAAAAGCGGGAAGGCAGCTGCTTTCGCAGACTATCGCGGCATGAATGTCGAAGCTGTAGCGACTCTGCGTAAAAACTTACGCGCAGAAGGCGTTGATTATATCGTCGCCAAGAAAACGCTTTTGTCTCGAGCTGCAAAGGAAGCCGGTTATGACATCGACTTCACAAAACTCGAAGGCATGCTCGGCGTAGCCATTGCCCAAGAGGATGAAATGGCTCCTGCCAAAATCATTGGAGATGCAAGCAAAGAACAGCCGATCAAACTTGTCGGTGGGATCTTTGAAGGCCAGGTCGTTGACCAAGAATACATTATGAAGCTCTCAAAGCTTCCTTCCAGAGAAGGACTTTTGACCCAGCTTTTGTATGTCATGAATGGTCCGGTTGGATCATTTGTCCGTCTCCTGAATGCCTATAAAGAAAAGATGGAAGCTGGTGAGCCTGCTCCTGCCGCACCTGAAGAGGTGAAGGAAGAAGTGAAAGAAGAAAAGAAAGACTAATTTATCAAAATGCAATTCCTATGTCCGAAGAAGTAAAGACAGAAGAGAAGAAAGACGTCGAAATTCCTGCAAAATTTAAGGATCTCGTCGCATCCATTGAGAAGCTCTCCGTTATTGAGCTTTCCGAGCTGGTAAAACTCCTCGAAGATAAGTTCGGTGTCTCTGCAGCCGCTCCGGTCATGATGGCCGGTGGTGCAGGTGCCGCAGCCGCAGAAGAAAAGAATACCTTTGATGTTGAACTCGCTGAAACAGGCGGCAACAAAATCGCAGTCATTAAGGTTGTTCGCGAGATCACTGGCCTTGGCTTGAAAGAAGCAAAGGACATGGTCGACGCAGCCCCGAAGGTTGTGAAAGAAGGCGCAGCGAAAGCCGAAGCCGAAGAAGTCAAAGCAAAACTCGAAGAAGCTGGTGCAAAGGTGAACTTGAAATAAGTTCCTCGGCACAGAGAGTCAAAAAAACCCCGCCGATTGGCGGGGGTTTTTTAATATCTTTTTAAGGAAGATCGAGCTGATACAAACGATTCCCATCAATGATATAGAGCTTCTTATTTGCAGAGTCTCCCGTAACAAATCGCGGACCCTTGAATTCATTGCTAATGATTTGTGAAACAAGGCGAGCATCTTTTCGGAAAATGACCACGCGCTTTCCATCTGCGTCGGCGATAGCAACACGATCCGTATCCAAGTTCGTCCAAATAGAATCTGCGTGCGTGAGCGCTGGGTCGATCGTGGCCGGATTCCACTGCTCCTCGGTGCCGGAGAGGTAGCGCTTCAGCGTTCCGTTAGAAAAGGCGATATAGACGCTGGCATCAATTGCTATACCAACGGCATTCGAGAGATTCTCGCTATTCTGTTTTAGATATTGGCTTCCGGCGCCAACGCTATTTCCTGTAACGGAATGGCGCCAAATCATATTTCCTGATGAATCAAGAATATAGAAGCGCTTATTATAGACATTAATATCCTTTGGGTTCTCTGTTGATTCCGGATTATAGGATAATACCGTTACCTTCGCACCGCTAAGACGTAAAATCTTTTTGTCGTTGGTAAGAAAGACAGGGCCTGTGGCCGTTTCCGAAGCGGCAATAATAGAACCGTTTACGGTGCTTGGAATGTCATAGCGCTGCACTTGCTTACTTATTGGATCAACTTCAAGAAGCTGCTTTGCTGCATTGTCGGCCGCGTAGAGCCTGCCATTTGCGAGTACAAGTCCATTTAAAGAATTCTCTGGAGCATCAATGGCAAGAGAGGCAAGAAGCGTAGGATTATCGACGCGCTGCTCTCGACGCAATTTATTTTGAACATCATTCAGGTCATTGATGAGCGTTTCTTTTGATGTTTTTTGCGTATCGGTTTTTTCGTCCAATCCCGCGAGGAGATCCTGGGCTTCTTTTACAAGCCTTCGTGTTTGATCTTCATTTCCATAGACGAGATCGGCTTCCGCTCGATTTTTTCGATCTACCACCTGGTCGTATACAGCATTCCAGAGCTCCTGCTCGGCTTTGGCTTTACGCGAGAGATAACTCCATCCGCCCAGAGAAGCGACGGCAATGACAGCGATTAAACCCAGAAGAACCATGCGCTTCTTTTTCGCGGAAAAAAAGGATCCATGCCCGGCATCCATACCGCGCAAGCTCGTCATGGAAATGGGGTCTTTTACTTTACTGCGGAGATTTTTTGTATAATTGCGAAACTCGGCGAGGAGTTTTACAAAGCTGAACGAAGACGCCTGTTTTTTTTGCGGTAGCTTGTCATGAGTAGATTCAGATTTTACAACCGGCTTGATGGAGGCAGAGAGGAGGGCCTCAGTCTGCTTTTCTTGGGAATACAATTTTTGTACGGACTCCGTGCTTTTTGCTTCTGTTTGATGCGCCAGTTTTTCGTGAATGGTTGGCGGAGCACTATTGGGAGCCTTTACGTGATTAACAATAACGCCGGCAAAATCTTCAGGAATGCCAATACGTTCAATTTCCTGGCGAACTTCCATGGAGGCCGTGACGGGCGGAAGATTTTTAATGCGATTAATCAAGTCGAGATCTGTGCGCCAGTGATCAAAGTTATTCGTTCCAACAAAGAGAAGATCGCCCATTTTTAATTCCCCGCACAAAACGGAAGAAAAGACTTTTTTTGGATTAACCTCGGGGGGCTGTTCAAGAGATCCGAACAGATCAAAGCTTTTGAGCGTTCCATCCGGCTGCTTTTGCAAAAGGATATTTGAAAGGCACCCAATGCCACTCACGCACATATGTCCATCCAAAAACTCCATCACATAAATGTTCACGCGATTCCAAGCGATTTCTGAAGGCTCACGTTCCACGAAGCTTTCAATCGCCGTATTTAGACGTTCAACTAATTTTTCAAAGCGCGCCATCGGATCCGCATCGACGGCGGATGTTAAATGCCTCGTTTGTTCCGCGGTTTCATTGAGAACATCGAGAAGCTGTTCATACACATAAAGCATGCTTGAAATTTCGACAATCACGACAAGGAGCGGCGTTTTGCGTCCTTTGTTTTCTGATTCATAGCGAAAAAGCCCTACAATGTGTTCATCATTCGAGGCATTGTTCACTTCAATATCCGTAATGCGAAATGTGGATTCCATGTGCGTCGTCTTTGGCTAATATTCGTATAGAGTATACGGGGGCTGGCGCCTGATAGTCCAGCCTATATATTCACCCTATTTCGCTTGTCAAGAACCGTCAATTCGGGCACGATGAATCTGCGTTTCTATGCTTGAACACCTATTTGGTTCTAGAACCCGTGTAAAACTGCTCGGCCTCT
>PCSZ01000060.1 GCA_002786495.1 Candidatus Uhrbacteria bacterium CG22_combo_CG10-13_8_21_14_all_47_17 | reverse complement strand
TTCATTTTGATAAGACGGAGCGCGAAGTGATGCATGTTTTTCGTCAGCATCCGCATAATAAAGTTGCGGTTCTGGATAATGAAGCGCGCGTGCTTGGCGTGATCTATAGTGAAGACTTACTTCGGCTTATTGAGCGCAGTGCTTCAAACACGCTTGCCGATTTTGCCGGTGTTCATCGTGAAGAAGATGTTTTTGATTCGCTGAAAGATAAAGTAGGTCATCGCTATCGTTGGCTGATCATTAACCTTGGAACCGCTTTTCTTGCCGCGAGCGTTGTAGGATTTTTTTCTGACACAATTGCGAAATATGTTCTGCTCGCGATGTATATGCCGATTATTGCCGGCATGGGCGGAAATGCGGCGACGCAAACGCTTGCGGTTCTTGTAAGAGGAATCTCTTTGAAGGAAATCCAACTCGCGAATGTTTGGCGTCCGCTTTTAAATGAAATCGGTGCGGGTGTTGTAAATGGATTGATTAATGGATTTATTTGCGGAATGGTGGCTTGGCTTTGGAATGGAAATGCAATGCTGGGCGTGGCTGTCGCTGTTGCAATGATCGCCAATTTTGTGGTTGCGGGATTTTTTGGCACGCTTATTCCTCTTGTCATGGTACGGCTTGGAAAAGATCCGGCGAGTTCCGCCACGATTTTTATTTCCACCGCGACAGATGTATTTGGTTTCTTTGTCTTTCTCGGACTCGCAACCTTGTTACTCGCATAAAATCTGTTAAGAAAAGACACCTGTTTTCAGGTGTCAGTAGGTGCGAAAGAGTTTGTCTTTTGCGAGTGTCACTTTTCTATCCAGGTCAGCATAACCCGGAATGCGAAGTGTGTAGTACGTGCATTTCAGGGCTTCGCGGTCCCAGTCTGCACAGTCTTGGAGCCGGCGATCGGCATATCCCGGCGTTGGATTGCGTTCTTCCAGGCGTGCGCGTAGAACGTCTTGCCCAGGCGAGCTAATGTAAATGGATTGTACATGATCGGGCTGGCCTAATCGCGCAGCGAAGCTGTGCAGAGGTTCAACCGTGTTCGGTGCGAGAGCCGCGAGAACAAATCTCTTCGGACTTAGCGCTGCGGCCACACTGTCTGCGCGCGTTCCGTAGCAGTTTCCATGGATTCGCGTCGTCCAAAGGAAGAAGTTCTGGCGTTCCAGGAGAGGGAATATGTGCTCCGGAATGTAGTCGTACTCATCCTCAAGGTCTCTCTGACTTTGCTTGCGCGTTGTCGTCGAGGTGAGAAGAGAGATAATCGGGTCTTCTCTGCGCAAACGCTTCATCAGCGTTGATTTTCCCACAGCGGACGGACCGGTGAATGTGAGTAACACGCTGTCTCCTTTCAAAGAGCCTATTGGATTTAACGCCGAAGAGGCCGATCGTCAAGTAAAAATCTATTTTATACACGCTATCATTGCGGGGAAGAGCGCTCGACAAGCCCGACGATCCGCGATAGGGTGGGGGTTGTCCCGGGTATTCCGGGCGTATTTACGTTTTACTGAATATGCAAGATAAAATCATTATTCGCGGCGCACGCGAGCACAATCTCAAAAATATTTCGCTGGAATTGCCTCGAAATAAAATGATTGTTTTTACAGGCTTATCCGGCTCCGGAAAGTCTTCTTTGGCTTTTGATACGATTTTTGCGGAGGGTCAGCGCCGTTACGTGGAAAGTCTTTCGGCATATGCCCGGCAATTTCTTGGGCAGATGGACAAGCCGGATGTTGACGAAATTGAAGGACTGTCACCGGCGATTTCCATTGATCAAAAAGCGCATAGCGCGAACCCGCGTTCAACCGTTGCCACGATTACCGAAGTGTATGATTATCTTCGCGTCTTGTTTGCGCGTGTCGGACGTCCGCATTGTCCTATTTGTCGGAAGCCTATTCGGCGCATGACGATTGATGAAATGGTTGATCAAGTCATGAAGCGCACGGATGAAGCGCATCGAACAACGCCGGTGAAAGGGAAGACAGCGAAGTTTACAAAAGAGATCACCATTCTCGCGCCGGTCGTGCGCGGGAGAAAAGGGGAGTATCACCAGCTTTTGCAAGATTTATTTGAAGCGGGATTTTTGGATGTGCGCGTGAATGGAAAAATCTACAGCCTGCGCGACAACATCCCGTTGGCGCGTTATAAGGCGCATGATATTGAAGTTGTGGTTGACCGCATTCCGATTGCTTGGCCGGTTGAAGGGAATAAACAATTACAAGCGCGTCTTTCCGAAGCGATTGAAATGGCGCTCGATCGCGCTAGTGATTCCGTACTCGCCATTCTTGATGATGGCAGCGAGCATTTAATGAGCGCGCGTTTTTCCTGTCCGGATGACGGCTTCGCTTTTCCGGAAATTGAACCGCGTCTCTTCTCCTTCAACTCGCCTTATGGCGCCTGTCAGACTTGTAACGGGCTTGGTACGGAAAGTTTATTTTCGACCGAAGTCTGTCCGGCTTGTAAAGGCGCGCGTCTGCGAACGGAAACATTGTTTGTCTATATCGGAGGAAAAAACATTGTGGAACTCACTTCCATGCCGATTAGCGAAGCGGCGGATTTTTTCATCGGTCTTTCTTTGGATACGAATGAGGCGGCGATCGCCGAACCCGTGATGCGCGAAATTATTGCGCGTATTTCCTTTTTGCTGGATGTCGGTCTTGAATATTTAACGCTCGATCGTAAGGCAGGATCGCTTTCCGGTGGAGAAGCGCAGCGTATTCGTCTTGCTTCGCAAATAGGTTCGCGGCTCGTTGGCGCGCTGTATGTTCTTGATGAACCAACGATTGGTTTGCATCAGCGCGATAATAAGCGGTTGATTGATACCTTGATAAAACTGCGCGATCTTGGAAACACGATTATTGTCGTCGAACATGATGAAGATACAATCGCCGCTTCGGATTATCTGGTCGACATTGGGCCGGGCGCGGGCGTGCATGGCGGACATATCGTCGCGGCGGGAGAAATGCCGAAGATTCTTCAAGATGAAAAAAGCTTAACCTGCGCGTATTTGCGCGGAGATAAAAAGATTCCCTATCCAAAAAAGCGGCGCGGGCCGGGAAAGGAATTCATCAAAATCGTCGGCGCTACGGAAAACAATTTAAAAAATCTTCATGTAAATATTCCGCTTCGGCGTTTCGTCTGCGTGACCGGTGTTTCCGGCTCCGGAAAATCCACGCTGATGATTGACGTGCTGTATCGCGAGCTTGCGCGGCGATACAAACTTTCCCAAGTGAAAGCGGGCGCGCATAAACAGGTGCTCGGGCTTGAGTGGCTGGATAAAGTTGTTGATGTTGATCAAAGTCCGATTGGAAGAACGCCGCGCTCAAATCCCGCAACATATACCGGTATTTGGAATCATGTGCGCGACATTTTTACGCTGACCGCGGAAGCGCGCGTGCGCGGATATAAAAAAGGCCGTTTCTCTTTCAATGTTCCCGGCGGACGCTGTGAGCATTGCCAAGGAAATGGTCAGCTTGCGATTGAAATGCACTTTCTTCCAACGGTGTATGTTCCTTGCGATGTCTGCAAAGGAAAGCGATTCAATCGTGAAACTTTGGAAGTGAAATATCGCGACAAAAATATTTCGGAAGTGCTCGGCATGACAGTTGAAGAAGCGGCGAAATTCTTTCGAGATATTCCGGCCATTCATGACCGATTGAAGATCATGGGAGAAGTGGGACTCGGCTACATCTGTCTTGGACAATCCGCAACGACACTTTCCGGCGGAGAAGCGCAGCGTATCAAGCTTTCTACCGAACTTGCGAAGCGCGACACGGGAAAAACATTCTACCTTCTCGATGAACCGACAACCGGTTTGCATTTCGACGACATTCGCAAACTCCTCGATGTTCTTCAGCGTCTCGTGAGTCGTGGAAATACCGTGGTGGTTATCGAACATAATCTCGACGTCATTAAAAACGCCGACTGGATTATTGATCTTGGACCTGAAGGCGGAGACAAGGGTGGAACCATCGTCGCCCAAGGCACACCGGAAGATGTCGCAAAAAATCCCAAGAGTTTTACAGGAAAATATTTGAAAGAAGTTTTGAAGAAGAAATAGCGAAACAAGAAAAAGCTATTCGACTTAGCGGGAAGGATTTTGTTTTTAGGAATGCTTAACCTCGTTATTTTTTATTGTTTATTTTTTTGATCCCTGCGCGCAAAAGAAAAGAAAGAGCTATAGCGAGCGCGATAGCGATGAGAAGCAAGGGAGTGATCATTAAAAGTGATCCGCCGGAACTGATTCCAAAAAAAGAAAATAAAACAGCATAGCCAATCACGAAGACCGTGAGAATGATCGCTGTGGAAATCATGAGAATTCCCGAAAGTTTTGAGCTTTGCATGAAAAGAATTGATTTACTTAAACCATTTTTGTGCACTTGGTCTGCGGTGAGGGCAGCCGGGCCAACAACAGGGTCTGCGCTTTCCTTTGAGAAGATCTTCGCATAAACGATCTATATGCTCTTTTCTTGTTTCTGCTTTCTTCACAATAGTCGTCCAGCAGATCCATTCGTTGCGCGCGAGAGGCGTAAGACTGTTCCATTTTTCAAGTACAGCTGGTTTAGAAATTAAAGTTTTTCTTAAATCAGCAGGCACCCTATGTACTACACCGGTGGCGATTGTTTTTTTAGTCATATTTCTTCTTATATGTGGAAGAGGTGAGCTCATTCGTTCGGTTAAGGGGATTTTCTATTTTTTTATTTGTAAAATCTAGAACTTTAAACTTATTTTTATGCAGATAGGCTGGAGTGACTTTGTATAGCACCGGTGCGAAGTTTGTTGTAATTTTTTCCGTTTTAATCACTTCGCCTTTTACTTTTGTTTCTCTATATATTTCGTTATATCTAAAATAGCGCTTTCCTCTTTTAACGAAAACATGATTCTTTTCAGAAATATGAAACTTTTGAAGAGCGGGGTGAGGGGAAAGGATTTGTCCCTTCAAATGATTGTCGCTTAGCCAGATTTTTAATTGAAATGGATAAGGTGATACGTTTTTCACTTTCAGATCAATGAAATTGTATAAAATAGTGGCCCCTCCGCCAAAAGGCAATGTCCTGCCTGAATCCGGAAAAACATCGATAGAGTGATGATATCTTTCCATGGTTTTAATTGGCGCGTGCAGGAGTATCCAATAGAGGAAATTTGATAGCTGACATAGTCCGCCTCCAATTCCTTTTACAACTCGGCCGTTTGCGAGCAGCATTCCGTCGACATATCCCTTTTTGTATTTTGGTTTTCCAATACTATTCCAGAGTGAAAAAATAGCTTGTGGCTGTATAACGATGCCATTCAATTGTTGAACAGCTTGTCTGAGATTTACAATCTTTTCTTCCTGTAACTTGGGATCGCTATCTCCGAGCTTGCGTCTTAATACAGATTGATGTCTTGCAATGATGCATGTATAAAAAGAAGTCTTCTTTTTATATTTGATTCTAGTATCAAAAAAATTCTGTACATTCCTCGCCGCGTGACGAGAAAAGATAATTGGTTTTTTAAGAAATGGATATTTTTTGGAAAAAGCAATCCTTTTAGGATGTTCGTAGTTGTAGATGCGCGCAGCAATTTCTTCTTCACACAACCGCATAC
>PCSZ01000054.1 GCA_002786495.1 Candidatus Uhrbacteria bacterium CG22_combo_CG10-13_8_21_14_all_47_17 | reverse complement strand
AACAAAAAATCCTGCTTTCACAGGATTTTTTATGTGGTGGACGCCGAGGGATTCGAACCCCCGACCCTCTCGGTGTAAACGAGATGCTCTAACCAGCTGAGCTAGGCGTCCGTTTTTTTGCCTTTTTCCGAACAAATGGTGCGGCGAGAGAGACTCGAACTCTCACAACCTTTCGGCCGCCAGCCCCTCAAGCTGGTGCGTCTACCAGTTTCGCCACCGCCGCCCCATTTATTCAGAAATACGCTCTTGATATAGCGACGGCAGAATAGCAAGCTTTATCAGGTAGGGCAAGCTCTTTTACGCCTACCTTCTCCGTCGGCCCGTTATGAGATCCAGTTTCTTTGTATCGACGCTAATATTAAATCGATCCCCTTTCCGCATATTTCCATCGACTTCAATTTCGATTTCATGCGGAACATAGATAACCGCCTCTTTAAAGGTTAAAATTGTTTGTTCTTTTGGTGAAATCCCCTGCTTTTTTCTGCGCGAAGACCGCTCTTCGACGGCACGCGGACGAATAATTGCTTCAAGCTTACCGTCCTTCGCATTTGATTCCGGCTCACCGGCCTGTTTTTGTGCCCCAAGATTTCTCACAATGATAGAGCCGCCATCTATGGGTTTTATCGAAAACTGCCCATCAATAACGAGCTCCGCATCCGGATCCTTTACAATAATTTCTGTAAGAAAATAATCGTCATTCACACGGCCAATGTCGAATTGCTCTAGAAAGCGTGCCGCGAGAATCTCAACCGCTGCCGGACCGGAAGGAATGCTTAAAACATCAGCGATGTGCGAAGGCTTGCCGACAGGTAAATATCCAACCGCCGCATCCAGCCCGGGAGCATGCCACATAAATCGGCCCAGACTCACGTCATTCCCTACAACAACAACATTTTTCGCTCCATGATGAATAACGTCTTCAACAAGCTCTTTTGTATTTCGAAACATGGCCAATCGCGCAACGCGGCCATCAATATTCCGACTTGCAAGCCCTGCCTCAATATCGTTTACCTCGCGCTCGTATCGTTTTTCGTTTAAAAATTCATCGTATAAATACGCAAAAGCCGGATTCATACGGAAAAAAGGCTAGGATTCCTCTTCGTCATCCTCCTCGGATGATTCCTCTTTGCTTTTCGACTGGAAGGCATTTTTTCCCACAGAAGCTTTTCCGTTTGTACGCCCAACTGAACTTGAACCCGCCTGTTCGCCGATATTCATTTTCCCCTCAATGGCGGCACCGGCTTCTACGGAAATTGTTTGTGCAACAATGTCGCCCACGATTCTTGCGGAAGCACTAAGCTCCAGCGCGTGTTCAACCGTTGTATTTCCCTCGATCGTTCCCGAAACATGCGCTTCGGATGCTTTTACATTTGCTTTGATAACAGCATCATTTCCAACAGTTAAGCGTCCGGACGTGCTAAGTGAGCCGTTTACCTGACCTTCGATAACGACATCGCCTTCACTTGCGAAGTCGCCTTCAACTTTTACCCCTTTTGCAATAACGGTGGCCGCCAGTGGAGCGGCGGATGATTCGCTTGAATACGCGGATTCGCGTTGTGATGGCTTTGAAAACATACGGAACAAGAGTACCTAAACGGAGCACGACGGTCAAAAGCGAGGAAAAGCCCGCTTAAACCAAGAATATTTGCCTATTCATTTTACATTTCATCCGGCAGTGGAATACCCAAAAGAGCCAGTCCACTTTCCAAAACGGTGTGCGCGGCTGCAACTAAGCGCATCCGCGCGACACGCTCCTCCCCTTCCGTTTTCAGCACGGGAACATCTCGATAAAAATCATTCACGCGCTGCGCCGTCTCAAGACACCATTGGCCAATAACGGATGGGCGAAGCTCAGCTGCGGCGGTTTCGATTTTCGATGGAAGCTCGGCGAGTATAAGCGCGAGCCGTTTTTCCGGCTCGTGGTCGAATGAAAAAGGCAGCTCACTATTTGAATCAATTTTTTGTTCAGCCTTTTTCAAAATGGAAGAAAGACGCGTCGCGGCGTATTGGCAATACGGTCCCGTCGCTCCTTCAAATGAAAGCGCTTGTTCAAGATCGAATGTAAATATTTTATCATTGTCCTGTTTGAGCATGCTGAACTTCATTCCGCTCATAGCAATGCACCAAGCCGTGTGCGTAATCTTTCCTTCGCTCCATTCATTTACATGACGCTTCTCAATTTCTGTTCGCGCATAGGCAAGCACCTGATCACGCAATTCTTTGTAGCTCACAATATTTCCTTCACGGCTCGACATGGCTCCTGACTTGAGCGTGACAAATTCATACCCGATGAATTCGGGAATCGGCTTCACGTCCATCATCCCCAATGTCGCAAACAGCTGTTTGAAATAATGCGACTGTCGGCTGTCGACAAGAATCAAGCTACGCTCGGCGTTCGGATAGTCTTTCAGCTTCTCTTCCGCAAGCGCAAGATCCTTTGTTGCATATAAAGACGTTCCATCGGATTTTCGTACAAGGAAGACACCAAGTTTCTTTTCTTCAAGATCGACGATTATAGCGCCTTCGCTTTTCTTTGCGATCCCCTTTTCTAATAAATCGTCCACGAGTTCCTGTCCGCGCGTGACAACTTCAGATTCAAGATATTGCTTTTTAAAATGAACGCCCAACTCGTCGAAGACTTCTTTCATTTCATTCAAAGACCAACGACGCGTTTCCAACCAAAGTTTTTCCCAAGCCGGATCATGTGCTTCCAGTTTTTGAAGCACAAAGGAAACTTCTTCTTTTCCTTCGGGACTCTCATCCATTTTTTGCGTAGACTCAGCGTATATTTCACCGAGATATTCTCCCGTTTTCTTTTCCGCTGGGATTGTGGCTAAGAGCTTTTCTACATCCGTAAGGCTAAAGCTGGAAATATCAAAGCCTCGGCTCTTCGTAAGATGCCACAAACATTTTGCGACATGCGCGCCCACGTCTCCAAAATAACTGACTGGAACAACTTGCCAGCCGACATGCGTTAAAACGCGATCAAGCGCCGCGCCGATTAAAAAGTTTCGCAAGTGGCCAACGTGAATAACCTTATGCGTGTTTGGCTGCGCATATTCCAAAACGAGTTCTTTTCCCTCCCCGGAATTACTTTCGGTAAAAGCTTCTTTGGAAGTTTCTATTTCTTCTACAACGCGATGCACGCAATGGGGAATGCTGAGCGTAAAGTTCACATAAGGTCCTTCCGCGGAAACGGAAGCAAAATCGGATTGTTCGATTGTAACTTTACTCGCAATTGATTGAGCCAATTCTGTGGGATTTGTCTTTTGCTCTTTCGCCAGTTTAAAACACCCAAACGCAAAATCACCGAGTTTTGGATCCGGCGCTCTGGTTAATTCGTTTCCCTCTATCGTTGTTTCCGTAACAGCACTTAATTTCTTTGCAGCTTCCGCTTTCCAATGATCGATCAGATTCATACAATCAGTTTTACGAAATGTCTTTTTCCTTTTTGAATAATGAGACCGGTTTTTTCAACAAAAAGTTCTGCGTCATAATCCGTAAAAATCTCATCATCAACGCGAACCGCGCCCTGACTTATAAGCCGTCGCGCATCCGTTTTTGATGAACATAATCTTGACTCAACAAGTGCGTCCACTAAAAGAATACGCGGACTACTTACTTTGTGCTCAGGGATTTCCGCGGGGAGCTCATGTTTTGAATGGATGCTCGTAAAATGCTCAGCCGCCTGATCTGCGGATTCCTCGCCCTCAAGCCAAACAACAATGCGATACGCCAAGTCGCGCTTAAACACCATCGGATTCTCCCCTGCCTCGATCTTTTTCGCAATGTCTTTCACGTCTACTTCCGGAAGATCTGTACAAAGACGATATCCGGGGACGATCATGCCATCCGTCCAGCTCATAACCTTGCCATACATATCTTCAGGAGAATCTGTGAGTGCAATCATATTACCCTCGGTTTTCCCCATTTTTTTGCCGGTTGCATCCGCCAACAGCGCATTCGTGATCACATACTTCTCTTTTCCTTTCACCTGCTTCAAAAGCGTACGCCCTGCGAGCATGTTAAAAGTCTGATCATTTCCACCGACTTCTCCGTCAACATTCATCGCCACGGAATCATATCCCTGCATAAGCGGGTACATGAATTCATGCATATAAATCGGCTTGCTCTCTTTCATGCGATTTTCGAACATATCACGCTCAAGTAGTTGCTGAACGGTGAAATGAGAAGCAAGATCAACAATATCCGCAAAATTCATCTTTGCGAGCCATTTACTATTGTATTTCAAGTCGACGGGATTTTTTCCTTTAAAATCGAGAATGCATGCCGCTTGTTTTTTGTAGCGCTTACAATTCTCCAGCACCTGTTCACGCGTAAGCTGTTTTCTCGTTGCGGACTTATCCGTAGGATCGCCAATCATGGCGGTAAAGTCGCCAATAAGCAAAATGATTTTGTGACCAAGCTTCTGAAGCTCCGCCAGCTTTTTCATGGTAATCATGTGCCCCAAATGTAGCGTGGGACCTGTTGGGTCAATTCCGTAATAAAAGGTGAGCTGCTCGCCTGAAAGAAGACGCTTTTTAAACGCCTCTTTTGATGGGTAGATATTTTCAACGGCATGCTTGAGCAGCCAGTCAATTTTTGCGGAGTCCGTAGAAGTTTTTGGCATAACGCTCAAATATTAGCGAAATATTCGCTTTTGGGCAATCTAGTCGCCATGTAATTTAAGATTTGGTAATACTTCGCCATCGCGAACGAAACAATCGAACCATAAACGCATCTGCCGATCTTTTTCTTCCAGGTGTTCGGAAAGACGATGGTCCCCTCCCTCGAATACGATAAGCCGACAGGGACGCTTATTTTCATAGAGCTTTTGCGTAAGATCAAGCGAATCAAGAACCGACACGCGCCAATCGCCCGTTCCATGCATGAGCAGCACCGGCGTTTTTTTTGGAAACTTTTCCGGCCAATGGATAGCGGAACGCTGTTGCATCTCTGCAGTGGTGTAGTTTGTAAGTTTTTGAATATACTTCTTGAGATCGAGACGCATACGAAGATTACGCTCCACGTCTGCGATACCGGCCACCGTTACCGCCGCTTTAATCCACTTTACTTTTGCAAGCGCGAGGTACGTCATCATACCGCCGCGGCTCGAGCCGTACATGCCTATTCTAGCAACATCAGCTTCCGAAAGCTCTGTTAGAACCTTTTGGCAATTAATCACGTCTGCGAGCGTTCCTGAGCCGCCAAAGTCCTCCTGACCTTCACTGCCGCCACAACCCGAATATTGCGAGCCAATGGCAATGTAACCCCATTCCGCTATGCGCCCGAGGCGCAGCACGGCTTTTGCGAGCGTATACGAACCAAAATCCCCCATGCCGCCCCTGTTGGCGATGATACAGGGCTGTTTTCCGCGAACACGCTTTGGCATTGCAAGATAGCCATGAACTCTGTGATCGCCAGATTGATAAAGAATATGAAAAAGCCGCACGCTTTTTATCAAGGTTTTGATTTTTTCAAACCCCGCTTTCTGCGTTTGCTTTTTTACTTTTTCTAGTACTTCCGGCGTAAAGATGATTTCTGTTTTTTCGATAAGCACGCCGGATTTCTTCATAGCTTTTATG
>PCSZ01000081.1 GCA_002786495.1 Candidatus Uhrbacteria bacterium CG22_combo_CG10-13_8_21_14_all_47_17 | reverse complement strand
AATCTCGGCAGTTGAAACGCGATGCTGTACCGCGTACGCCGTGAATCACAATGCGCGGCCCTGCATGTTCTTGCAGAAGATTAAGAGCATCCGACTGAATAAAGGGAATGGGGGAATAGCCATTCGGATGTCGGATAATAACTTCCAGAGGACAGGTAATTACGGGAGCGGCTTCCTGCACGTGTAAGGGTGGTGTTAGTCCATAAGCGCGAACGGATGAGACTTCCTTCGCCCAGAGCGCGAGTTTACGCGAGTCGAATCGGGGAGAGAGCTCGTCGTTTTTATGATCGTCATTTTCCGGTTCATCAATAAGAACATCGTCGGCCAAAGGAGAAAGCCAGGCTCCGATACGCGTTGAAACAAGAATGCCTTCTTTTTGAGAGAGAAAATCATGCCAAGCTCGAAAAGCCGCGCCGCCGGCAAGATCGCTCGTGAGCACGGGTGCTGATGAAAGCGCGCGCGAAAGTTCCTCCGCGCGATGCTTCCAAGGCGTAAGTATAAGCACGCGCCTCGTCTTAGCTTGTTTTTTAGCAAAAGCCGCAAGAGCTTCTCTTGGCGTGTTTTTCCAGACAGCCGTTACATCAGCCACGGGAAGCTGTGTTTTATAAACGGGAACTTGGTTTACTTCTCTTTTAGGTAGTTGTCTCAGCCAGGATTTTAAAACGGCGGGCTTGGAAGTGAATGTATGTTTCGCCGTTTGAGAAAGGAGTTTAAGAAAAAGGGGAGGAAAGACGACGTCTTCTCGCACAGAAATAATTTCTGCGGCTCGATTGGCAAAATCACTCGTAGCATGCAGGGACTCCACGATGGCCAGATGTTCTTGTTTACGAAAAGGGATGCGAACCATCATTCCCGGTTTTAAAGAAAGCGTGTCTGGGATGGCATAATCAAAACCATCTACCCCAATAGGCGTTCGAAGAAGAGGGATGACGGTTGCGAACATGATTAGCCGAGCGTATAGCGAACGGTGAGATATCCGACGCCAAACGGTGCTTCATAGCAGAGCTCATTTGGCGTGACATTCATATCAGCAAGACAGCCAAAAAGCGTCAGAATGGGCTTGTATCCGCATTGACCAGCTTTTTCAAGCAAGGACACGGGAATGCGCAGAAGGCTTTCAGCATCCCGCTTCACGACTGCTTCTCGGATGAGTCGATCAAATTCTTCGCCGCTCTC
>PCSZ01000026.1 GCA_002786495.1 Candidatus Uhrbacteria bacterium CG22_combo_CG10-13_8_21_14_all_47_17 | reverse complement strand
CACAGAAATATCCACATGGCCGTGCGGTCTCCGAGCCGGTTCACCCGGAGTGCACGCTTCTTTCAAACCTTGCTTCGTCCTACCGATTTCTTTTTTCTGGTCTCGCGACCTGATTTAACCCTATAATTTAGCTAAGGTTGGGTCAATTTTTCTGTTTGTTTCTTCTAACATAACAAAAGGCGTTCGCTGAATTTTGTTTTATTTTCTTTCATTTGCTCTTCTTTTTTCGTTCAAAAATCCTGACGTTTTCTTTTTATGACAGAAATAAGCGTTTTTCTTCTTCATTCCTGTGTATAACTCTGTTTTTTCGCTGAACTTCGCGCCAAAAATAAAGAATAAGCGTGTAAGAGGTTAATAAAAGGATGTAGCTGAAGGTCACATTGTTCCACGTGCCAAATGAAAGACGCTCTGGCAGACGGCTGATTTCTAGAATAATTGAAAGGAAGCCCTTTGCTGGCAATACCGCCCAGGAAAAACTTGGCATGAGCAGAACGCCGAGACTGGAGATCGTTACCCACGGTGTAAGCGGAACGGCAAAAAGGTTTGCGATGATGCCGATCAAACTTACTTGTCCAAATGCCCATGCAATATAAGGAGCGGTCATGAGCGTTGCTCCGAATGTTGCTCCGGTAATTTCACGCATTGTTTTCCAAGGAAAATATTTTTGAAAATATTCATCAAACCACGTTCCCCAAGTTAATAGCCCGATGGTCGCGAGAAAGGAAAGAGCAAAGCTCGCATCAAAAAGAAGTGCCGCCGGATGCACCAGTGTAAATGCCACTGCTGCAACAAGTAAGAGTCTCGATGCTCTCACCAGTCGACCGACGAGCGGTGCAAGTTCAATCAGTAACCCCATAATAGCTGCGCGTACAACGGAGGCCTGCGGTCCAACAAAACCAACAAAGAGAACCACCGAGACTGCAAGCGCGAAAAAACTTTTGCGCCGATCTAATCCAATGCCGAGAAGAATGCGCATCAAAATAACAACAAGTATTGTAATATTTGATCCGCTTACGGCTATCAGGTGTGTGAGGCCCGCGCTTTGAAAGCGTGTCTTCGCTTCTTTGGAGAGACCACGTTCTCCGTAAAGCATTCCCGCGAGTAAAGCGCCTTCGTCACCGGGCAGAGCCGTGTTAATTTGCCGTGTGAGGTTTGAACGTATGTTTTGCAAATAAACCTCCACCGCATTTGTGGGCTTGCTAACTGTCCAAGAGTGAATGAGTCCAGCTGAATCAAGTGCACGCAATCCTGTGGGAAGCGATGGGATCGCGACATCGAAACGCCAAAGGCCCGCCGCAAGAAAAAGAGCAATAAGCCCCGCTATTTTTAGATTTTTCGATGAACACACAATGGCTCCAAGACTTCCGGCAACCGTCAGAATCAGCACAAAAATTCCCAGCGATCGATAGGGCTGAAAACTATGAATGGCAATCCCACACAAGAAAGCGCCTCCGGCCAATGTGACCCTGTCAAAACGCCCGCGGGATTCCATACTTCCTATGCGCGTCCAATGCGAAAATAACGAAATCCTATTTTTTGCGCTTCCTCTGGTTGTAGAAGATTGCGCGCATCCATAACAACATCTCCTTTCATGAGCGTCTTGAGCCTCGCAAGATCAAGCGACCGAAACTCGTCCCATTCTGTTGCAATGACAAGCGCATCCGCGTCTTGTGCGGCTGCGTATGGATCCAGGGCGCGTTCGAATATTTCAAACAAAGTCTCTTCTTGAATTTTTGCTTCCGGATCATAGGCGCGAACGCGCGCGCCTTTTTCTGCCATCCGTTTCATAATTTCAATAGCTGCGGATTCACGCGTGTCGTCCGTATTATTTTTAAAAGACAATCCAAGAAGAGAAATGTTTTTGTCTTGAAAAGAGCCGAGCGCGTTTTCCAGTCTCTCGACCACGCGCGTTTTGGCGCGCGCATTCATCTCAATAGCTGCGCGAACAATCGGCATTTCCTGTTGAACCGTTGAAGCTGTATGCAAAATTGCACGTACATCTTTCGGAAAACAAGATCCACCCCAACCGAGTCCGGCACGAAGGAAGTCACGACCGATTCGAGGGTCCGCGCCGATGCCTGACGCAACCTCCTCAACATCCGCCCCGAGTTCTTCGGCGAGATGTGCGATTTCATTAATGTAGCTAATTTTGGTCGCGAGAAAGGCATTCGCGGCATATTTTGTAAGCTCCGCTGAACGCGGGCTCATAACAAGCTTCGGACAGTCAAGAAATGCGTATAATTTGAGCATTATTTCGCTCGCCCTCTTGTTGTTCGCGCCGATAATGATGCGTGTTGGGTTCATGAAGTCTGTAATAGCATGGCCTTCACGAAGGATCTCCGGATTCGAAACCACATCAAACTCTCCGCTATAAATTGCCCCGATAACTTCTGTGACTTCTTCTGAAGTTCCTACCGGCACCGTGCTCTTGTCCGCGATCACGGTATAGGATTGCAAATGACGTGCTATTTGCTCTGCGGCCGCATACACAAAAGACAGGTCTGCTGAACCATCGGGCGCCGATGGCGTGCCGACGGCAATTGAGACAACGTCAGCGGTCGGAACGGCTTCCGCGTATTCCGTTGTAAAACGAAGTCGGCCGGATGCTTCATTGCGTTTGACGAGCTCTTCAAGTCCCGGCTCAAAGATCGGCATAATGCCATTCTTCAAACGCTCAACTTTTTCCGCGTCCGTGTCGACGCACGTTACATGATGCCCAAGCTCTGCGAGACAAGATCCCGACACAAGCCCAACATATCCTGTTCCAATAACGGCGACGTTCATAATAAAAGTAAATATCCTGCAAGAAAGATGATTGGTCAAGAAAAATATTGACGTCGCGTTTCTATCCGTTTATGCGAAAGTAACAAACGTCTCCGTCTTTAACAATATATTCTTTTCCTTCGATGCGTGTTTTTCCCTTTTCACGCGAGCCGGCTTCGCCTCCGTAAGCGACATAGTCATCGTATACCGTGACTTCAACGCGAATAAATTGTTTTTCGAAGTCGGAGTGAATCTTCCCCGCAGCTTCCGGTGCTTTTGCGCCGCGTTTTACCGTCCAGGCGCGCGTTTCCTGCGCTCCGCTTGTTAAAAATGTAATGAGCCCAAGCAAATCATAGGCTTCCCGAATAAGCCGATCCAAGCCGGATTCACTTTGGCCTGTCATCTCTAAATATTCTTTACGCTCTTCATTATTCATCCCAACAAGATCTGCTTCCATTTTAATACAAACTGGAACATGCTTTCCTTTTAAATTTTCCACGCGCGTTTTCCATGAACCGTCTTGAAGCTGTGCTTCGCTCACATTCACAACATAGAGCATCGGCTTCATCGTAAGCAGATTGAGTGGCTTTAAACTTTTTCGTTCATCATCTTCCCACTCCACATTGCGCAGCATTGTTTCTGCACTTATGGAAACAATCGCGCGCGCGACAGCTGCTTGCTCTGCTTCAAGCTCTTTTGTTTTTCCTGATTTTAAACTTCGCTCGATACTTTCTTTTCGTTTCGTCAGCAGTTCAAGATCTGCAAGCGCAAGTTCCGTGTTAATTGTTTCCGCATCGCGTACAGGATCGATGGAGCCGTCCACGTGCATAATGTTTGTATCTTCAAATGCGCGAACCACTTGCGCGATGGCATCCGTCTCGCGGATGTTTGAAAGAAATTTATTTCCAAGACCTTCGCCTTCCGCTGCGCCTTTTACAAGACCGGCAATATCAACAAACTCAACAACTGTAGGCACGATTCGTTCTGTTTTATTTAAATCGCCAAGAACCTTGAGCCTTGGGTCCGGTACTTCCACGACGCCGACATTTGGATCAATCGTGCAAAACGGATAGTTTGCACAATCAACCTGCTTTTTTGTGATCGCGGAAAATAATGTGGATTTCCCAACATTTGGAAGCCCGACGATGCCTATTTGGAGTGCCATAATGCGGCCAGCCTACGGGAAAATGGAAATGTCATCAAGGCTTAAACCGATATCGGATCTTTTCAAGAATCATTGACGAAATGCATGATTTCACGTAGGTTCTAACCCTAATATGGCTACACATACAATTACAAAACTTCCAAAGTCGGAAGTGAAAATCGAATTTGAAGTTACTTGGGACGAGGCAAAGCCTTATCTGAATGAAGCGGTTCGCGATCTTACACAATCAAAGCCGATCCCTGGATTTCGTCCGGGAAAGGCAAGTTATGAGGACGCAAAGCGCCATTATGGAGAAATGAAAATTCTCGAAACAGCCATTGAGCGCATTATTCGCTCTACTTACGTAAAAACGGTTCTTGCCGAGCAGCTTGAAACCATCGGGGCCCCTTCCATCGAGGTTGGACAGCTTGTTCCGGGGCAGGTGATTAAATTCACCACGACCAGTTCTCTCCTCCCGGGCATCACAACCTTCCCGGATTTTGCTAAATGTGCTGTAAAAACAAAGAAGGTGGCTGTTGGCGATGAACAAGTTAATCAAGCAATTGAGGAAATGCGCCGCATGCGCAGAGCAGAAGCGCTTGTTGACCGCCCTGCTACGAATGATGATCTCGTCATCATTGATCTTGAAATGAAGAATGAAGGTGTGTCCGTAGAAGGCGGGAGCGGCCAAGATTTTCGCGTATATTTGTCGGAGCCGCAGTATATCCCCGGCCTTGCCAAAGAGCTGGAGGGCATCAAGGCAAATGAAGAGCGTCGTTTTAAGCTTCCTTTTCCTGCAGACCATTTTCAAAAACAGCTTGCCGGTAAAGAAATTGATTTTTACGCAAAAGCAAAAGGCATCTATGCGCTTACACTTCCAGAGGCGGACGATCATTTTGCGAAAGGCGTCGGACTTGAGTCGATAAAATTACTTCACGAGAAGCTGGCAGAAAACTTGCACAGCGAAGAAGAAGCAAAAGTAAAAGAAGCAGTAGAAATTGAAATGCTTGAAAAGCTGACGGACGCAACAGCCTATTCTGAAATTCCTGAAATTCTTGTGAACGAAGAAGTGCGCCGAATGATTCACGAACTCCAGCATGGCGTTGAAGAGCAGGGCATGAAGTGGCCGGACTATCTTTCGTCCATCAAAAAAACACCGGACGATTTAAAGCTGGATTTTATTCCTCAGGCTTTGCGTCGCATTAAGACAGCTGTGCTCATCAAAGAGCTCGCTAAAAAAGAAAACATTAAACCAACAGATGAAGAGATTGATGCTGAAGTTGATCGCATTCTCACACAGGTTCCTCCTAAAGACAGTGAAACGCGCGAGCGCGTGTCTTCTCCAGACTATCGAGACTATGTCGCTTCTCTCATGCGTAATCGAAAAGTCCTTGAGTGGCTCAAGCAACAATGCGTGAGCTAAGAAATAAAAATCCCCGCTCTTCCAGCGAGGATTTTTATCATCTCGCTTTTTTTCTCAACTGTGAGAGAATACTTTTATGAAACTCTCCGTCAAAGTCCTCCCAAATGCAAAGCGATCAGAAATTGTTGGATGGCTTGGATCGGCCTTAAAAATCAAGCTTTCTGCACCGCCAATGGAAGGGCGAGCAAATAATGAGCTCATTAACTTTCTTTCAGACTTCATTCATTGTTCAAAGTCTGAGGTAACTATCGAGCGCGGGCTTTCTGGAAAATTAAAACGCATCACGCTCCCGATTGATCGCGAGGAACTCGACAACCTTTTACGGGCTTACTTTTCCGGAACGGGATCATGACCGCCCATGCTCCACGGATGACAACGTGAGACGCGCTTCACCGCAAGCAGACCTCCTTTTAGAACGCCATAGCGATCAATGGCTTGGTATCCGTATTCGGAACACGTTGGATGGAACTTGCAGGCACCGTGTGGCGCCATGAGTTGTAATGGTCCGTGATCAAACGAGAGCGTTTTTTGATAAACGCGAATGAATTTTTTTACGATGGTTTTTGGAATACTTAAGACGCGCTTCATACGCTCGGCTTTTGTTTAAAGACAATAGAGGATGGTTTTTTCGCACGTGGTGTTCGTTTCTTTGGCGGCTTTTTCATCGTCTCTGGTATTTTAACAAAGGTCTGTCTTACCGCCTCTTTTAATTCTGCGAACGCAACACTCATGACTTCGCGTTTTATAATAAACAATAAATCAAATCCTTCGGGCCACTCGCCCTGAAGTCCGGCGAGCGCCGCTCGCATGCGACGCTTCACGCGATTTCGATCAACCGCTTTTTTAAAAACTTTTTTTGATGCAACAAATCCAACTCTGGAATCCGCCCCGCTCTTGCGCAGGCGTAACGTAAACAATGGATTATAAATAGCGCGGCCATGCTGTGAGAGCAGGGCAAAATCTTTTGCTTTACGCAAACGAAGATATTGTTTCAACATGGAAATAAAAAACGGCCCGGAGGGGCCGCCTCTTTTCTATTATGCCACGGATTAACGCTTTGCGCGCTTCCTTTTCGTTGCGACTTCCACCGAATGTCGGCCCTTGCTGCGACGGCGAGAAATAGTATTTCGCCCGGCGCGTGTGCTCATACGCTTAAGAAAGCCATGCACACGTGCACGATGTCGCTTTTTTGGCTGATATGTACGCTTTGTTGCCATAGGATAATTCGGAAAAAGTATAATTGTTTTTTCTATTTTTGACAAGGGGCTGGTATTTTATCCACTTTTCTTCCACAATGTTTGACATGGAGGCGCGCGCTTGAAAATATCAAACAACTCTTCTTTCCTTTATTCGATACTTTTGCTTTTTACCGCTTTATGGATCTCCAAGCCCTTTGGCAGGCCTCTCTGGGAGAGCTTGAACTCACGCTCTCAAAAGCCAACTTCACCACTTGGTTTAAAAATACGTTTCTTGGTCAAATCGAGGACAACAAAGCGGTTGTTTGCGTTCCAAATACATTCACAAAAGCCTGGTTAGAAAAAAAGTATCATGACGCCATACTCAAGGCGCTGCGCAATGCTTCAAATCTTCCTCTTCGCGAAATCGCGTATCGAGTTGAGGTGCGAAATACCACCGTTCTTCCTCTTGATGACGCAGAACTGGCCGCTGTCGCAGATGACGCCCAGCCCTATGCCTCTATTCCGGAGCAAACCGAACCCGCCTCAACGGAATTCGGCCTTAATCCGCGTTATCATTTTCAAAATTTTATCGTAGGAAAAAGCAATGAGCTCGCGCATGCGGCCTGTATGGCGGCGGCGGCAAAGCTCGGTGAAGTTTATAATCCTCTTTTTCTTTATGGCGGCGCTGGAATGGGAAAAACCCATCTTTTACAGGCCATTGGACATCATGTGCTCGAAAAAAATCCGCAAGCGCGTATCCGATATGTTACTTGTGAACGCTTCACAAATGAGTTTATTCAATCCGTTCGCGGTGGGCGTATCAATGAATTTAAAGACAATTATCGCATGGCGGACGTGCTTTTAATTGATGATATTCAATTTTTAACCGGTAAAGAAGGTACGCAGGAGGAGTTTTTTCACACGTTTAATGCGCTTCACCAAAACAATAAACAGATTGTTATCACGTCGGATCGCCCACCAAAAGACATTCAGTCGCTAGAGAGCCGTCTTTTGTCCAGATTTGAATGGGGCATGATGGCGGATATTTCAAAACCGGATTTTGAAACACGTGTTGCCATTCTACAATCCAAGTCGAAGGAAAAGAACTATCCCCTTTCCACGGAAATTCTTCACGCTATTGCGGGTGCCATTCAGTCTAATGTACGTGAGCTTGAGGGCGCTCTTAATAAAATTGTTGCCTATCATCAATTTAAGAATTGTCCGCCAACGCTTGAGTCTGTTCAACCCCTCCTTCAGAGTTTTAGCCCAACGCTTACAAAGCGAAGTCTTACTCCGCGTGTTCTCTTAGAAGCCGTCATGTCTTATTACGAAATCTCCATGGAGGAGATTATTGGAAAAAGCCGTGAAAGGCGCCTCGCTTTTCCAAGGCAAGTCGCCATGTACCTGCTTCGAGAGGAGGCAAAGTGCTCTTTTCCGGCCATCGGCGAACACCTGGGCGGGCGAGATCATACAACCGCTATGCACGCCTGCAAAAAGGTCTCCGGCTTATTAAAGGGAAATGATCAGCTAAAGCGCGATTTAAGCATTATTCGAGAACGCCTTTATAGTCAGCCTCATTCCATGCGTTCCTAGGTGGATAACCCTGTGTATAAACGAAGCTCTTCTGGGTACAACATGGTCTCTCTTCTCCAGATATCTTTCGTGGCAAATTTCCTCCACAAAAGGATCCCCTGCCTTCCCCAGGTAACCGTGGACAAAACGAGCCACAAAACCACTGGTACGTAGGGTCCATCTAGACTTATCAACTTCATACACAGCCCTTACTACTACTACTAGTTATATCTATATACTTGATTCATCCATAAGGCTGTGCGAACATTCGATTAAATCTCTTCTCTATGCATGTAGCTTGTACCCAAGAAAATCTTCTTCAAGGACTCTCACTCGTTAGTCATATAGCGGGTAAGAATTCCAACCTCCCTATTCTTTCCCATGTCCTGTTAAAGACGGATGGTGGAGGACTTAAATTATCAGCAACTAACTTAGAGATGGCCGTGTCAGCTCAGGTTCGTGGAAAGATCGAGGCGACCGGTGAATTCACAGTTCCTGTAAAACTCTTACAGGACTACATCACGCTCCTTCCTTCCGGGAAGGTGGAGCTTGTTGTGCAGGATGATGTGTTAGAGATTGTTTCCGATGGAAAAAAGACGACGATTAAAGGAATGCCTTCATCCGAGTTTCCGCTTCTTCCAAAGCTTGTTGGTGATGGAGGATATAAGATTGAAGCGGAAGTTCTTCGTGAGGCTATCGATCAGGTCGCCTTTGCCGTTTCTTCTTCCGAGTCTCGTCCTGAGCTTGGGGGCGTAGCGTGTTATTTTAATGTGTTTGGACCGGGAGCCCTTGTTATGGCCGCAACGGACTCCTATCGGCTTACAGAGCGCATTGTGAAGCTTGCTGCGGGCAATCCTACTGGGGAACTTCGCTGTATCGTTCCTGCGAAGGCTATGCAGGAAGCTGCGCGCATTCTTTCTATCTATAAAGACGAGGTTGCGACACCTGAGGAAGTCGTTTGGACGATGAATGAAAGTCAGTTGGTGATGAACTATGGCTCCGTTGAACTTATTAGCCGACTTATTGAAGGCTCATTTCCGGATTATCGCCAAATCATCCCAACGGAGACGGCTACAACCGCTGTTGTTGCTCGCAGGGAGCTCGCAAAAGCCATTCGCGCCGCAGCCTTGTTTGCGCGCCAGGGAATTTTTGATGTGCATCTTGAGGTATTGGCTGACGGCCGTCTTAAGATCGCTTCGTCGGACTCCGGCACGGGAACACACTCTGACGCGATTCAGGCTTCTGTGGACGGTGGTGAGAACGCGGTAACGGTGAACTTTAAGTACATGATGGATGGCCTTTCTGCCTTACGAGGAAACGAAGTGGTTATTAAATTAATTGATGCGATGAATCCGGTGCTTCTTCAGGAAAAGGATGGTGAAGATTATCGTTATATCGTCATGCCAATTAGACAATAATAAATATAAAAAAACACCCGGTCGTCACAGGGTGTTTTTTTTATTATGGCACGATGGTTATAGGGACGCTTGCTTCGACTGAACTCCCGTCAGGATGAAAGCCCTTGATTACCAGGCGGTAGCTCCCCTGTGGTGGTCCGAGCGTTGTGTGAATGGACGCCGTGGGTTCACTTGGGTTTTCAATGAAGCCTATGAGTCGGTCAACGCCATCCGAACCGATGAAGCTGACATTCACTCGGTTATAGCTGCTCGGATTGTCCATTCTGAACTGAATGTCTTTTGGAAACTCAGTTCGTGACCAGATGGTATTCGCACTAGGTGAGACAACCTCTATATTTGGAATGTCTACACGCGGATCGGCGGTGAGGTTTATCTGAATACTTTCTTCACGCTGATTCCCAATGTCGTCATAGGCTTTTACCGTAAGCGTTCGAAACCCTTTTTCAATCCAGTTTGGTGCGGAAGCTTGAATGGTCCAAGGAGCATTGTAGGAAGTGCCAATAAGTTGATTCTCAAGATAGGCGTCTACATGCGCGAGAGGACGCTGCGCGGATACCTCTACAGAAATGGGGAAAAGACGGTTTGTGACAACGCTATCATTTGTTGGGAAAAGAATGCGGAGGCTCGGTTTGAACTCATCGCTATACTGGTTGTCCACTTCGGTTGGAACGGTACTTGTTGTATGCCATTCTTTTTCTTGCACCCAAGCTTGCACGGCGCTTTCCCAATTTGAGAACTGTGGATCTGCAGCCGGGTTTGTTGGAGGCGGGCCGAGCGGATCTTCCTTATCAATGTAATAGAGGATGTTGTGTGCTACATACCCTGTTCGATCTTCGATTAATTCCGGTGGCGTATTTGGGCCGGCTAATTTTCCCGTAAGGCGATTCACTTGTACGGTCTGTTCATTTGCATTTCCCAGAAGGACAGGTTTCGTTGTGCTGGATGGGCTCGGTTTTTGGAAGTTTTCTACCGGCATGTCTTTTGTTGCGCGCTTCATGTAGTTCTGCCAAATAGGGCTCGCTACAATAGAGCCATCTGCCCCCGATTTCATTTTTGTATTGTCATTATTTCCCACCCAAACCACGCTCACGAGATTTGGTGTATAACCGGCCACCCAGGCATCATGGAAATCATTTGTCGTTCCGGTTTTTGCGGCGACGGGACGATCCGGAAGGGTTAGACGATTGTTTGAGCCAAAGATATATGCGCGCGCATTGTTGTCCGAAAGAACATCGTTGAGCAGTTGGGCGACTTGAGGCTCAAGCACCTGTTGGCCTTCGGGCTTCTGCCATTCTTCAAGCACGTTTCCATCCGGATCCGTTACTTTCAAAATGGATGCGGTTGGAACACGCACGCCGTTGTTTGCGAAAACGCCAAAGGCGGAGGCGTGTTCAATTGGTTTTACTTCGCCCCCACCCAGTACAAGAGAAAGTCCGAAGCGACTTCGGTCTTGCAGGGTTGTGTAGCCCAGCTGTTCGGCAAGATCGAGCGTGCGCCCGATACCGACGAGATAAAGCATTTTTACAGCAGGGATGTTTAGCGATCCGGCCAGAGCCTGGCGAATACTCACGGGTCCGATTTCTTTTAAGCTGTAATCTCTCGGTGTGTAGTTGGCGGCATCCGTTTTAAAAACGGTGGTTACATCCCAGAGCGTTGTTGAGGGAAGGTATCCTCGTGCAAAACCCGCGGCATACACAATTGGTTTAAAGCTTGAGCCCGGCTGTCGAGGACGAAGCGTGACATTTACTTGCCCATCGTTTTCATTGTCGAAGAAATCTTTTGATCCCACCATGGCAAGAACTTCACCCGTCTTTGGATCAAGTGATATGAGTGCGGCATTGGAAAAACCATAGCGCTCGCCTCGATCCTCTACTCCTTTCGCAACCTCTTCTTCCGCAGCGGCCTGTTTGTCATAGTCGAGCGTTGTAATGACATTAAGTCCACCTTGTTCAACAGCCTTTTGTCCGTATTTTTCTACAAGCTGTGAGCGAACATACATAACGAAGTGTGGCGCATGAATATCGCCGATGGTTCGCGGGAGAATTTTTTTAATCGTGTCTACTTGTTTTGCGGCGTCTGCTTCTTCTTGGGTTACATGGCCCTGCTCAGCGAGCAGATCAAGATCGTGATGCTGGCGTGCAACAAGCGCGTCGCGATTATCGCCGTAATAGCCGGTTCCATACGGGTTGAAAAATTCCGGTTGTTGCGGAATGGAAGCGAGTAGCGCGGCTTCGTCGAGCGTGAGATCTTTGGCAGATTTTCCAAAATAGGTTTGAGAAGCTGCTTCAATTCCATAAAGCGTTGAGCCATATGGAATCTCATTCATGTAGAGCTGAAGGATTTGGTCTTTGGTAAAGCGTCGCTCAATTTGCAAAGAAAGAATGAGTTCACGAATTTTTCTATCCAGTGTTCGTTCGTTTGTCAGAAGAGCATTCTTCACAAGTTGTTGTGTGAGCGTGGAGGTTCCTTGAATGCGCTGACCTTTTAGAACAGACATCACAACAGCGCGAATAAGACCGCGCCAATAAATACCATGATGCTCGTAGAATTGTCGGTCCTCCAGGGCGATGGTCGCCCATTTCGCATAATCGGGGATGTCTTCAATTTTTATAAGCGTCCGCTTTTCATCGCCATGGATCTCGTAAAGAAGTTTTGTGCCTGTTCGATCGTAGATTTTTGTTGATTGGGCCACATCGCGCGTTAAGAGCACGTTTGGGTCAGGCAAATCCCGGCTCACGTAGGCCGCGTAAAGGGTAAAAGCAAAAAATCCAACGACGATAAGCCCGAGGCCTATAAGCACGCCTGACTGAAGCCAGGGTTTGCTGGATTTGAAGAATCGCCCAAATCGGGCGCTTTTTTGTTTCATGGTAGTAAGTACTTTTTGGCTAAAGTTAGCGATTTTCTGCATAAATTCCCTTGACAAAACTCTTGATTCATGATATCTTTTTGCGTTAAAAACACAACCCACCACCATGACCAACTACGCCAAGCACAAACTTCAAGGCCAGTTCGTTCGCTACGGAGCGGTCGCTCTTCTCGCGATTCTTCTTGTGGTAGCCATAAAAGCTCCTCCTGCGAATGCCGAAGCCGCGATATTTGACGCCCTCTTCGGCAAAGCGACTGTTTTGACCGGTCCGGATGCATCGGTAACGGAATCGTTTGATATTGCTGAGGCCACACCGCGCCCAGAAGCCGTTAAGGTTATGCGTGTGGATGCAACTGCTTATACAAGCCGTCCTCAAGAAACGGATGGAAGCCCCTTTATCACCGCCGACGGTTCTGTCGTTCGTGACGGTGTTATTGCGACAAATGTTCTTCCGTTTGGAACCAAGGTTCGTATTCCTTCCGTTTACGGTGACAAGATCTTTGAGGTGCATGATCGCATGAACGCACGTTATACAAATCGTATTGACGTGTGGATGGACGATGTTCATACGATGAACCAGTTTGGCATCAAGCGCAATATTCAGCTCGAAGTTATTGAGTGGGGCGACGGTACAAAACAGTGGGACCAGTGGAAGGGACGCTCCGCGGAGTATTTCCGTATTGGAAAGTATGGTCCGCCGGATCCCCCGCTTCCGCAGCCATATGCGGAACTCGCAACAGCTAATGAAGTCTAATAACTAGCCGCCCAAAAGGCGGCTTTAGGCTGCTTCCCTTTTTGTGTAATCATTGTTACGATCGCAACCGCCACTAAACAACAGGGCGTGGTAGCCAAGTGGTAAGGCAGGGGTCTGCAAAACCCTTATTCGCGGGTTCGATTCCCGCCCACGCCTCCATAAAAAAACCTCGTTATATAACGAGGTTTTTTGTATCCACAAGGCGGGGGGCTTGACGTTAAATTTGTTCTCACGTACCATCCTGCCTTGCGAGCGGGTAGAGACTCTATCCGTTGCACGTTCCCAAAAGAAAACCCGGCGTATAACGCCACCTGAACCTGATGGAGTGACCACGTGAAGAAGAACATCCTTGTGACCGAGCAGGCGCAGCCTGCCAACCTCTCCTCGATCTTCAAGGGCAAGGTGATCGATGAGATCGCTGGCCTGACGATCGATCCGACCAAGAAGCGCAACGGGGTGAAGGTCTACATGACCCCGGCCAACCTCAAGGGCATGACCATGTTGTCGCCCATTAAGTTCGACCCACCGAAGGACGTCGTCGTCATGCGGAACTACCTCCGTGTGGGTGAGAAGGAGACGCTCACCATCCTGGTGGGCTCGCCTGAGCTCATCGGCCTCCAGGGGAACGAGGGGCTTCTTGACCACCTGGTCGAGTCCTTCGAGGCCATGAACGAGCGTCCCGACACGCTGGTCATGCTGGGTCTCGGCGACACCGTCGCCATCGCCCAGTACGGCAAGAACACCCCGTGGCAGACTCTCGAGGAGTATCTGCCCTTCGCCGTCAACGCGAAGACCAACACGGTCTACGCCTTCGGCCTCCAGAACGGGTCCACGAAGAAGGACATCTTCGCCGGCGCCTGGAACGAGACCAAGTCTCAACTGAGCTGGAAACGCATCGCCAAGACGAAGGGTGCGCTCCACGGAGCTGGTCGTGCGCTTCACAGCGAGGGGCGCGTCATGGTCGACATCGCCTTCTCCGGCGGCGAGAGTCGGATGCTCACCATCGAGCACAACGGCAAGACCGACTGGGATAAGAGCCGCGGCGATCGTGCGATGATCGCACCGATCCACAGCTACAACCGCCAGGGCGAAAGCACAGGGGTCTTTGGTATCATTGCCAAGGACGTCGACAACAACGCCTTCTACGTTCCGCAGGGTGAGTTCACCCCGCGCGAGCAACAACTGATCGGCACGAACGTCTAGCGCTCGTCGCCCGATCCTCTCTTGAACGACCCGTGTACTTCACACGGGTCGTTTTTTAATAAGTAGGCAAATTCAAAGCCGGTTGCTACGCTTGTTTCCATATGAAATCTCAGGGCAGGTTATTTTTACTTGATGCAAACGCGTTGCTTCATCGTGCGTGGCATGCACTTCCACCGCTTACGAGTCCGGAAGGACAAGTTGTGAACGCTGTTTATGGAACCCTCATGGTTGTAATGAAGCTTCTCCAAGAAGAGCGCCCTGATGCCTTCGCGGCCTGTTGGGACACAAAAGCACCTACGTTTCGTCACGAGGCTTATGCGGCCTATAAGGCGCAGCGCGAGCAACAGTCTGATGAGCTTTATAACCAGATTCCTCTTGTGAAAGAGGGCTTGGCTTTTCTTGGCATTCCTTCTCTTGAGAAGGATGGATTTGAAGCGGATGATTTATTAGGTACGCTTGCCGTTCGCGCGGCTAAGGCGGGTTGGGATGTTGTGATCGTAACGGGCGACCGAGATGCGCTTCAACTCATTCGTCCGGGAATTTCTGTGCTGTCTTTTAAAAAAGGCGTAAGCGAAACTATTTTATTTGATGAGCAAGAGCTCATGAAACAATACGGCCTCAGTCCGCAGCAGTTTCTTGAATACAAGGCTATGCGCGGAGACCCGTCGGATAATATTCCCGGCATTAAAGGAATTGGAGAAAAGGGCGCAACGAAACTCTTACAGGAATTTAGAGATTTAAAAACAGTCTTTCAGGCGGCACATGATGAGACGAGCGCCATTCCAAAATCTCAGCGTGAGAAATTATTACAGGCGGAATCAGAAATGCCAGCTATTCTTAAGCTGGTGGAAATTGAAACACAGGCTCCTATTAAGTACGTTCCTCAAAAAGGTAGTGCGCATATTCAAGACACGGATGACTTCGTTGCTTTTTTGCGCCGTCTAGGGTTTAAGGCGCTTATCGCTCGTGTACAAAAAGAAGACGTAAAAAAGGAAACGTTAAAAACGAAAGAGCGCCGATCTTCCCGTGGTGCGGAAGAAGCGATTGTCGAAAATGAGAAGGATTTTACGCAGGCACTTTCTACTTTACAGAAGGCGACAGAAATTGTTGTTTGCACAGAAGTAGACGCTGCCGACTCCTTGTTTGCCGGTTCCGTACACGGGCTCGCCTTGGCAGATACTGAAAATGTCTATTTTTTCTCCAACAAAATTCTTTCTTCAAAGGTGCATCTTTCCTCGCTACAAGCATTATTTGATCAGCAGACAATCGGTTTTGCTGCGCATGATATTAAAAATGAAATGCGCCATCTCGCGGGTTTGGGGCTTCTTAAGAATGTTTGGTCTTTCGATACAATGTTGGCGGCCTATCTTCTTGCCGCGGGCGAACGAAATCACGATCTCGCTTCATTAACGGAGCGCTTTGGCGGCGCGGCCGTCACACCGGACTCGGGTGCCGTGCAGAGAGCTCGAGCCATCTCAGCGGTCATCCCCTCGCTTCGCGCGGCTTTAAAGGAAGAGGCTTTGGAAGACGTTCTAACGCGCTTCGAACTTCCTTTGGCGCCGATTCTTTTTGAAATGGAAATACACGGGATAAAAATAGATGAGACATATCTTCAAGAGCTTTCTAAAGAGCTTACTGCAGAAAGACAGCGTATAGAAAAACGCATGTATAAAATGGTTGGCCGCACCTTTAACCCGGCGTCTCCACAGCAACTTGCAGAAGTGCTTTTTCAAGATCTCGCGCTTCCGACCAAGGGAATCAAGCGTGGGAAAACAGGTTATTCAACGGCGTCTTCGGAGCTTGAAAAGTTGCGTGGGGCGCATCCGATTGTTGAGTGTATAGAAGACTTTCGTGAATATTCAAAACTTCTCTCTACGTATATTGATGTTCTGCCAAAACTTGCCGACAAGGATCACCGCGTCCACACAACGTATAATCAGGCGGTTACTTCTACGGGAAGACTTTCTTCTACAGAACCGAATCTTCAAAACATTCCCATTCGCACGGAAGCCGGTAAAAGAATTCGCGGAGCATTTATTGCCGAGAAAGGATTTCAATTGTTGTCTTGTGATTATTCGCAAATCGAACTTCGTATTGTAGCCGCTCTCGCAAAAGATCCGCAGATGTTGGACGCTTTTGCGCGAGGCGAGGATGTGCACACGGCTACCGCTACAGCCATCTGGCATGTGAGTACAGCTGATGTGACAAAAGAACAGAGGCGCATCGCAAAAGCGATTAATTTTGGGCTGATTTTCGGACAGGGTCCGCAGGGTTTGGCACAGACAGCGGGAATTTCTTTTGCAGATTCCAAAAAATTTATCGAGGCTTATTTTGAAGCGTATAAAAGCATTAAAAAGTACATGGAAGAAACGAGAGTTTTGGTGCGAGAGCTTGGCTACGCGGAAACATTTTTTGGACGAAGGCGTTACATTCCGGAAATTCAGTCTGCTCTCCCTCAGTTGCGGGCGCAGGCGGAACGCATGGCTATTAATATGCCTGTTCAAGGAACGGACGCGGACTTTATGAAGCTTGCTATGATCAAGCTTCATAAAGAACTTCCAAGCGTTTCAATAAAGACGCGAATGTTATTACAGGTGCATGATGAATTGGTTTTTGAAGTTCCGAATGAAGAGCTTCACGTGGTTGCCGCTTTTGTAAAAAAGACGATGGAGCAAATTGAAGATATCGGCGTTCCTATTGTTGTTGAAGCAAAAGCCGGATCAACTTGGGGTGGCATGAAGCCGCTCATATAAAAAACGAGCCCTTTATTTCAGGGCTTGTTTTTTTATTTTTTGACTTGCGTGCTTCTGTGCTTCAAGATACAGACATGCTGATTTTATGCTCCGGTCCGGACACATTCTACGCGACAAAAAAGGCGCTTGAACTTGAGCAAGTTTTTAAAAAAAAATACGACGCAGATGGAAATAGTGTTGAATATTTGCATGGAAAAGATGCGCCGGATCAGCTTCTCCAAAAAATCAACACAGTCAGTCTTTTTTCCCCACGACGATTTTTACGCATGCGCAATCTTATTCAAGATGGGACGCGTGCAAAACTTGCGTACATCGCAAAAGCGCTCGTAAAAGAGCCGGAAAATATTATTGTTGTGAGCGTTGAAGAAAAAGTGCCAACCGCTTCCGCGCTCAAGCTTTTTGCAGAGCAGAATGTAAAACTCGTTTCTTATGATTCCCCTGTGCGTAAAAATCCTGCTTTTACGCAGGCGATAAGTTTACTGTCAAAAGAACTCCAAATTCAAGATCAGGCCTTCGTGCGAAAAATTGGTTCCGTGTACGAAGGAGATACTTGGGCGGCTTGGGGGGCACTGCTTCAAGCTGCTGCCGGAGCTTCTGTTGATGAACTTTTGCAAAAAGATGGAACAAGTGTATTTGATAGGGCGGATCTTTTTTTAACGCGAGACGAGCATAGGCATGCTGCGTTGGCAGATTCAACGAAGGCAAAAGATATTATTAATATATTATTATCACAATCACGATCGGCTTTACGCGTTCGTGACGGAAGTGGTCAAGGCATTCATCCTTTTGTTCAGAAGAAACTCGCTCGAGCGAAGCTCCAAAACACGGAAAAAGTTTTTGGTGAGGCGCTGCTTGGGTACATGCTTTTACGCCGTGGTTGGTGCATGGATGATGAAGCTGCAGAGCTTCTTTCGTAGGTATTAAAAAAACGCCCCGGTGGGGCGTTTTTAATTTATTTCATTGCTGAAACAAGTTTTCCGGCTCGGCTCGTTTTCTTTTGAGCTTTGTTTTTATGGAAAACATGCGTCTTTGACGCTTTCGCAACACTTTGCTGCAGTTTTTTTGCGATCTCCGCGGCTTGTGTTTTGTCCCCCGCTGTTACAGCGTCCTTAAGCTGTTTTGTAAGGCTCTTTACATGAGTCTTCATGCGAGAGTTCGCGGCGTGGCGAACAGTAGATTTGCGCAATTCTTTAATTGCTGACCGTTTGTTTGGCATATGATGGGCGTAGATTAGCGTTCAATTTTACTTTAGTCAAGATGCTGCGTGCAAACGCGTTGACAGTAGGCGCTTTCAGAAATATAATAGCGATCGCCGAACTTTTCGCTGAAGAAAGGTAAAAATAATTTGTTGTATATTTTACGACACACTAGTCTGCATAGTTCAATGGATAGAACGAGAGCCTCCTAAGCTCTAGATCGTGGTTCGACTCCACGTGCGGACACCAGGTGGATCAATCGTGCTTTGATACTTCTATCCACGATTGTTTCACGTGAAACAATGTTAAAACCGTTTTGAAACTGTTTCACGTGAAACAATAAAAAATTAGCAATAGCCAAAAACGCGGCTGGCATATTCGTTTTTGATGTTTCACGTGAAACAATATCTGGTTTTAAAAAGAACAATCTTTCTAATGGGCCGATAGCTCAGTTGGTAGAGCGCTGCATTCGCATTGCAGAGGTCAGGGGTTCGACTCCCCTTCGGTCCACCATAAAATAATTACGACATCTGCCGTAATTATTTTGTTTCACGTGAAACATGGATTTTATCTTTAGATTGTTTTGTTTGTGTTTTAAACACGGCTTCTGGTTCTGCATATATTAAGTGATTGATACATAGATATTCGTTGATCATGCTCCAGGGGCTTTTAGCTCGAGTTTTATCTGCGCAGTACTGTTTTTAGAGAAATGTATAAAAACGTAAATACAATAAGTTAAATTAACTCTTCTATTAAACTATTGTGCCATGTTTCACGTGAAACAGTTATAAAGGATTTGTTAGCCCTGTAAGTCTAAGGGTTTTATCGCTCACTATTTTAAGTTTTTTTGTACCCGACTTCGTTTGCTTCTAGATCAAAAAAACAATGATCACATTTTTAATGCATGAAGGAGCCTGGCTGACTAGTTTGTTTCTCTGGTGAGCGATTAAACATTGTTTCACGTGAAACATCAGATGATTAAGATGACTAATAAGTGATTGTTTAGTTATAACTATTTTATAATAGTCAACGTTTCGTTTTCTGTTGCTTTTTACATAGAGACCGAAAAGTGGCTGTATTTTAAAATAAAATCAGTGCGGTTCCGGGTTTCTGGTTGCCTCTTTAATCGTTTTAAGATTGTTTCACGTGAAACAGCACCTAATAAATGCGCACAAAAAAACTTTTTGCTTTTTAGGTGGCCTATTCTTTAAGTTGCTGAATGTCTTTTTGTCTTACTGTGTAAGAGGGGTGTATTCATGGACTGAAAATGAAAGAAGCTTGTTTTAATCGCTCGTCTAGAAAACTGTTTTTTAGAAAGCCCGGCATTAAGTCGGTTATGTATATTTTGATTTGTTTCACGTGAAACAAATATGCTGTTAGGTGGCAGGGTATAAAAGAGTGGCCATAGCAGTATTTTACGACACAGTAACATATCCACCTTTGGTAAGCTTGAGGAAATGCGGTATAATAAGAGCGTGTTTTATTAAGTCGCATCATTTTAGTTGCATGCTGATTCGCTTTGCTTCGCTCATTCTCGTATTCGCGTTGTTTACCAACGCGGCTTTTGCGATGTCGAGCACAAATTATTTAATAAATTGGGACAATATAAACTCGGGGGGTAATGAGCTTGGTACCAGTACAAACTTTAGTGTTTATGACACTCTCGGAGACAATGCTTCCGGTACAAGCACTAGCGCAACTTATACGCTTTCAGCGGGATACCGGGCTTCGGAGCAGGCCGATCAATTATCCCTGGATGTAAGATCAGAAGACTCGGGAACGCAGATTGTATATTCAGCTTTTGATAATGCCGGAGGAACGGTAACCGTCGCGTCCGCAACGGGTTTTTCCGTTGGTGATTATATTGCGGTAGTTGAGAACGTCGGCTTCTCTGAGTTGGTTTCCGTTGGAAAGATTGCCTCTATTGCGGGTACAACACTTACGGTTGACGGTTTTGATGGCAATGGCGGCACTATGAGTGCCGTGCCTGCCGGAGGCGATGATTTTGTTTATCGTCTTACATTGAACGCTGTTGCATTTGGAAGTGTTTCTGCAAGCGTTGAGAATGTTTCTGCGACGGTTTCTTCCGTATTTTCAACGGTTGCAAGCGGATACAGCGTTTACATTCAGGCAGATCAAGAGCTACAAGACGCTGCCGCGGATATCATGACCTCTGTTACGGATGGTAGCGTGTCGCTCGCATCAGAAGAGTATGGATCGGAGAACGTGGGTACCTTTGCCGTGAATGCTAATACAGATCTCGGCGTTACAACGACACAGCGCGTTGTTCAAACAAGTGGAGTAGATACGGGCGGCGTCCCTGATCGTGTTGCAATGCTTTACAAGCTAGCGGTTACGGACGCGACAGTCGCCGGAACGTATACGCAGACAGTTCTTTACACACTTACGGCAAATTACTAAATAATTTATTATGTTTTTATTTCGCGCGCGCATCCTCATCTTTTTCCTCGTTTTTCTGTGCGTTTTGGGCGTCCATAGCGCTGCCGCTTTTACGGTTGCACCAGCTATTCAGGAGGTTTCACTTCGCCCAGCTGAATCGAAGGTGGTTAATATTAAAATCACTAATGATCAAAACCGTCCTCGCGCTTATGTCTTTTCTATACAGAAATTTATTCCGAAAGGCTCACTTGGTCAGCAAGAATTTCTTCCGTTGACGGATACAAGCGGTTTGCCTGAGTGGATGTACGTGAGTCAGCCGGTTCTTCAAATTGGGGCAAATCAGTCGGCGACATTGCCTGTTCAAATTACTATCCCAGCTGATGCAAAAGCGGGGGGATATTATGCCGCTCTTTTTATTTCGGAACAGATCGACGTGGCAGGAACAACGGAGTCGGTTTCCGTTCTTCCGAGAACAGGCGTTCTCTTTTTGGTAACGGTGAATGGCGATTTAATACAGAACTTTAATATTGCTTCGTTTACAGGATCTCCGCAAAACACAAACCGCCTTCCTATTTCATTGGAAGCTTCCGTTGAGAATGTGGGAAACGTGCACCTTTCTCCTACCGGGGAAGTTCGTATTCAGAACATGTTCGGACAAACAGTTGCGAAATATGAGGTAAATGCTTCTGGGGCAAGAGTTCTTCCGTCCTCCACGCGTGTATTTCAGACTGCTTGGAACAAGGTAGATGATACGCATGTTTCCAGCGGATTTTTTTCTGAACTGAAGAAAGAGTGGTTAAACTTTGCGATTGGACGCTATGAAGCGTCCTTGTCGCTTCAGGCGAACGGCGTTGAAAAAACACAGCCCACTATATTCTATGTGTGGCCTTGGCGTCTTATGTCGCTTGTTGGACTAACATTTATTGTTGTCGTTGCTCTTCTTGTGCTCTGGTTCCGCCGTTATCGCAGAAGCCTCCTGGTAGGATAATCGGGTTCCGGCCTCGGGAAAATCTCGAGGCGGGCATCTGATGCTCACTTTTATGAAGGTTCATCGTGTTTTCAAGCGTGTATTTACCGTGCTTCTTTTGGCGCTCTTGTTTTTGCCCGCCAATTTTTCACAAGCGGCGAGCGTTTCAGGCGTGAGTGATATAATGAGCGATCAGCTGCCTTCCGCTTCTTCAAATCATGCGATTTATTTTACAACGCCTACAGGAGTAAGCGCTTCGGGAGATACAATCGTTTATACATTTGCGCCCGGATTTGATCTCACGGGTTTGGTGGTAGGAGATTTTGACTTGTCTCATGGGCCTGCTATCGGCCTTGAAACAAGTGAGACATTGGCCGCATCGGCCGCAGCGGGTGTTTGGGGCGTTGCCGTTTCCGGTCAGGTTATTACCTTCACGCCTCCAACGGATGCCGCCGCGGGAGAGGTTGCCGCTAACGATATTGTGAGCGTTTTTATCGGTACAAATGCGAGCGGCGGAAGCAATCAAATCGTAAACCCATCTTCAAGCGGTACATATAATCTTTCATTCTCAGGGGTGTTTGGCGACGTTGGAGGCATTACGCTTCTTATCGGGTCAGATCATTATTTAGATATTAGTGCAACGGTTTCAAGTCCTCCTATAACCGGTGGCGGCGGAAGTGGCCACGGAACGGTGGGCGCAACCCCACCGGTTATTTCAAATGTTCAAGCAATTAATATTACACAAACAAGTGCGAACATCACTTGGGATACGGACACGTCGGCAAACTCGCTGGTTTCTTATGGCGTAGATACATCCTATGGGAACACGGGGAGTGATGCTGGTTATGTTGTGGCACACACGATTCCTTTAACGAGTCTTACGCCTGATACGCTATATCATTATCAAGTTTCATCAAGTGACACTGTTGGAAACACGGCTTCAACGGGTGACTTTACTTTCCGTACGCTTCCGCCACCGTCTCCGCCCGTGATTACAAATGTGCGAGCCCTTTCTATAACAGATCATTCGGCGGTTATCGCTTGGGATACAGATATTCCTTCAACGAGTATTGTGGATTATGGGCTTAGTACGGCCTATACAAGTCAGGAGACGGCCGCGGCGCTTGTTACGAATCACGCGGTTATCCTTTCCGGTCTTTCCACGGCGCAGCTATACCACCTCCAAGTTTCATCTGTAGAGGCTACGGGCTTAAGCGCTTCTTCGGGTGACAATACCTTTTTAACGCGGAGCGATGTTACGCCTCCGGCAAATGCTTCGGCCTTCACTGCTACAGCGGGAGACGCGCTTAATGTACTTCGTTGGACCAATCCGCCGGATCTGGATTTTGATCATGTTCTTATTATTGCCCGAACGGATCATTATCCAGTAAGTCCTTCTGACGGAAGAATCGTTTATACCGGAAACGCGACGGCCATGACGGATGCCGGTTTAACAAACGGAACGACCTATTTTTATACAAACTTTGCATACGATGTTACGGGCAATCGAAGTAGCGGTATTGTTGCACAAGCAACGCCTTTAGCCGGGTTGCCGCCACCGACTCCGCCGACTCCTCCTGTTACGCCACCGGGTACACCGCCTACAACTCCGCCTGGCACACCGCCAGCTTCAGGAGGGACGGGAACAACGACAACAACTCCGCCTGTTATTCCGCCGGAAGGAACAACGACAACAACTCCGCCTGTTATTCCGCCGGTTGTTTCACCAGAGCCACCTGTAAGTCCGACACCTCCTGTCTCGTCGATTGTAATTCAACCTTTTTATTTTGGAGGAGCCGGACAAATCCCGCTTAGCCCAGATGCGAATGGAACAATTACGGGTATTTCAGGTTCTCCTATTTTAGTTCAAGTATCGATTGTAGGTATTGGACAAACGCCTACAAGCGGAACGCTTTCTGTTCAGGGTTCAACTTATCTTTTAACACCATTACCAGGGGGAGCCGCTTGGGGTGCTACCTTTGTCCCTTCCGGTGGTGCTGGAACACAACCGGCTACGGTACATCTTAATTTTGAAGATGGATCACAAGCTGAGGCGGTAAACAATTTAGTTCTTGTTTCACTCGGCAGGGTTTTGGGCAAAAACTTATTTGGCCAAATAACACCTCTGGCCGATGCAACGCTTACTTTGTATGACGATTCAGGTACTGTTGTTTGGGATGGTTCGCGGTATGGCCAAGCTAATCCTATAAAATCAAACGAAGACGGCTCTTTTGCATTCCTTGTTCCGAATGGAACCTATACGCTCAAAATCACCCACGATAATTATGTTTCTCAGGAGCGTGTTATTCATGTAGGTAATAATATTCTTTCTCAAGACATCGTTCTTGCTTCTCGAATTAAGACACCGATCGTTGGAGCTGTTCTAGAAGCGTTGCAATCAGAGCAGGCTCAACAAGCCGCAACGATCGTTGCGCCGGTCGTATTGATTGCGGCGGCCGCAAACGTGCTCGCCTCAGCTTCTCTTATTGGGTTGTTGAATTACATTTGGTTTTTCTTAACGCAGCCGATTCTGCTCTTGGGCAAAAAAAAGCGAAAGAAGTTTGGAATTGTTTACAACTCATTATCAAAACAACCGATTGATCTTGTTGCCGTGCGTCTTATTCATGCCAAGACAGGTCTTGTTGTTCAAACGAGAATTACGGATTCAAAAGGTCGATTCTTTTTCCGTGCAAAGCCTGGCGTGTATCGTTTGGAAGCGGCGAAGAATGGCTATGAATTTCCATCGAAGTTTGTTGTCGGTGTAAAAGAAGATGGCCCGTTCTTAGATGTTTATCATGGAGAAAATATTGAAGTGAAGGAAGAATCGAATATTAGTGCGAACATTCCGATCGATCCGCTCGTTAAAGAAGAGGTTCCTCGGAAGGTGATTATTAAAAAGTATCTTCGTAAACTTCAACATGCCATCGCACTCTTAAGCGTTGTGGTTACGCTCTTTGCCTTATTCATCGCACCAAGCATCCTTTTGGCCGCGATGCTTGTTGGACAAGTTCTAACCTATTTATTGTTTAGGAGACTTGCGCTTGCCGGTAAGCCAAAAGGTTGGGGCGTTGTGTATGACGCAAAGAGCCGAAGGCCGCTTGGGCGATCCGTCGTACGTATCTTTGATAAGAAATACAATAAGCTGCTTGAAACGCAGGTTACAGATGCGAAAGGTGTTTACGGTTTCTTTGCGAATGAAAACGTATTTTTCGTTACCGCACAGAAAGCGGGCTATGGTGCATACACGTCTGAAGACATTGACTTAACAGGAAAGGAAGAAGGCGTCGTAGACAAACATATTCCGCTGCAAAAAGCAGATACAAAAGCAAAATAGGCATAGTCCGCAAGTTTTCCACATACGAATAGTTTGCTTATAAAAACAGGCGTAACTTCATAAAGATGAGCTTATATGACGTTTCCAGCCTGTTTTTTGTATTGCATGGCATTACAGGGTTCTTGTTTTTGCTTCCTGTTTTTATTAGGAAAAGTATTTTTTATAGCTATACCTAGCCTAGAAATAAGTTGTTAGCAGTTTATACACAGGGATACTTTTTGGCTAAGGTCAGTTTTTTGCCTAATCTTAGCCATGTAGCTGACTAGTGGTTATTGTCTATATAATTAGGTTGTGACTTGGGAAGCGCTGGGGTAGCGCTTCCAGTAAGCCACGCATATATGCAAAGACGGTTATTTTTCGCTTCCCTACGGGGAAAGTGAAGCTTGATTGTCTGTAGAATTCCATGAATTTATTCCGTCCCTTTTCTCTTTCTGACCTCGCTAAAAAAAGCGGGGACATTGTGTTTCTTCTAGGAGGAGCTCTTCTCGCCCTTTTT